>CALXAM010000029.1 GCA_944386285.1 uncultured Clostridia bacterium | reverse complement strand
CAATCACGAGCGTATCCAAAGCAAAACAGGAGTGGCGCCGCTGACGCTGCGCCACTCCTGCTAAAACCTAATATTCCCGCACAGGGGGCTCTTTTTGTGCTGTCTGCACAATCTGGGGCGGTTCATTCTGCTTGAGCAGACGGGTGTTTTTATGGATGGCGGTGCATCTTTTGATAGGCGCCGGGCGAACAGCCGAAACGACGCTTGAACAGACGGGTGAAGTGACAGAGATTCATAAATCCGCACTGTGCGGCGGCTTCGCTCACGGATAAAAGCTGGTTTGTGAGCAGGTTGCACGCGCGGTTTAAGCGTGCCGAAATCAAGTCCTCTTTGGGTGATACGCCGAAGAAGGCACGGTAGTACGCATAAAACTGACTTTTTGAAAGATTGACAAGTGCGCACATCTGCGTAGCGTCCCACGGCTCCTCACAGCGGGAGAGGATGGCGAGACGTGCCTGCCGGAACGGCTCAAACAGCGGGGAAACGGGTGTTTTGGCAGTTGTTTGCTCGCGGGAGAGCGAGAGGAACAATCCGCGCAGCAGTGTGTCGGACATTTCGTCAAACCACATGTCTTTCGTTAAACATTCCGCTTGGATCTGTGCGAGCACATGATTGATGTGCTGCGGGTCGGACGGGTAAAACAGTGTGCAGACGGGGAGCGCGTAGATCAACGGCTCCGGTGTGCTGAAATGGACATAGCTGTTTAAAAACACACCCGGCGCAAAATAATCCTGGCAGGCATCGGGCGGATACAGAATGCATGCGCCGGACTGCGCGGTCTGCGTGCCTGAGGGAAGCACGACGGTCATCGGCGATAAAAAGAGCAAAAACAGCCAGTCGCCGCTGCCGTTCGGACGGGAAATCCGATCGCCGTCGGGGTTTTGCCGTCCGGCTTCGCAATAGTGAATCGTATACAATGTGCCGCCTCCTTTTTTAATTTGAGGATAATAAAAACCGGAGAAAAAGTCAAGAAGTTCGGAGAAAATACACTTTGAAAATATGTACATATCGGCTAAGATAAACACAGAACATCATCCGAAAGGGAGAAGCACAATGAAGAAAACAAAGAATCCAATCGTCCCGGGCTGGTATGCCGACCCGGAAGCACGGTTTTATGAGGGAAAATACTATATTTATGTGACCAGATCGTTTACCGACTACAAAGCGCAGATGAATCTCGACGCGTTTTCGTCTGTCGATGGCGAACACTGGGAAAAACATGAGGGCATCATTCAGATGGAGGATTTCCCGTGGGTGTGGCGTGCCGTTTGGGCGCCGACAATCATCGAGAAAAACGGCAAATATTTTTTGATCTTTGCAGTCAACGATATTCAAAGCGATGCGGAAGAGGGCGGACTCATCATCGCCGCATCCGATTCGCCGGCAGGCCCGTTCACAAAATGGATGGACGGTCATTTGATCGATCGGTTCGTAAACGGCGCACAGCCGATCGACGCGCATCTGTTTAAGGATGACGACGGCACTGTCTATCTGTACTACGGCGGATGGAAGCATTGCAATGTGGCGATCATGAACGAGGAAATGAACGGATTTGTCCCGATGGCGGACGGCTCGATTTTCAAAGAGATTACACCGGACGGCTATGTGGAAGGCCCATGCATGCTCAAACGAAACGGCGTCTATCACTTCATGTGGTCGGAGGGCAACTGGGGCGACGGCTCCTATCGGGTGCGCACTGCCGTGTGTGAAACGCCGTTCGCCGTCACCGGAACTCCTTACACAATTCTTTCTGCACAGGAGGGTGTGGCAGAAGGACCCGGTCACCACGGATTTTTGCAACTCCCCGGCACAGATGAGTGGAAAATCGTCTACCACCGCCGCAATATCGGCGACAAGGAAGCCGGCAACCGGATGCTGTGCATCGACGATTTATTGTTTGACGGAGACCGGATCAAACCGGTTTTAATGACCTGAAGAGGAGGAATAAAGCAATGAAACAGGCAACCCTTCATTTAGATGCATCGTTTGTGCTTGCGCCGGTGGACAAACGAATCTATGGCTCGTTTATCGAGCATCTCGGCCGCGCGGTCTATGAGGGTATTTATGACCCGGGCAACACATTGTCGGACGAAGCCGGACTGCGGCAGGACGTGGTAAAACTCGTGCGTGAACTGGGTGTTCCGGTGGTGCGGTATCCGGGCGGAAACTTTGTATCGGGCTATCGCTGGGAGGATGGTGTCGGCCCGAAATCAGAGCGCCCTGTCCGGCCGGAGCTTGCGTGGAACGTGATTGAAACGAACGAATTCGGCTTAAACGAATTTGCACAGTGGGCAAAACAGGCTGATACCGAAGTGATGATGGCGGTAAACCTCGGCACACGCGGACCGGAGGATGCCAAAAACCTGCTCGAATACACAAACTTCAAAGGCGGTACATATTATAGTGATCTGCGCCGCAAGCACGGTGTGGAGGAGCCGCATAACATTAAGCTGTGGTGCCTTGGCAACGAGATGGACGGTCCGTGGCAGATGGGACACAAAACGGCGTATGAATATGGCAGAACTGCCGCAGAAACCGGCCGCATCATGAAAATGCTTGATCCGTCGATTGAGCTCGTCGCATGCGGCAGTTCGAACATCGATATGCCGACTTTTGCATACTGGGAGGACACGATGCTCGAGCAGTGCTATGACCAGGTCGACTATGTGTCATTGCACCAGTATTACAGCAACGCGGACAACAAAACAAGTGACTTCTTGGCAGGCAGCGTCGGCATGGATCGCTTCATTTCATCGGTGACGGCAATCTGTGACTGTGTCAAAGCCAAAAAACGCAGCAATAAAACGATCAATTTGTCGTTTGACGAGTGGAATGTGTGGTTCCATTCGAATGCAGCCGATGCCGTACTTGAACGCTGGCAGAAAGCGCCGCATCAGCTTGAGGATATCTACACGTTCGAAGACGCACTGCTGGTGGGAAGTTTGCTCATCACGCTGCTGCGCCATGCGGATCGCGTGAAAGTGGCGTGCCTGGCACAGCTTGTCAACGTTATCGCACCGATCATGACATCGAAAACAGGCGCATGGCGGCAGACAATCTTCTATCCATTCTACTATGCAAGCCGCTATGCGCGCGGCGAAGTACTCAACACATTGGTGCAGTCGCCGGTCTATGACAGCCGCTATGGCGATGCGCCGTTCTTGGATGCGGTCGCTGTCAAAGATGATGAGGCAGAAGCACTCACCATTCTGGCAGTGAACAAATCGCTTGACGATTCGCTCACATTCACCTGCGACCTGCGTCAGTTTGCAGGCTACACCGTGACCGAGCAGATTGCACTCGAGCATGACGACTTAAAGGCAGTCAATACGGAAGAACAGCCCGACTGCGTGTCACCGCGTGCGGTGCGCACTGCGTCGATTTCGGACGGACGGCTCCAAGTTGTAATGGAAAAGCACAGTTTCCAGATGATCCGATTGACGAAAAATAAAAGTAACTGAAAAAGGCCATGTGGATTTTCCACATGGCCTTTTTATAGTTGTTGAAAGTTTCCCATCAGCGCGCGTTTTCAGTTGCCATTGTTTTTTGCTTTTTGTGAACCGGAATGGAAGCACGCGTTGCGTGTTTTGGTCGACCCTGCAAGAGCCACGAAATAAGAATGCCAAAGCCTAGGAACGCAAAGCCGCAAACCTCGAGCCAGAAGAACGGGTGATTGAAATACCGCAAAATCGGGTACATCGTGAGCATGTGCTCCGGCAATCCCGCTGACATGATGTAGTTTGATCCCCAGTTAATATTTAAGATGTAGACGAGTGTAAATACGATGTTGCCGCAGATGAGCGCAGGGATCGTGTCGCGCGCATAGACATGATACCGCATGACGATGAGCAGATAGAAGCTCACAATAATCATAAAGTGATGGCTGATGATGAATTGGTAGAAGATATAGCGGTCAAACACACCGGTCACGTTTGGCCAGATCATCGCGGGCACCGGTCCGATAATCGTGTAGTAAAACACAATACGGTAGAGCTTTCGATTGTTTGAAATGAGAATATACATTAAAAGATAGCCGGTGATAAAGCAAAATTCCAGCGGTAGATGGCGCTTGATGGAATATTCACCGACGAGTATAAGTCCCACGTAATAAATGGTCATGTTTGCAAATAAGATTGCGGCACAGGATGCGCAGATGATTTTTTTCGTTTTGTGCTTCATTGCACGCAGCGGCCGGCGAAAGATGTATAGCAGTAAAATGGCCGCAATGACAATCAGTGTGAGCGTCCAGTGCAGTGGACCGAACAGCTCCATCGGGGTACCGCCCTGTTCTGAAAAAAAGGTCATAAGAAAACCTCCGAAAGAGTAGAGTGTTTTTTCTACATTATAATAGTACGATAATGTGTTTTATTATAATGCGTTTCAAAAAGAAAGTCAAATCCTGCGGAAATTTGTCTTTGTGCAGGCCCAAAAAATCGTATGGCAAAATGCACAAAAAAATGCGAAAAAATTTTTGAAATTCTTTTTTTGAACGCTTGCTTTTTTTCTGCGGATATAGTAATATAGTTGAGGCAAGACTGCAACAGATATGCGATGAAGCGGGAGGTTGCCGCACAGTGTGCGGGTTTTTCCGTGGAGTATGTCCGATTTTAAACCGGGCGACACTTAATTTCAAAACAAAAACGTAACTGCAATATCCCTGTGCGTGCACGGATGTGATTGCGTTTTAGGTTATGGATTGGCACCCTTTACCCGGAAAAACTGTATGGTTTTTTCGGTGTTTTTATGTAAAAAAGTACGAAACACCCGGGTGCGTGTTTGTTTTAGATTGAGGTCATGTCCCCCAACGAATACTATTAGGAGGCGATGACAGTGGCAGTCAAGGAGAAAATCAGAATCAGACTTAAAAGTTACGACACAGCTCTGATCGACGCAGCGGCAGGCAAAATTGTAGAGACCGCAAAACGTACCGGCGCGAGAGTTTCGGGTCCGATCCCGCTCCCGACCGAGAAAGAAGTCGTGACAATCCTTCGCGCAGTCCATAAATACAAGGACAGCCGCGAACAGTTTGAGATGAGAACTCACAAAAGACTCATCGACGTGCTCAGACCGTCCCAGAAGACCGTTGAAGCACTTCAGGGTCTGGAACTTCCTGCTGGCGTAGATATCGAAATCAAACTGTAATTTCGGTTCGCGCGAACAGGTCATGTTGGCCGAAGGTCAACCAATAACCTACACATAGGAGGAAACAAAGATGAAAAAAGGTATCATCGGCAAAAAGATCGGCATGACGCAGATCTTCGATGAGAGCGGCAAAGTCATTCCGGTTACTGTTGTTGAAGCAGGTCCGTGCGTTGTCGTTCAGAAAAAAACAGTCGAAAACGACGGTTACAATGCAGTTCAGATCGGTTTTTCCGATAAGAAAGCATCCCGCGTGAACAAACCGCAGCAGGGTCACTTCCAGAAAGCTGGCGTCGCTGCAAAACGCGTGCTCAAAGAGCTCCGTCTTGATGACATCGACAGCGTAAACGTTGGCGACCTCATCAAAGCAGACATTTTCGCAGACGGCGAATATGTTGACGTAACCGGCACAAGCAAAGGTAAAGGCTTCCAGGGCACAATCAAACGCTGGAACGGCGCTCGTTTAAAAGAGACACACGGTACCGGCCCTGTCCACAGACATGCAGGTTCCATGGGCGCTTGCTCGACTCCGTCCCGTATCTTCAAAGGTAAGAAAATGCCGGGTCACATGGGCGCTGAGACCGTAACCGTTCAGAATCTGGTTGTTGCAAAGGTTGACGCAGAAAACAATCTGCTCGCAATCAAAGGCGCTGTTCCGGGCCCGAAAGGCGGCACGGTCGTTGTATTCAACAGCGTCAAAAAAGCATAAGGAAGGAGGAAGCGTAAATGGCTAACATTCAAGTATTGAACATGGCTGGCAAAGAGGTAAGCACCATCGAACTTTCCGATGCAATCTTTGGCATCGAGCCGAACACCGCAGTGATGCACGCAGCAGTTGTCAACTATCTTGCAAATCAGCGTCAGGGCACACAGTCCACACTGACTCGTACAGAAGTTTCCGGCGGCGGCAGAAAACCGTGGAGACAGAAAGGCACCGGCCACGCAAGACAGGGTTCCATCCGCGCTCCGCAGTGGACACACGGCGGCGTTGCACTGGGTCCGAAACCGCGCGATTACAGCTACTCCTTGAACAAAAAAGTCAAACGGTTAGCACTGAAATCCGCACTGTCCTCCAAAGTGGCTGAGAACAACCTCGTTGTTGTTGACAGCATCACCATGGACAGCTTCAAAACAAAAACAATCGTTGAGATGCTCGCAGCTCTCAATGTGACCGGCAAAGCACTCATCGTTCTGCCGGAAGTTGATGAGAAAGTCATCAAAAGCGCAAACAACATCGCAGGCGTGAAAACCACTCTGGTCAACACCCTGAACACTTACGATGTCCTCAACTATGACAAATTCGTCGTTGTTGTGGATGCAGTGAAGAAAATCGAGGAGGTGTACGCATAATGGTAGCGCACGACATTATCATTAAGCCAATTATCACCGAGAAATCGATGCAGGGCATTGCAAACAAAACCTACACCTTCCAGGTTGCAATCAATGCAAATAAAATCGAGATCGCAAACGCTGTTGAGACTGTTTTCGGCGTGAAAGTCAAAAAAGTCAACACCATGCGTGTCAAAGGTCATTTAAGACGCCAGGGCAGAACCGAAGGCTACACTGCTGACTGGAAAAAAGCGATCGTCACTCTGAAAGAAGATTCGAAAGCAATCGAATTCTTCGAGGGTATGATGTAAGAACCCCTTGCATCACCCGAGGTGATGTATGAGCGCAAAGGCGCTCGCTAAACCGTATAAAGGAGAAGTGAATCAACCATGGCGATTAAGTCATATAAACCGACAAGCCCGGCAAGACGTCAGATGACTGTCACCGATTACACCGGTTTGTCGAAGGTTGCACCGGAAAAATCTCTGCTTGAACCGCTGAAGAAAAACTCCGGCCGCAACAGCTACGGCAGAATCACCGTTCGTCATCGCGGCGGCGGAAACAGAACAAAATATCGTGTCATCGACTTCAAGAGAAACAAAACCGGCATGAATGCTGAGGTTATGACCCTTGAGTACGACCCGAACCGTTCCGCTCACATCGCGCTCATCAAATATGAGGACGACACAAAAGCATACATCCTCGCGCCGAACGGCCTGAAAGTAGGCGACACAGTTCGCGCTGGCGAAGATGCTGATATCAAACCGGGCAACGCACTTCCGCTGTCTGCAATTCCGGTTGGTACCGTCATCCACAACATTGAGTTGTATCCGGGCAAAGGCGCTCAGCTGGTTCGCTCGGCAGGCAACATGGCTCAGCTGATGGCAAAAGAGAACGGCTATGCGCTCGTTCGTCTTCCGTCCGGCGAGCTCCGCAATGTATCCGCAAGATGCATGGCATCCATCGGCCAGGTTGGCAACGTTGACCACGAGAACGTTTCGATCGGTAAAGCCGGCAGAAAACGTCACATGGGCTGGCGTCCGACCGTCCGTGGTTCTGTCATGAACCCGTGCGATCACCCGCACGGTGGTGGTGAGGGTAAATCCCCGATCGGTCGTCCGGGCCCGGTTACCCCGTGGGGCAAACCGACACTGGGCTACAAGACCCGCAAGAAACACCACCCCTCCAATAAATTCATTGTGAAACGCAGAAACGACAAGTAATTGAAAGGAGGCAAAAACTGTGGGCAGAAGCGTTAAAAAAGGACCTTACGTACAGCCGGTCCTTTTAAAAAGAGTAGTTGAGATGAACAAAACCGGCGAAAAACGCGTACTCAAAACATGGAGCCGTTCCTCCACGATTTTCCCGGATTTCGTTGGTCATACATTCGCGGTTCACGACGGCCGCAAACATGTTCCGGTTTATGTTACGGAGGATATGGTAGGCCACAAACTCGGCGAGTTTGCACCGACCAGAACCTTTAAAGGACACGCCGGTTCGAAAACATCGAATAACGGAAAGTAAGACCGGAAGGAGGATTATAACACATGGAAGCAAGAGCTTATCTTAGATATGTTCGCATAGCTCCCCGCAAGGTTCAGATCGTGCTTGATCTGATCCGCAACCAGCCGGTCGATAAAGCTATGGCGATCCTGAAACACACACCGAAGGCTGCAAGCGAGTGTCTTGAAAAGCTTTTAAAATCGGCTATCGCCAACGCAGAGAACAATCACAACATGAACAAAGAGGATTTGTTTGTGTCTGAATGTTTCGTATGCCCGGGCCCGATCCTCAAACGGATCAGACCGAGAGCGCAGGGCCGTGCGTTCCGCGTTCTGAAAAGAACATCGCACATCACCCTCGTTTTAAAGGAAAAGGAATAAGCTGAAGGAGGTAAACTATGGGACAGAAAGTAAACCCACATGGACTTAGAGTGGGCGTTATCAAAGACTGGGATTCCCGCTGGTTTGCAAATAAGAGCACTTTCGGCGATACACTGGTTGAAGATTACAAAATTCGTGAATATCTGAAAAAGACATTGTTTGCAGCAGGCGTTCCGAACATCGAGATCGAGCGTGACGCAGCAAGAGTCCGCATTCACATCCACTGCGCAAAACCGGGTCTGGTTATCGGCAAAGGCGGCGCAGAGATTGAGAAGCTTCGTGCAACACTCGAAGCAATGCTCAACAAACCGGTCATCGTCAATATTGTTGAGGTCAAACAGCCGGATCTGTCGGCACAGCTCGTTGCTGAGAGCGTTTGCGCACAGCTCGAGCGCCGTATCTCGTTCAGAAGAGCGATGAAACAGGCAATTCAGCGCACCATGCGTTTGGGCGCAAAAGGTATTAAAATCCGCTGTGCAGGCCGTTTGGGCGGTGCAGAGATCGCACGTGCAGAGGTTTACCACGAGGGTACCATTCCGCTGCACACCCTGCGCGCTGACATCGACTATGGCTTTGCAGAAGCAGACACCACCTATGGCCGTCTGGGCGTCAAAGTTTTCATCTACAAAGGCGAAGTTTTGAAAGGACAGCTTAAAACTGCTCCGAAACTGCCGGAAGAGAGAGAAAGAAGACGCGACAACCGCAGACCGAGAAGACCCCGTGAGGAAGGAGGAAACAAATAATGCTGTTACCAAAACGCGTAAAATTCCGTCGTCAGCAGAGAGGCCGTATGACAGGTAAAGCAACCCGCGGCAACTTTGTTTCCCACGGTGAATATGGCCTGCAGGCTCTTGAGCCGGCATGGATCACCTCCAACCAGATCGAGGCAGCTCGTATCGCAATGACCCGTTACATCAAACGTGGCGGTCAGGTTTGGATCAAAATTTTCCCGGATAAACCGATCACTGAGAAACCGGCTGAAACTCGAATGGGTAAAGGTAAAGGTTCTCCGGAATACTGGGTAGCCGTTGTAAAACCGGGCAGAGTGATGTTCGAAATCGGCGGCGTATCCGAGGAGCTCGCAAGAGAGGCTATGCGTCTTGCTATGCACAAGCTCCCGATCAAATGCAAGTTTGTAACGAAGGAAATGACAGGTGGTGAGCAATAATGAAAGCGAATGAAATCCGTGAACTTTCGCCGGCAGAACTCAACGAGAAGCTGGCATCGCTCAAATCTGAGCTTTTCAACCTCCGCTTTCAGCTCGCTGTGAATCAGCTCGATAACCCGATGCGCATCGCAGCAGTGAAACGGGATATTGCTCGTGTGAAAACCGTTATTCGTGCGAACGAATTAAAGAGCGAGCAGTAACGGAAGGAGGATCATATAAGCTATGAGCGAAAGAAACCTCAGAAAAACAAGAGTCGGTATCGTCGTAAGCGACAAAATGGATAAAACCTGCGTGGTCTCCATCGCAGACAACGTGAAACACCCGCTCTACAAAAAAATCATCAAACGCACAATCAGACTGAAAGCGCATGACGAAACAAATTCCTGCGGCGTCGGCGATCGTGTTATGATTATGGAAACCCGTCCGCTCTCCAAAGACAAAAATTGGCGTGTGGTCGAGATCATTGAGAAAGCGAAATAATTTGCGCTTTTAACCTTAAAAGGAGGAACGCACTGTGATCCAGATGCAAACTTACCTGAAGGTCGCTGACAACACCGGCGCAAAAGAACTGATGTGCATTCGTGTGTTGGGCGGTTCCAGAAAAAGGTATGCTAACATTGGCGATGTCGTTGTCGCATCCGTTAAAAAAGCTGCTCCGGGCGGCACGGTGAAAAAAGGCGACGTCGTGAAAGCAGTTATTGTTCGTTCGGCAAAAGGCCTGCGCCGTGAAGACGGCTCCTATATCCGTTTCGACGAGAACGCTGCTGTTATTATCAGAGAAGACAAAAACCCCAGAGGCACTCGTATCTTTGGGCCGGTTACAAGAGAGCTTCGTGACAAAGACTACATGAAGATCCTCTCCCTCGCACCGGAAGTGCTGTAAGGAGGTCATAGGTTATGAATACGAAACTGCACGTAAAAAAAGGCGACACCGTATGCCTGATGACCGGTAAATATTCCGACAAATTCGACGACAAAGGCAACCGCAAAACTGCAAAAGTCCTCGAAGTCAGCCCGAAAGAGGGCAAAGTCATCGTTGAGGGTATCAACGTTGTGTCCAAACACGTCAAACCCAGAAGAATGGGTGAGACCGGCGGCATCGTAAAAGCAGAAGCCCCGATCTATGCTTGCAAAGTAGCAGTATACTGCTCTAAATGCAAAAAACCGGTTCGCACCGGTGTGAAAATGGACGGCGACAAAAAAGTCCGCGTCTGCAGAAAATGCGGCGAAGAAATTAAGTAAGGAGGAAGCATTTCGTGGCAAGACTCAAAGATTACTATGTAAAAGACGTAGCCCCGGCTTTGATGAAAAAGTTCGGTTATAAAAGTGTCATGCAGATCCCGAAGCTTGATAAAATCGTCGTGAACGTTGCTTGCGGTGAAGCAGGCAGCAACTCGAAAATGATGGATGCGATCCTTTCCGACCTTTCGAAAATCACCGGTCAGAAACCGGTCATCACAAAAGCGAAGAAATCCATCGCAAACTTCAAACTTCGTGAAGGCATGAACGTCGGCGCAAAAGTAACACTGCGCGGCGACAGAATGTATGAATTCCTGGATCGTTTCTTCAACGTTGCGCTCCCGCGTGTCCGCGACTTCAGAGGAATCAATCCGAACTCGTTTGATGGCCGCGGCAACTACTCCGTGGGTGTCAAAGAGCAGCTCATCTTCCCGGAAATCGATTACGATAAAATCGACAAAATCCGCGGTATGGATATTTCGTTCATCACAACAGCAAAAACAGACGAGGAAGCTCGCGAGCTTTTGACCCTGATGGGCGCACCGTTTGAGAAATAAGAGGGAGGAAACATATCATGGCAAAAAAATCTATGGTTAACAAACAGCAGAGAACGCCTAAGTTTTCCACCCGCGCCTACAACAGATGCAAAATCTGTGGAAGACCGCACGCTTATCTGCGTAAATACGGTATCTGCCGTATCTGCTTCAGAGAGCTTGCTTACAAAGGTCAGATCCCGGGTGTGAAAAAAGCCAGCTGGTAAACAAGAGCAAAGGAGGTTGACGGTATGCAAATCACCGATAGTATTGCAGATTTGCTGACACGCATCAGAAACGCGAACACAGCAAAACACGACACGGTCGATGTTCCTGCATCCAACATGAAAAAATCCATCGCTCAGATCCTGGTCGATGAAGGCTACATCAAGAGCTTTCAGGTGATTGATGATGGAAAACAGGGTATTATCCGTATTACACTCAAATACGGTGAGAATAAAACACCGGTCATCAGCGGTCTGCGCAGAGTCTCCAAACCGGGCCTGCGTATCTACTCCGGCAGCGAAGAGATGCCGAAAGTGATGAAAGGACTTGGAATCGCGATCGTTTCCACGTCGAAAGGTGTTATGACAGACAGAAAAGCAAGACAGGAGAACGTTGGCGGCGAAGTGCTCGCGTTCGTTTGGTAAGGAGGGTATTAAGGAATGTCTCGTATTGGCAGAAAAGAAATTGATGTTCCCTCCGGCGTTGACGTAAAAATCGACGGCAACGTTATTACAGTGAAAGGTCCTAAGGGAACGCTCACAAGACAGCTCCACAAAGATATGATCGTGGAACTCGAGGGAAATGTTTTGAAAGTTTCCCGTCCGAGTGAGGATAAATTGCACAAGTCCCTGCATGGCTTGACCAGAACTCTGGTCAACAACATGGTGGAAGGCGTTACAAAAGGCTTTACAAAGGAGCTTGAGATTCAGGGCGTCGGCTACCGTGCTGCAAAACAGGGCAAAGACCTTGTGATGAACCTTGGTTATTCGCACCAGGTTATCATGCCGGAAGCAGACGGTATCACAATTGAAGTTCCGTCTCCGAACAAAATCGTGGTAAGCGGTGCAGACAAACAGGCTGTTGGCCAGTTTGCAGCAATTATCCGCGAGAAACGTCCGCCGGAGCCGTACAAAGGTAAGGGCATTCGCTACGTTGGTGAGTATGTCCAGCGTAAAGAGGGTAAAGCCGGTAAAGGCTCGAAGAAATAATTAAAGGAGTGAAGAAGCTATGGTGAAAAGCTTTAACAGCAATGAGCAGCGGCTCAAAAGACACCGCAGAGTCCGTGCGAAAATCTCGGGTACTGCACAGCGTCCACGCCTGAACGTATTTCGCTCGAACAAGCACATTTACGCACAGCTGATTGATGACGTAAATGGTGTGACACTGGCATCTGCGTCCACAATGGACAAAGGATTCGACGGAAACGGCAGCAACAAAGAGGCTGCACGCAAAGTCGGTCAGGCAATCGCAAAAGCTGCGGCTGAGAAAAATATCGAAGTTGTCGTATTCGACAGAGGCGGTTATCTGTATCACGGTCGTGTAAAAGAATTGGCTGATGGTGCTCGCGAGAGCGGCCTCAAGTTTTAAACGAGGAGGTTATTCGTTTGGCTAAAATTGATGCAACAACACTGGACTTGAAAGAGAACGTTGTTTCGATCAACCGTGTTTCTAAAACCGTGAAAGGCGGCCGTATTTTCAAATTTGCAGCGCTTGTCGTTGTTGGTGACGGAAACGGCATTGTTGGTTTCGGCATGGGTAAATCGGGCGAGGTTCCGGATGCTATCAGAAAAGGCATCGAAGACGCAAAGAAAAATCTGATCAAAGTTTCCCTCAAAGGAACTTCGATTCCGCACGAGATCATCGGCGCATTCGGCGCAGGCAGAGTTCTGCTGAAACCGGCTCCGGAAGGCACAGGCGTTATCGCTGGTGGCCAGGTTCGTGCCGTTGTAGAGGCAGCTGGTATCACCGATATCCGTACCAAATCGCTGCGTTCGAACAATCCGTGCAACGTTGTCAGAGCAACAATGAACGCTTTGGCAAATCTGCGCACTGCTGAAGAAGTCGCTGCAAAACGCGGTAAGACTGTTCAGGAAATTTATCGTTAAGGAGGCGGACTTTCATGGCAAACACAGTTACAATTAAACTCGTCAAAAGTCTCGCCGGCAGACAAAAAGCTCAGATTGAGACTGCAAAGTCGCTGGGCCTTCGCAAAATCGGCGATGTGACAACGCAGCCTGCAAATGCTGCAACACAGGGCAAAATCTTTAAGATTTCCCACCTCGTCGAGGTAACAGAATAATTAAGGAGGTGCGCGCACATGAAACTGCATGAGTTATCACCTGCAGCAGGTTCCACACACGTTGCAAAACGTATTGGCCGTGGTCACGGTTCCGGAAACGGTAAAACCGCAGGCAAAGGTCATAAAGGCCAGAAAGCTCGTTCGGGCGGCGGTGTGAGACCGGGATTTGAAGGCGGCCAGATGCCGTTACAGAGACGTATTCCGAAAAGAGGATTCGTCAACATTTTTGCAACCAACTACGCGATCGTAAACATCGGCGACCTTGAGGCAAAGTTCGAAAACGGCGCTGTCATCGATGCTGAGGCTTTAAAAGCTTGTGGACTCGTTAAAAAAGTCTGCGACGGTGTGAAAGTTCTCGGCAACGGCGAACTCACCAAGAACTTTACCGTAAAAGCTGTTGCTTTTTCGGCTTCTGCAAAGGAGAAAATCGAGAAGGCTGGCGGAAATGCAGAGGTGATCTAAGGTGTTTACGACCATCCGAAATGCATTTAAAAACCCCGATTTAAGAAAACGGTTGTTATTTACGATTGTAATGCTCGTCATTTTCCGCTTAGGTTCTGCGATCATTGTTCCGTTTGTAAGCGGAACCGCGTTAAAAGAGCTTGTCGGCGACGGCAATAACTTCTTTGGTCTGCTTAACACCTTCTCGGGCGGTGCGTTTGCAAACGGAACAATTTTTGCATTGTCTGTTTCGCCATATATTACCGCACAGATTGTCATTCAGCTTTTGACAGTGGCGATTCCGCCGCTGGAGCGTTTGGCAAAAGAGGGAGAAGCAGGACGCAGAAAGATCGATCGAATCACTCGTTTTGTGATGGTTGGTATGAGCCTGTTACAGTCGTTCGGTTACTATACGCTTTTGGTAAGCCAAGATGCAATTGCGTCGGAGTACTTAAAAGGCGGTATGAAATATTTTGTGATGGTCGTCATTATGTTCGTATTCACAGCCGGTGCTTGCGCCGTTGTATGGATCGGTGACCAGATCACAGAAAAAGGAATCGGCAATGGTATTTCGATTATCTTGTTTGCCGGTATTCTTGCAGGACTCCCGTCCAATATCGATATTCTGATTCAGAAATTCGCAGAGGGCGGAATCAACTATATTATTGTTCCGATCATTCTCGTAATCTTCGCAGCAATGATCGTGTTCATCATCATTATGACCGATGCAGAGCGCCGGATTCCGGTGCAGTATGCAAAACGCGTTGTAGGCAGAAAAATGTACGGTGGCCAGAGCTCATTTGTACCGATTAAGGTCAATTTGAGCGGTGTTATGCCGATCATCTTTGCTTCCTCGCTTTTGTCGATTCCGAGCACCATCGGCGCGTTCGTGAATCCGACACCGGGTGGATTCTGGTATAATGTTTTGTACTGGCTGTCCCCGTCGCATTGGTTCTACGGTATTTTGTATTTCATTCTGATTATCGGCTTCAACTACTTCTATGTGACGTTGCAGTACAATCCGATTGAAATTGCAAACAACATTAAAAATAACAACGGTGCGATTCCGGGCATTCGTCCGGGCAAACCGACATCGACCTTTATCAGCAAAGTCATCAGCAAGATTGTGTTGATCGGCGCGTTGTTCCTTGGTGTCATCGCTGTATTCCCGATCGTATTCAATGCAGTCTTCAGCATTCCGGTTGCGCTTGGCGGTACCTCGATCATCATCGTGGTAGGCGTTGCTCTTGACACGATGAAACAACTCGAGTCCCAGCTGCTGATGCGTCACCACAAAGGATTCTTGGAATAAGAGTTTTTTATAAAGAAGGGTGAGCGTATGAATCTGATTTTGTTAGGTGCCCCTGGTGCCGGTAAAGGCACACAGGCGGAGGTTATTTGCGACAAGCTTTCGATTCCGGCAATTTCGACCGGCAACCTGATTCGCGAGGCAATCAAGAATCAGACGGAGCTTGGCATGGCAGTCAAACAGTACATTGAAGCAGGGCAGCTCGTTCCCGATGACGTTGTGATCCAAATGGTGAAAGAACGTCTGGCGAAAGACGACTGCAAAAACGGTTTCATTTTGGACGGCTTCCCCCGGACAGTGCCCCAGGCCGAAGCACTTGACAAAATGGGAATCATCATTGATAAGGTCATCGATATTGAAGTGAGTGATGAGGAGATCACCAAACGTCTTTCGGGGCGCAGAGTCTGCGAAGGCTGCGGTGCTTCCTATCACACCATTTTTAAACCGACGAAAGTCGAAGGCATCTGCGATAAGTGCGGCGCAAAAACAGTCTTGCGGACAGATGATCATCCGGATACCGTTAAGGAACGGCTGAACGTCTATCATGCACAGACAGAGCCGCTGATCGCTTATTATAAAGCGCAGGGTAAGCTTTATCCTGTCGAAGGACAGGACGAGGTTGCGGATACGTCCGCATTAACTCTGAAAGCGCTGGAGGCGTGAGAATATGGTTATTCTCAAAAATGCACATGAAATTGAGAAGATGAGTGAAGCATGCCGACTGTCGAATGCGGCATTGTGGGCGGCAGAGCCGTTCATGAAACCGGGCGTTTCCACAAAGGAAATTGACCATGTGATCCACCAGTTCATCGTCAAAGCGGGGGCAAAACCTTCGTTTTTGGGATACGGCGGATTTCCGGCAAGCGCATGTATTTCAGTTAACGATCAAGTGATTCATGGCATCCCGTCCGCCAAAACGATTCTCAAAGACGGCGACGTCGTCAGTGTGGATGTCGGAGCTTATTATAACGGCTTCCACGGCGACAACGCCTATACCTTTGAGGTTGGGACGGTTTCCCCCGAGGCAAAAAAACTCCTCGAGGTCACAAAAGAAAGCCTTTCACTGGGCATTGCGCAGGCAAAACCCGGCAACCGGTTAGGCGATATCGGCCACGCGATTCAGGAATATACCGAGTCATTCGGTTATGGAGTCGTGCGGGAATATATCGGTCACGGTGTGGGAAAAGATCTGCACGAGGACCCGGAGGTTCCGAATTTCGGCAATCCCGGCAGAGGGATGCGGCTGGTACCCGGCATGACGCTGGCGATCGAGCCGATGATCAATCTTTCGGGTGCGGGTGTTCGCCAGCTAGCTGACGGATGGACCGTTGTGACGAAATCGGGAAGTATCTCTGCACACTTTGAACACACGGTTTTGATTACCGAAACCGGCGTCAAAATCCTGACCGTTCATTAAGTTAGGAGGAACACTGTGCAGTTTACAGAAGGAATGGTTGTACGGTCGATGGCCGGACATGACAAAAATCGTTTTTATGTGATTGTCAAAATCGAAAACGAAAGCGTGTTTATCGCAGACGGCAAGCGCAGAAAGGTCGAAGATCCGAAGCGTAAAAATCCGCGGCACCTGCATAAGACAAACACGATCCTCACGAAAGCCGAAACCGAAACAAACCGAACACTCAGGCGTGCACTTCACCCGTTTAATTACGGCAGCGAGGAAAGCGCTAACACGCAGGGAGGTAACCCGCTTGTCTAAACAAGATGTCATCGAAATTGAAGGCACCGTGGTTGATGCGTTGCCGAATGCACAATTCAAGGTAGAACTTCCAAACGGCCATACCATTTTGGCCCACATTTCCGGCAAGCTTCGGATGAACTTCATCCGCATTCTTCCCGGCGATAAAGTTACGGTGGAAATGTCCCCGTATGATTTGACAAAAGGACGCATCACATGGCGTTCGAAATAATCAAAGATTGATGCAAATGCCGGAAACTCCGGCAAACCGTGAAGGAGGTAATTTCAAATGAAAGTAAGACCTTCGGTAAAGCCAATATGTGAAAAATGCAAGGTTATCAGACGCAAAGGCCGTATCATGGTCATTTGCCAGAACCCGAAACACAAACAGCGTCAGGGCTGATTGCCTTGATTAAACGTGCTCACACTGTATTGGAGGTGCAACTTAATGGCTCGTATAGCCGGTATTGACCTGCCCAGAGAAAAAAGAGTCGAGGTCGCTCTGACTTACATCTTTGGTATCGGTCCGAAAACAGCAAGAGACATTCTCGCAGGAACAGGAATCAACCCGGACACCCGTGTGAAAGACCTGACAGAAGACGAGGCATCTTTGCTGAGAGATTATATTGACAAACACTGCATCGTTGAGGGTGATCTCCGCAGAGAAACCGCACTCAACATCAAACGTCTGATCGAGATCGGCAGTTACAGAGGAACCCGTCATAGAAAAGGTCTCCCTGTTCGTGGTCAGCGTTCCAAAACAAACGCTCGTACACGCAAAGGTCCGAAAAAGACAATTGCTAACAAGAAGAAATAAGGGAGGCTAACGCATATGGCACCAAAAGCAACAGCAAAAAAAGTTGTTCGCAGACGCCGCGAGCGCAAAAACATTGAGCGCGGCGCAGTACACATTCAGTCTACCTTTAACAACACCATCATCACCATCACAGACGTTCAGGGCAACGCAATTTCGTGGGCAAGTGCTGGCGAAATGGGATTTAGAGGTTCCAAAAAATCCACACCGTTCGCTGCACAGACTGCTGCTGAAAAAGCTGCAAGAGCTGCGCAGGAGCACGGCTTGAAAACAGTTGAAGTGTATGTCAAAGGCCCGGGCTCGGGACGCGAAGCTGCGATCCGCGCACTGCAGGCTGTCGGTCTGGAAGTTTCCATGATCCGTGACGTAACACCGATCGCTCACAACGGCTGCCGTCCGCCGAAAAGAAGACGTGTCTGATTGTTGTGAAACAAACGCTGCGTGAAACACGCAGCATTGACTAAACCAGGAGGTGTAACCAGTAATGGCAAGATATACGGATGCGGTTTGCAGAATGTGCCGTCGTGAGGGCGCGAAACTGTTCCTCAAAGGCGAGAGATGCTACTCGGACAAATGCTCCTTTACTCGCAGAGCTTATGCACCGGGCCAGCACGGTCAGAACCGCAAAAAGATCTCTGAATATGGTATTCAGATGAGAGAAAAACAGAAAACAAGACGTTACTACGGCGTTCTCGAGAGCCAGTTTGAAGGTTACTTCAACGAGGCAGAGCGTCAGCCGGGTATGACAGGCGAAAACCTGCTGCGTATTTGTGAGTCCCGTCTTGACAACATCGTTTACAGACTGGGCCTTGCAACTTCCAGAGCAGAGGCTAGACAGCTCGTTGTTCACGGTCATTTCAATGTAAACGGCAAACGCGTAGACATTCCGTCCTATCAGGTAAAAGCTGGCGATGTCGTTTCTGTTGGTGAAAAACTGCGCGCAAGCGACAAACTCAAAGCAATCGTTGAGACCTGCGGCGCTCGCCCGGTTCCGATGTGGCTTGATATGAACAAAGAGACATATGAAGCAAAAGTTGTTCGCCTGCCGAATCGTGAGGACATCGACCTTGATGTTCAGGAACTCCTGATCGTCGAGTATTACTCGAAATAATTAGACGCTGTACGACTGATTGTTTATAGGGAATGGGTCATTCAGTGCAGAACATGACTGCAGACAGGAGGGTTTTAAATGATTGAAATCGAAAAGCCAAGAATTGAGACGGCCGATATCAAATCGGACGGCACATACGGAAGATTTGTTCTTGAGCCGCTTGAGCGTGGCTATGGTACCACACTGGGCAACAGCTTAAGACGCGTACTGCTCTCCTCGCTTCCCGGCGTTGCGGTAAAATCCATCAAAATTGATGGAGTGCAACACGAATTCTCGACCATTCCGGGCGTGAAAGAGGACGTAACGGAAATCGTTTTGAATATCAAAAGCCTGACCGCAAAAATCTACGGCGATGCACCGAAAACGGTTTACATCGAAGCAGAAGGTGAAGGCGAGGTTACTGCCGGCGATATCAAAGCAGACTCCGAGGTCGAGATCTTGAATCCGGGCATGCACATTGCAACACTCGGCGAAGGCGCAAAACTCCACATGGAGATTGTCATTGACAGAGGCCGTGGCTATGTTCCGGCTGAGCGCAACAAAGCTGAGATGATCGCAAGCATCGGCGCGATTCCGGTCGACAGCATCTACACACCGGTTTTAAAGGTAAACTATACGGTAGAAAACACACGTGTTGGTCAGATTACAGACTATGATAAACTGACGCTTGAGGTATGGACCGACGGAACAATTTCCGCAAAAGAGGCTGTATCTTTGGCTGCCAAGGTTCTGAATGAGCATCTCAATTTGTTTGTCGATCTTTCCGAACAGGCAGCAAATGTTGAGATAATGGTTGAAAAGGGCGAAAACCCACAGGAAAAAGTTCTCGAGATGACTATTGAGGAGCTTGACTTGTCTGTACGTTCCTTCAACTGTCTGAAACGTGCGGGCATCAACACGGTGGAAGACCTGATCAGCAAGTCTGAGGAAGAAATGATGAAAGTCAGAAACCTCGGCAAAAAGTCTTTGGAAGAGGTCATCGCAAAACTCCGTTCGCTCGGATTTGACCTCACTTCCGACGATGAATAAGCGGGCAGACCGGCTTTCTCCGGCGCTTTGATGACACACCATTACATCAAAGCCCCCGCCGATTCGGCAAAACAATGCTTAAACCAGTAAGGAGTGAATTTCAATGGCAGGAAGCAGAAAACTGGGCAGAACCTCTGATCACAGAAGAGCAATGCTCCGCGCTATGGTCACCTATCTCCTGGAAACAGGCAAGATCGAGACCACAGTGACCCGAGCAAAAGAGGTTCGCGCAATGGCTGAGAAAATGATTACGCTCGGCAAAAACAACAATCTCCACTCCAAACGCCAGGCATTCGCCTATATCACAAAAGAAGAAGTTGTGAAAAAATTGTTCGACGAAATCGCACCGAAATACGCAGACGTAAACGGTGGATATTGCCGGATAATCAAAATAGGTCCGCGCCGCGGCGATGCAGCAGAAATGGCTGTAATCGAGTTGGTATAATATCAGATTGCGAAAAAGCACCCGAGCAGGGTGCTTTTTCTGATTGGAGGAAAATCATATGAATATGAGCGAAAAACAGCAGAAGTATGCTGAACTTTTGGTAAAGCTCGGCGTCAATGTGCAGAAAGATCAGGAACTGGTCATCCGATGTGCAGCCGATGTGGCGCCGTTTGCGCGTCTTGTTGCAAAAGCGGCATATGAATGCGGCGCACGCGAGGTCATCGTCCATTTCCGCGACGATCAATTAAGCCGTCTGCGCTATGAATATGCACCCCTAGAAGTATTCAAGCAGATTCCTGCTTGGGAAGCGGAGAGCATGAACTACTATGCCGCACGCGGCGCCGCATTTTTGAGCATCGTTTCCGAGGACCCGGAAGCGTTAAAAGGCGTTGATTCCAAAAAGATGATGACACGTACCATTGCGGCACATGAAGCGTTCCACGGCTACTATGACCGCATGGATAAAAATGAGCTGCAGTGGTGTGTGGCAGCAGTACCGTCTGTGGAGTGGGCAGTGCGTGTGTTCCCGGATAAATCGGCGGACGAAGCTGTCGAAGCTTTGTGGGAGGCGATTTTTGCGGCAACCCGCGTCGAGGAAAATGGCGAAGAACTGTGGCAAAAACACGGCGAACTGCTTGCAAAACGGTGCGCATTGCTCAACGAAAAGCAGTTTGTATCGCTTCGTTATCAGAACAGCCTGGGCACCGATTTCACGGTGGGACTCGTAGAAAATCACGTCTGGGCAGGCGGCAGTGACAAAACGGTGCAGGGTGTACCGTTCTTTGCAAATATGCCGACAGAGGAAGTGTTCACGATGCCGCATTGCGAAAAGGCAGAGGGCGTGCTCAAAAGTGCACTGCCGCTCTCGCATCAGGGCAGCATGATCAAAAACTTCACGCTTCACTTCCATGAGGGTAAGGTCGTCGATTGCCATGCCGAAGAGGGCGAGGAAACACTGCGCATGATCCTCGACACCGACGAGGGCTCGAAGCGGCTGGGCGAGGTTGCACTGGTGCCGTATGATTCGTCGATTTCGAACACAGGCATTCTCTTTTTGGAAACGCTGTTCGACGAAAATGCTTCGTGCCACTTTGCGCTCGGCCAGTGCTATCCGAACAATATGAAGGGCGGCGAGTTCATGGAAAAAGAAGAACTCCGCAGCCACGGCGGCAACAATGCGAAAAACCATGTCGACTTCATGGTGGGCACTGCGGACTTGACGATCACTGGCATTGACAAGGAGGGAAATGAGATGCTTCTCTTCAAAAACGGAAACTGGGCGTTATAATATCTATTGATATTACAGTTTGTATTGTAAAAAGAGGTGAACGTATGCCAATCGAAGAAAAAATTCTGATCGGTGCACTCGTGGTGCTTGTCCTTGCACTCATCTGGGCGGCTGTGGTGCTTGTTCGGTTTTACCGTACACAGCACTTTGTCTGTCCGGAATGCGGCGCTTCATTTCGGCCGACGTTACTTAAAATGATTGTTTCCACGAATGCGGTCGAGGGCAAAGTATTGCGTTGTCCGCATTGCCACAAACTTGTGTATGTCGAGCCGATGAAAAACGAATCACCGGACAAATCAGAATAAGCGAAAACCCCGTCTGACCGGATTACCGGTCAGACGGGGTTTGTTCATATCAAAGAAGTTTAGACGTAAGGAGTGAAGTTATTCTCCATCGTAATATGGGACATCGGCGGATTGCGGGTAGACTTTGTTGATGCCCATGCCCCAAACGCCGATTTTGTCGGAATCAGGGTAGACCGCAATATCGATATCATGAACCACATCAAAATCGATATAAACGAGTTTCTCTGTTTTAGAGCAGTTGGTCAGCTTGTGCGCGCCTTCCGGACCAGTCGGAAAGAATAGGAAATCACCGGCTGTAACTTTTCGCTCACCGGTGGGCGTTTTTAAAATTCCTTCTCCGCTGATGATATAAAAGGTTTCCTCGTTTTTATGATGATAGTGATACGGATAGGGCGATTTCATTGGCGGGACTTCATAAACACTGACAAGCGTATGTTTGGCACCACCAAAGGGCACAAATTTGCGCCGATCGTATTCATAGTCTTCATGCTCGCATTTATAGCTGGCTTCCAACGCTTTGATGTTGGCATGCTTGATTTCGCTCATATGTTTTTCTCCCCTGTGCAAAAAATCAACTGATCGACCGCTTTTTATAAAGCAAAAGCTGTGGGTCTGCCCCGTTACATCCGTATTCACTCACGAGCAGAAACGTTTCGTCACAAACCACGCCGTAACACCGCTCACTGTCGGGACGCTCGATCTGATTTCCAAAGTAGACGCGATTCTCTGTAAGAAACGAAACCGCCGTCTTATTCGGGAGCGGATAGGAGAGATTCACATACCCGCCATTGAGCAGATAGAGCGTATCCACATGCAAATGTGGGAGTCCGAGCGCGTTGATTTCATCGATGAGCTGTTGTTTTAAGCGCGACAAATCCGCCATTCCGCCGCGTTCGACACATTCAGCGGCAACACACGTTCCGCCGAACGGATGTCCGTTTGTTTTGATACAGCCGCCGCATTCTGCACGTTTGGTGCACTGCATACAGCAGTCCGTTCCACAGATGGATTGCATTGCTCATTCCTCCTATGCGTTTTCGGAAATTGCTTTCTTGTAGTCCTCATAATACGAAACAGAGTCGGGATGGCCGGCGTAGGCGATCGTACCCGGCTTGTTCATGATGCCGATGTATTCATACACGAGAATTTCGTCTACATAATCGCAGATTGCGTCAATCTGGCGCGTCAGGCGGTCGATATCCGCGGGAATCAGCGCCGATTGATACACTGTACCTTCGAATGCAAACAGCTCGACATCTGCCCAGAGTGCGGCGCGTCCTGCTTTATCGTGTGCTTTGCGCAGTGCGGCATAAAATGCGCCGGTTTGATCGGGCGTCGCTTTCTGTACACCGACTTCATCCTGATACGCGATGATATCCACATCGAGCAAAGCAAGCTGCTCGACATAATGTTCGTCTGCATGAAGCCGGCAGGTGCCGTACGGCGCAATCATCGTCTTGAGTGTGGGCGAAAGGGCGTGCGCAAATGCGCTGTAGCGGTTTACATAGTCGATGAATTCCTCCGAAAAATACGGATCAATGCACGTTTCATCCGGATAATACCAGCCGTAAAACGACGGATGTGCACTGTATCTTTGATAGAGTGTGCGCATGGCGTCAAACGCCCGCTCAGTTACGGCTTCGCTCGTCATATTCTCTTCTGTGTGCGTCCAGATGCCGTAAAATCCGACGGACATGAACACACGCATGTCTAACCGATCCGCTTCGTCCAGCATCACGCCGATCGGATCACTGCACGCAAAGTCTGACGGAAACGGGAACGGTCCGTCTTCAAAATACGATTCGGAAAAATCATCGTCTTCTAATGATGTGAACGTGAGGACGAGGTATTTCATACCAAGCTCCGCCATTTCGCGAAGCTTTGTACGCCACTGTTCCTCCGTCCATCTGCGGCAGACTGGGTTTAGGTATTTGCCTTCTGGCCGGCTGTGGTGGCAGAATTCAAACCAGGAGCCGGTAATTGGTTTTCTCATAATAATCCCCTCTTTTTATTTGTATCCTTACAGCGAAGCCGCCAGCTTATCAAGCGTCTTGTCGTTTTCGACGTTTGCGTAAGTGACACCGGTGAGCGTTTTACGCACTAAGCCCGTGAGCACTTTGTTCGGGCCGCATTCGATAAAGCGGGTGGCGCCCGCTGCTTGGATTGTGTTTAATTCTTTGACAAACTGCACCGGAGAAACAAGATGTGCTGCTAAGTAGGACGGCATGTCGGACGTGTCGGTCAGCAGTTCGCCGGTGAGGTTTGAGTAAAAGTCAATTTTCGGTGCAGAGAATGGGATGGATGCAATGGCAGCTTTGAAGTCGTCGGCTGCCGGCTGCATGAATTTTGAATGGAACGCCGCGCTGACGGCAAGTTTTGCAGTACGTTTGCCCATTGCGGAGAATGTTTCGATTGCACGGTCAACCGCTTCTGCCTCACCAGCGATGACAGTCTGTGCAGGAGAATTGTAGTTCACTGGAATCACAAAGCCTTCGGTCTGTTCGCAGACAGCAGTGATTTCCTCAGCAGTGAGACCGAGTACCGCGCACATTGCGCCGTTTTGATTCTTTGCGCATTCGCCCATGGCACGTGCACGTTCGCGGATGACACGGAATGCGTCTTCGAGCGTGAGCATGCCGGCAGCCGTCATTGCAGCGTACTCGCCGAGCGAGTGACCCGCAACCATGTCCGGGGAAATACCGAGCGATTTGACCGCTTCGAGTGCGGCAAGCGAGGTTGCCATGATTGCAGGCTGAGAAATCTCGGTTTTTGCGAGTTCTTCTGCTGAATATTCGGTGCAGGCTTTTAAGAGATCAAAGCCTAAGATCTCGCTTCCAACGTTAAAAATTTCGTTTGCAGCAGGAAAACGGGCAGCCAGTTCTGCGCCCATACCTGGATACTGGGAACCTTGTCCAGCAAATAAAAAACAAGTTTTTTCCATAAGAAAAACGTCTCCTTTATAAAAAATTTAATCATAAAACAACACATTTATTTTCAAGTGTCAAAATTCGCGCTGATTCACATTGACAAAGTCTGCAAAAACCTTTAAAATTATAAAGATAACATTGACGTAAAAACGGCAATTTTGCTCCTTTGAAAAAAGTATACCACAGCGCAAAAGCAGATTGCAACCAGTGTTCATCATTTTCAAAAAAAGACGATAAGGAGGAGAACAGTGTGGGAATTCGAATCATTGGAACGGGATATTATGTGCCGGAAACGATTGTGACGAATGAAGATTTCACGAAGATCGTAGATACGAGTGATGAGTGGATCACAACACGTACTGGTATTAAAACCCGTCACATTGCAACAGGTCAAACACTCGGCTATCAGATGGGGGCGCGTGCGGCGCAGATGGCGCTTGACGATGCCGGCATTTCGGTCGATGAGATTGACCTGGTGATTGGAACCACCTGCACCCCGGATTATTTAACGCCGTCGCTTGCCTGCTTGGTTGCAAATGAAATCGGTGCCAAAAAACCGGCTTGTGTGGAAATCAACAGCGCATGCGCCGGCTTTGTCTATGCGCTCGATATGGCAAAGCGGTATTTAAGTGACGACGATTACCGTAATGTTTTGATTGTGTCAAGCGAGCTGCTTTCCAAAATGACCGATTACGAGGATCGCTCGACATGTGTGCTGTTCGGCGACGGCGCAGGTGCTTGCGTCGTGACAAAATCGGACAAACCGTTTGTGAGTGAATTGGGTTCTGATCCGACCGGCGGCAAATTTTTGTTTGCCCGCGGTGTCGAACCCGGCAATCCATTTTCCGACGAGCCGTTTGACCCAGAGTCGGATGGATTTGCAAAAACCGCGCCGCACAAGCTCCATCAGGATGGTCGTGAGGTGTATAAATTTGCGACCCGTGCAATGCCGGCAGCAGTGAAAGCGGCGTGTGACAAAGCAGCAATTGAACCGGAAGAACTTGAATGGGTATTTTCCCATCAGGCAAACGCCCGTATTTTAGAAACGGCAGCAAAGAATTTAAAAGTGCCGCTTTCAAAATTCTATATGAATATTGCGGATTACGGAAATATGTCGAGCGCATGCATCCCGATTTGTCTGGCGCTCGCACAACGCGAGGGAAAACTTGTTCGCGGACAAAAGCTGTGCACCGTTGGTTTCGGCGGCGGTCTTGTGTACGCAGCAGCAGTATTTGAATGGTAAAGGAAATGCAAATAAACAAAGAACAGGAGAGATTTAAGATGAGAAAAACAGCGCTTATTACAGGTGCATCCCAGGGCATCGGTGCCTGCATCGCAAAACGGCTTGCAGCAGACGGATTTAATATTGCAGTAAACTGTCGTTCGCAGGCAGAGGTAGAAAACGGCGGTCTCGAGGTCAAAGCAGCGTGTGAGGCGCTGGGGGTTGAGGCAGAGTGCTTTATTGCAAGCGTTTCTGATTTTGCTGCATGTGAAGAAATGGTCAAAGCAGTGAAAGCTCGGTTTGGTACAGTGGATGTGCTTGTCAATAACGCAGGCATCACAAAAGACGGTCTGATTGCCCGTATGAGCGAAGAGCAGTTTGACATTGTTGCAAGTGTCAACTACAAAGGCGTGTTTAACATGATCCGTCACGTCACACCGGTGATGATGAAACAGAGAAGCGGCCGCATTGTCAACGTCACAAGCGTTGCAGGTCTTTACGGCAATGCAGGTCAGATGAACTATAGTGCATCAAAAGCAGGTGTTGTTGGTATGACACTGACTGCTGCAAAAGAATTAGGTCCGAGAAATATTACCGTCAATGCAGTTGCACCGGGCTTTATTCAGACACCGATGACGGATGTGCTTGATGAAGCTTACAAAAAAGCAATCAAAGAGCAGATCCCGCTGCGCCGTTTCGGTCAGCCGGAGGAAATCGCAGGCGCTGTATCGTTCTTAGTATCTGAGGATGCTTCCTATATTACCGGACAGGTTATTGTCATCGACGGCGGCATGCCGATGTAATAAAACAGCAGTTTGGCTGGAGGTTTGAATGCAATGAGAAGAGTAGTCATTACAGGAATGGGCACAGTCAGTGCAACCGGTTTGACTGTGGAAGAGTTTTGGGCAAACATCAAAGCTGGGAAAAGCGGCATCTCCCTGATTGAGGGATTTGATACGTCAAATTATGATGTAAAAGTAGCGGCGGAAGCAAAAAACTTTGATCCGCTTAACTATTTTGACAAACGTGAATTGCGTCGGACTGACCGTTTCAATCAGTTTGCACTTGTCGCAGCGGATGAAGCCGTGAAAGACTGCGGTACTGAATTTAAAGATCTCGATCCGTTCCGCATCGGCTGCATCGTCGGCAGCGGCATCGGCGGTTTCCATTCGATTGAAACAGAATACCGCAAATTCATGGAAAAAGGCGGCAGCCGTGTGTCGGTGTTTTTTGTGCCGATGATGATTATCAATATGGCAGCCGGCAGTATTTCAATGAAATATGGCTTTAAGGGTGTCAATTATGCACCGGTTACTGCATGTGCAACTTCATCCCATGCAATCGGCGAAGCATTTCATGCGATTCGTCACGGATATTTGGATGCCTGTGTAACAGGTGGTTCAGAAGCAGCAATTATTGAATTTGCTGTGGCAGGTTTTAACAATATGAAAGCGCTCAGTCACGCATCTGATCCGGCGCGTGCATCGATTCCGTTTGATAAAGAGCGCGACGGCTTCGTCATGGGTGAAGGCGGTGCGATCCTTGTCCTTGAGGAACTCGAGCATGCAAAGGCAAGAGGCGCAAAGATCTATGCGGAAGTTGTCGGCTATGGCGCAACGGGCGATGCATATCATATGACAAGCCCAGATCCGGAAGGTGCGGGTGCCGCAAAAGCAATGCAGCTTGCATGCGAAGAAGCTGGTATTTCAACTGATTGCGTGGATTATGTGAACGCACATGGCACATCGACTGGATTAAACGATAAATACGAAACAAAAGCGATTAAAGCAGCTTTTGGCGAGCATGCATATAAAATGGCCGTCAGCTCTACGAAGTCAATGACCGGCCATCTGTTGGGTGCAGCAGGTGCAATCGAAGCGATTGTCTGTGCAAAAGCACTTGAAGAAGGTGTCATTCCGGCAACGATCGGTTATCGTACACCGGATGAGGAATGTGACCTTGACTATGTGACCGAAGGTGCAAGAGAACAAGAGATTCACTATGCGATCTCCAATTCACTCGGATTCGGCGGGCACAATGCAAGCTTGCTGTTTAAAAAATATGAAGATTAAAAGGAGCGGCACTATGGCAGAGCTTAAACTGAATGTAGATGAGATCAAAGCGCTCATGGCAGAGGCATCCCGTTTGGGTCTTCAAAAAGTGAGCATTCAGCAGGAAGGTTTTTCGTTGAAAATTGAAGGAAAACAGCCGGTTGTTGTCGCCGCTTCGGAACAGGCAGCACCTGTTCTTGTTTCGGCAGTACCCACACCGGAGCAACCGGCACCCGCGGAGGATGAAGTGACCGGTACGCCAGTACTTTCTCCGATTGTTGGTACGTTTTATTCAAAACCGGCACCGGACAAAGAGCCATTTGTCAAAGTGGGCGACACAGTTAAAAAAGGCGATGTCTTGTTTATTATCGAGTCAATGAAACTGATGAACGAAGTCACCAGTGAAGTAGATGGTGTTGTCACAAAAATTTTGGTGGAGGACGGCCAGGGCGTCGAATTCCATCAGCCGATTCTGATTGTGGAATAAGGAGGAATGTGCGATGGCATTGTTGAATCAGGAGCAGATTAAGGAGATTATTCCGCACCGCGATCCGTTTTTGCTCATCGATGAGGTCGTTGAGATGGAGCCGGGTGTTCGCGTTGTAGCGAAAAAATACTTAAAACCGGATGAGTTTTGGTTTAAAGGACACTTTCCGCAGGAGCCAGTGCAGCCGGGTGTTTTAACAGTGGAAATGCTTGCGCAGGCAGGTGCTGTGTGTGCACTGTCACTGCCGGAGAACAAAGGTAAAATTGCATATTTTGCAGGCATCGACAAAGCAAAATTCCGCAAAAAAGTGGTTCCGGGCGACACGCTGACACTTGAGGTGGAAATCATCAAAACACGTGGCAGCATCGGCGTCGGCAAAGCAACCGCTTCGGTTGACGGAAAACGTGCAGTCACCTGTGAAATCACGTTTGCCATTGGCGCGTGATGCGGGGGAGCTGCCATGTTTGATAAAATTCTGATTGCGAATCGCGGCGAGATTGCGGTTCGGATTATTCGCGCCTGCCGCGAACTCGGCGTGCGTACGGTGGCAGTGTTTTCGGAGGCTGACCGCGGTGCATTACATGCGCAGATTGCCGATGAGGCGATTTGTATTGGTCCCGCTGCCACAAAGGACAGTTACTTAAATGTTAAAGCGATTTTGGCAGCATGTGAGCTGACAGGTGCGAATGCTGTGCATCCGGGATTCGGTTTTTTGTCGGAGAATTCGGCGTTTGCAAGAAACTGTGAGCGGTGCGGTGTGGCGTTTATCGGTCCGAGTGCAGAATCGATGGACTTGATGGGCGACAAAGCAACTGCCAAACAGACGATGAAAAATGCAGGCGTTCCAGTTGTTCCCGGCTCAGACGGTGTCGTTAAAACCGTTGAGGAAGCCAAGAAAATTGCCGCAGAAATCGGTTATCCGGTGATGATCAAAGCATCAGCTGGCGGTGGTGGACGCGGTATTCGTCTTGTAAATCGTGAGGAAGAGCTCGAGCCGTCCATGATCCAAGCACAGCAGGAAGCACTGTCGTTTTTTGCAAACGACGAGGTGTATATCGAAAAATTTATCGTGAATCCGCGCCATGTTGAAATTCAGATTCTGGCAGACGGATACGGTAATGTGGTACATTTGGGCGAGCGTGACTGCTCGATGCAGAGAAGAAACCAAAAAGTACTCGAAGAATCACCGTGTCCGATCATGACGCCCGAGCTTCGCGCAAAGATGGGCGAAGCGGCTGTCAAAGCGGCAAAAGCGTGTGGATATAAAAACGCAGGAACGATCGAATTTCTGCTTGCAGCGGATGGAAACTTCTATTTTATGGAGATGAACACCCGTATTCAGGTCGAGCATCCGATCACTGAGCAGGTGACCGGCATTGATCTGGTACGTCAGCAGATTCTCATTGCGTCGGGTGAACCGCTTTCATTTACACAGGATGACGTGCATCTGACCGGCCATTCGATCGAATGCCGCATCAATGCCGAGAATCCGGAATTTGGATTCCGTCCGTCTCCGGGTAAAATCACCGCGCTCCATATGCCGGGCGGCCCGGGTGTACGTATTGATAGCGCTGTATATCAGGGCTTTACGATTTCGCCATATTATGATAGTATGATTGCAAAGCTGATTGTCTATGCGCCGAATCGCGAGGAGGCGATCAGCAAGATGAAATGGGCGCTTGCCGAATTTTTGGTTGAGGGCGTCGATACAAATATTGATTTTCAGCTTGATTTGCTGCGTGATCCGAACTTTGCTTCGGCAAACTATGATATCGGATATCTCGGCAGAAAGCTGAAAGCAAAAGCAGACAAACAATAACACGCACACCCGTGCGGATTGACAGGAGGCGACCGGGTTGCTTGAAGATCTATTCAAGGTAGTAAAATTTCGTGCGGAAAACGATACCCGTGCGGAAAAGAAAAACAAGGTGAATATTCCGCGCGATTTGCTGTTTCAGTGTCCGCGCTGCGGCAACGCAATGTTTATGGATGATTTTGTCGGTGCGGCAAAGGTTTGTTCAAACTGCGGTTATCATTCGCGTTTGACCGCGAAAGAACGGCTTGATATGACGATTGACAAAGGAACGTTTGTCGAATATGATGCGAGCATGACAAGCAAAAATCCGATTGACTTTGAAGGGTATGAACAAAAGATTGCACAACTTCAGGAAAAAACGGGACTTCGCGATGCCATCTTAACGGGTGAGTGTAATATTCGCAATAAGCATTGTGTCATTGCGGTGATGGATTCGCACTTTATGATGGCATCAATGGGCAGTGTTGTCGGTGAAAAACTTGCGCGTGCATTTGAACGTGCAACGGAAAAACGTCTGCCGATCATTGTATTTTCTGCTTCGGGTGGTGCCAGAATGCAGGAAGGTATCGTATCTTTGATGCAGATGGCGAAAACTTCCGCTGCTGTGGCACGTCATAGCGATGCAGGCCTTTTGTACATTACAGTACTCACAGATCCGACGACGGGCGGTGTAACCGCTTCGTTTGCATCTCTTGGAGATATCATTATTGCAGAGCCGAAAGTGTTGATTGGATTTGCGGGACGCCGCGTGATTGAAGATACCATTCGGCAGCGTTTGCCTGACGACTTTCAGTCGGCTGAATTTCTGCTTGAGCATGGATTTGTTGATATGATTGTTGAACGTAAGAACATTCGCCGTACGTTATCGCGCTTAATTCGGCTGCATACAAAGGAGGCTAATCGATGAGTACACTTCCTGCTTCAGAACGGATTGAGATTATCCATCACAAAGATCGACCGACAATTTATGATTATATTCCCATGCTGTTTGACGAGTTTTGTGAAATGCATGGTGACCGGCTTTATGGAGATGACCATGCGATTATCGGCGGTATTGCCAACTTCCGTGGGATTCCGATCACAGTCATTGCGCAGGTGAAAGGCCGCAATTTAGAGGAAAATAAACGGGCAAACTTTGCAATGCCCCATCCGGAAGGATATCGAAAAGCGCTCCGCCTTGCAAAACAGGCAGAGAAGTTTAAACGTCCGGTTGTTTGCTTTATCGATACACCGGGTGCATTCTGCGGTGTGGCAGCTGAGGAACGCGGTCAGGGCGAAGCGATTGCTCGCAATCTGCTTGAGTTTTCACGGCTAAAAACGCCGATTATTTCGATTGTATTAGGCGAAGGCGGATCGGGCGGCGCATTGGCTCTTGGCGTTTGTGACGAGCTTGCAATGCTTGAAAATGCAGTGTATTCGGTTATTTCGCCGCGTGGATTTGCAAGTATTCTCTGGAAAGATGCTTCGCGTGAAAAAGAAGCAGCAGATCGCCTGCGTATTACAGCGGAAGATTTGCTCGAACTTGGTGTAAGCGATGCAACCATTGAAGAGCCTGCCGGCGGGGCACATAACAACCCGCAGCAGACGGCAGAGAATATTTCAGAGTATCTTTATGGAGCTTTGCAAAAAATTATGAAAAAAGAGGTTGCAATCCTGCTCGACAGTCGATATAATAAATTTAGAAAAATCGGGCAATTTGAAGAAGCTTAATTTTTCCAAATGTTTGTATGTTACATACAGTGTATTTGACCTGTGTGTGATATAAACACTATAAAAAATAAAGGAGGTTACGTTTCATGGTTTTTGAGAAAATCAAAGAGATTCTGGTTGACCAACTTGATGTAGAAGAAGAAAAAGTTACAATGGAAGCGTCGATCACAGAAGATCTGGGCGCAGATTCGCTGGATGTTGCGGATATCGTTATGTCAATTGAAGAAGAGTTCGATGTTGAGGTTCCGGATGAGCAGCTCCAGAACATCAAACTTGTCGGTGATATTGTCAAATACATCGAAGAGAACGCTGAATAAGAGCAAAAAGAAACGCCCGCGAAGCGCGGGCGTTTTTTCTATAAACATTTATTACAGCGGCGGCAAAAACAGCGGTTCCACCTGCATATGTTTGCTTGCCGCTAAAAGTGTTTCGCTTACACGGGAAAAGTCGGCAACAAGTGATGCCGGCTTTTTTTCGTAATCATCCTGCCTTAGCGGTACAAAGAAATAGTGCTTTAAGTTGGTGAGCGCACCAATATTCTTTGCAGAACCGGCAATGGCATCGTTTGTGGCAACTGCAATCACGACTGGTTTTTTTCCGCGTAAGTGAGATTTAACCGCCATGGTGACTGGTGTATCAGTAATCGAAAGTGCGAGTTTTGCTAAGGTATTTCCGGTACAGGGAGAAACAAGCATGAGATCAGTAAGATGTTTGGGCCCAATTGGTTCCGCTTCGGGAATCGTACAAATTGCTTTTTTACCGGCGATTTCTTCGGCTTCCTTTAAGAAATCGGCAGCTTTTCCAAAACGAGTGTCAAGCGAGGCGGCATGATACGAGAAAATAGGCAGAATATCATATTCTGTGGCAAGTGTGCGCATTAAGTCAAGATTTTGACGAATGGTGCAAAACGATCCGGTGATTGCAAATCCGAGTTTACAGCGTGCCATGTCCGTTCCTCCTCTCGGCATCAATTTCAAAAATAGTTTTGGCCAAGATATCTGCTGCGGTTGCGGGTGCAACTTTTCCGGGAAGCGACAGCGCCCAGATGGTTCGCAGACCAAACGCACCGGCTGCTGCTTGGTCGATGCCACCCGGCTTGGAGGCAAGATCAAGCAGCAGGCAATCTTCCCTCGCATGCGCGAGAATTTCTTTTGTGAGCAGGCAAACCGGAACAGTGTTGATAATGAGTCGGCTGCGTTCGATTCCATCAATTAAGGCGGCAGTATCACAGGAAAATGCGCCTTCTGTCTCGCTCCATGCACGAGCGGCGGCGGAACGGGCTGCCACGATACACGATGCACCGAGTGCAGAAAATTTGCGTACCAAAAGTCTTCCAATTCGCCCATAACCGATAATTAGTACCGGTAGGTCTTCAATTGTTACAGGGAGCTCCTCCATTGCAATTTGAACGGCAGCTTCTGCAGTGACGGAAGCGTTTTTGATTGCAAGCGGTTCCCATTCCATATAGTCAATAAATGAGAGGTTGCGGAGTTTTAATTTTTCTGCGAGTGCGCCACTGATTTTTCCGCCCAGGATGACGGTTTGTGCAGAGGCGCAGTCGAGCACATCGTCAATTGGGATACGCTTTGCAGAAAATGGGGTGTTTAAGTAGGTGTCATCTGACATGGCAGGAACGGGAAGGACAAGATAATCCGGGGCAGAGAGTGCAGCAAGTGAAGCTTCGGGCAAAGGTCCGGGCGGATTTGGAATTTTGTCAAGACCGATCGTATCTACCGCACAAGTGCGGCAGAGGACATCTGCCAGATATGCTTGCCGCAGATCGCCCCCGGCAATGAGGATGCGGGTGCTGTTCATAGGTACATCACTCCTTTAATACAAAAACAGCAATACGGCGTAATATCCTATGAAATAAAATCCGCAAACGTTCCCTTTAAGAGATTCATTTATGACCAAAGTAAAACCTCTTTACAACCTGAAAAAAAACAGATATAATGCAGTTAAAAGAGGGCAATCAAAGAGGGGATATGGATATGAAAAAGCAGAATGCCGCGGTACAAAAAATTGGCGGTTTTTTGGAACGTCAGTTTGGAAGTTCCATGTTTACAAGCAAAGAGTTTTTTAAAATATTAGGACCGGTCATTCTTGATCAGTTTTTTGTCTATTTTATCAGTATGGTGACGGTGTCCATGGTCAGTGCGTCGAGCCAGGATTCGGTTTCGGCGGTGAGCCTTGTAAATCCCATTGTATTTTTAGCAATGGCGTTATTTGGTGCAGTTGCGTCTGGCGGTACGGTTGTCGTTGCACAGTATAAGGGTAAAAATGATCCGGAAAAAGTGCGTCAGGCTGCAGGTCAGGCCACACTCGCTACGTTTATTGTAGCGCTTGTCGTAGGACTTTGTTGTTTTTTCTTTGCAGAGCCGATCATTTTATGGCTGTTTGGCTCCGCGGAAGCGGCGGTCAAAGAAAAATGTGTTGAGTTTCTTTCCGGTATGGGACTTTCCATGATCCCGTTTGCGTTTTATAGTGCGTCTTTTGCCGCTTTACGTGGTGTAGGCGCATCCAAAACATGCTTGTGGCTCACGATTATGATCAATGTGGTTCATTTTCTGCTCAGTATTCTGTTTTTGAATATTTTACATCTTGATATTTTCGGAACAGTGCTCTCCTATATTGTGGCACGGTTCTTGGGCGGAATGTTTGCACTCTATTTGTTGATGACAAAGCGTGGTATCATGCAGGTTCGGTTACGTGATATTTTGAAAGTAAATCCGAAATTGATGGTGACTATTGCGCGTATGGGTGTTCCGGTTGCGATGGAGCAGGCGTTTTACAACGGAGGCAACATCATCGTTCAGTCGTATCTGGTACAGCTTGGCGGCATTGCTGTGGCGGCAAATGCGATTGCCAGCAGTGCGTTCAGCTTGATTTATGCATGTGGATTTGCGGTCAGCACGGTTTCGCTGACGGTTGTCGGTCAGTGTATCGGCGCGGGAGAAATGGAACTTGCCAGAAGATACGGCAGCCGGATGGAGTGGCTCGGCAATACGATATGTACGCTTTCTGTACTGATTCTGATGCCGCTGATGCCATTGCTTCTTTCACTATATGCACCACAGCCTGAAACACTTCCGACAATTTATCAGGTCATGTGGATTGGCTGTGCATTCATGCCGTTTGTATGGTCGGGGGCAAATGTGATGCCGAATACGTTGCGCGCGGCCGGAGATGCGACATATACTTCCGTTACATCGCTTGTATGTATGTGGGTGGTGCGTGTCTTTGCAGGTTATGCCTTGGCAATGTGGTGCGGACTCGGTATTTATGGCGTATGGATTTCGATGGGCCTTGAATGGCTCGTAAAAACGATTGCATTCCGGATTCGATTCCGTGGGAATGCATGGTGCAATAAAAAAGTTGTTGAATAAATGAAAACAGCCTTGGATGATATCATCCAAGGCTGTTTTCATAGCATAGTATTTGCGAAAACGATTAAAACAGCAGTGCTCCAAAAAAAGATACCGTGTTTGCGCCGTTTATATAATTGATTTTAGCGCGATGTGCAAGTTCCTGAACGAAAATACCATATCCTTCGATTGCGGGATGCAAAAGCGCAGGGAACCGGCATGGCGCATCTGGGTAAGTGCATTTGGTGCAGCGGAAACATGACTCGTTTGAAAGGAGCAGAAATCGCGTAAGATGAGACCGCACTGCCTCATCCAACCGATCGCACGTTTCTTTAAATGAAAGCATGCCTGCATGCTTTCCTTCAAAATCAAAGGAATCTTCAAGCGGATATTTTGCACTGAATACGAGCACTTTGTCATAGGAAAAACACTGTGCCTGACAGTGGTCCACGCTAAGAACAGCAGGTGGGCACGCCCAAGTGGTACCGTAACATCTGCAGCTGTTTTGTTCGCAGAGCTGCCGCACAGACGGTTCAAAAGGAATTTGGCTTGTGGGAATGACACCGTACTGCCAGATACCAATTTTATGCAGAAATTTGGGGGAAAGAAACGAAAGAATATCCATAATGCTCCCTGTTTAGTAGACAAATGCACCGTAACGTGCGGCAATTTTTTGCAGCTGCGCATCTTCCAGTTCGCAGTTGGAATCGACCATCGCACGGCCGTTATATAAAAACAATGCGCGGCTCAATGCCTCTGGATCGTCCGACTGAAAACAGACCGGCAGTGCGGCAAATGGCGCGTTGTGCGCAAAATCAAGCGCATCATCGGGCGTTTCCACACGAATCAGCATGACATCATAGCTGTCGTCTTCTGCTGCCAGAAAGTCGTCTGACATATCGTATCCGCAGTCGATCGGTGCGGTGAATTCAATACGTTCTTCATCGAGTGCAAACAACGCACGATCATTTGTAAGCCAGATGTCATTTTCCTGCTCAGTGGTGAGACGGGGGAGCGGCTTTTTTAGATATGTCTTTGTCATTTCGGCAATGGCACGGATGTGTTCGGGTGTTGTACCACAGCAGCCGCCCACAAATGATGCACCTGCATCCATGAGCTTTTCACACGCTTTTGCGAGCATGATGGGCGAAATCTCATATTGATCGGGCAATATCGGATTCGGATTGCCTGCACTTGGCTTTGCGAAAAGCGGTACAGAAGCATACGGAGCGATGGCGCGCAGTGCTTCCTCCATAACCGACGGACTTTTGCCGCAGTTAAAACCAAATGCGTCTACACCGAGTGCCTGCATCGAAATCAGACATGCAAGCGGATCACCGCCGGAAATCAGTTCGCCGTCATCGTTTAGTGCCATACTTACCATGACCGGCTTCTTGTATTTTCGGCAGGCGAGCACAGCGGCACGCGCCTCCGGAACAGATACCATCGTTTCAATCACAAACAGATCGACACCGGCTTCGTCGAGTGCGCCTGCTTGTTCGGCGTAGATCTGGCACAATTCGTCAAACTCGGTTTCACCGGCAGGCGAAAGTATAAGTCCTGTTGGGCCCAAACAGCCTGCAACTTTTGCTTTGCCTGATGATGCAGTGATGGTCAGCGCGGCAAGTGCTTTGTTGATGTTGTCCACATCCGGCTCTTCGACACCGCGGCTCATCAGCGACGCTTCGTTTGCCGTGAGTGTCGGGGTGTACAGAACAGAAGCGCCGGCTTCTACAAAAGCGGTTTGCAGGGAGAGCAGAACCTCCTTGTGAGAGAGAATCCAGTCTTCATAAAGTACACCTTCGCGCGGCATTCCGGCGGCAAACAGATTGGTCGCTGTTGCGCCGTCTAAAATCGTATACGGTCGGGGAATATCGTCTTGCATGATACATCCTTTCTCTGATTACATCGACTCCGGTGCATCAATCTTTAACAGAGAGAGCACGTTGCCGAGGACGGTTTTGACTGCTACACAGAGCGCCAAACGTGCGTGCATGGTGCAGTCGTCGCCGCATTTCACGCGGCACGCATTGTAGAATTTGTGGAACAGTGTTGCCAGATCGATTGCATAACGGGTGATGCGTGCCGGATCATAGTCGTTTGCAGCGTCGATGATCTCCTGCGGCAGTTGTGCGAGGAAACGGATAAGCATTTTTTCCTCGTCGGTCGAAAGTACAGAAAGATCATTTTCGCACATTGCTTTCGGTGTGATCGATTCACTTTCGAGTGTACGCAGAATGCTGCAAATGCGAGCGTGCGCGTACTGGACATAGTAAACCGGGTTTTTCGAGCTTTCTTCCACTGCGAGATCGAGATCAAAGTCCATCTGCGAATTTGCTTCACGCAGGTTGAAGAAGAAACGTGCTGCATCGATCGGCACTTCTTCGAGCAGGTCAACGAGGGTGATTGATTTACCGGTACGCTTGCTGACTTTGACCGGCTGGCCGTCGCGCATCAGCTTGACAAGTTGCATCAGCACGATATCAAGTTTGCTTCCGTCTAATCCGATGGCGTCCATTGCGCCTTTCAAACGAGCAACGTGGCCGTGGTGGTCAGCACCCCAGATGTTAATGACTTTATCAAAGCCGCGGACAGCAAATTTGTTGTAGTGATATGCGATATCAGCCGCAAAATAAGTCGGTACACCGTTTGCACGGACGAGTACATCGTCTTTTTCTGCGCCGAATGCGGTTGCTTTGTAGAAAATGGTGCCGTCTTTTTCGTACGTATAGCCGTTTTCAGTCAGACGCTCAACTGCTTTCATAACTTCACCCGATTCGTGCAGGGTGCTTTCTAAGAACCATACGTCATAGAAAATGCGATATTTTGCAAGGTCATTTTTGAGTGCTTGAATGTTGAGCGGAAGCGCGTAGTTTACAAGTGCGGCACGGCGGGTTTCCTCGTCGCAGTCAAGGTATTTGTCGCCGTAGATCTCTGCGAATTTCTTCGCGTGTTCCAAAATATCTTTGCCCTGATATGCGTCTGCCGGAAGTTCCACTGCATCTTCGCCTTTGAACACTTGCTGATAGCGCACGGAGAGCGACAGACCGAATTTGTTGATCTGGTTGCCGGCGTCATTTACATAAAATTCTCTGGTGACGTCATAACCTGCCCAGTCGAGCACGGAAGCTAAGCTGTCGCCGATTGCACCGCCGCGTGCGTTGCCGATGTGCATCGGACCGGTCGGGTTTGCCGATACAAATTCGACCATGACGCGTTTTTTCTTACCGAAATCGGTACGACCATAGTCTTTGCCAGCGGATTCGATTTCGCGCAGAACGTCTGCATAGAAGCTATCGTTTAAATAGAAGTTTAAAAAGCCCGGGCCTGCAATCTCCATACGCTCAAACATGGTGCCGGTCATGTTCATTTCCGAGGCAATCGCTTCTGCGATTTTGCGCGGCGCCATGTGGAATGCTTTTGCCGAAACCATTGCGAGATTTGCGGCAAAATCGCCGTTTTTCGGGTCAGCCGGGATTTCAACGGTGAAGTCCGGAACAGGAACCGCCTCAAGTGTCCCGGCAGCGGTCAAGCGGCCGAGTGCGCCTAAGAGCAGTTCGCGGATTTGTGCTTTTGCCTGTGCAATAGGGTTGTTCATAAAGTCCTCCTGATTATTCCTTGATATTGATAAATACTTCGTTTTCGCTTAACAGCGAGGAATTGACGTCTAAACTATATGAAAAATGTAGATCGCCGCCATGTTCCGTCAGCGTGGAATCGACCGATTTGGCGTTGACGCCGATCATCAGATCGCCTTCTGCCATGCCATAGTGGCCGATGTTGCGTTCGCCCGGTACAATAATGAGATGCGAACGTACCGCACCGTTTCGAAACAGTGTAATGCGGCCTTTCGGATCAATTTTTAGCGTCGTGCGGCTTCCTGCAAAGCCGGTCGTTTCGCTTTCATCATAGGCGATATAGAAACTGTCGTTTTTATGGTAAAAAGTACCCTGTGTAAACAGCTCGGTGACGTCTTCCTCTTCACCGATGTGCTGGATACCGCGAATACTGATGAATACCTCTTTTTTCATGAATACGTCCTTTTCGTTTTTTAATAAGTGTCAATGTCGATCTGGGTAGCGTAGTCTGCAACTGATTCGCCGATGATCGGTTCCGCCAGTGCGGCAAAGCTCTCTGCGCTGTCGCTCACATAATACTGCGTTTCACCTGTCTGCGTATCGGCCGCAAGCAGACCGTTTTGAATCAAACAGTTCTTTGCCTGTTTGGCGGCCTCTTTTCCTGAGTCGATGAGCGTCACCGAATCGCCGAGCACACGGCGGATCACTCCTTTTAAAATCGGGTAGTGGGTGCATCCTAAAATCAGCGTATCTGCACCGCTTTCAATCACAGGTGCCAAATATTTTTGTGCCACAAGCGTCGTGACAGGATCATCGTCCGCGGTGAATCCATTTTCGACAAGCGGTACAAACAGCGGACACGCGGCTGGTGTGAGCGTGATGTCAGGATCAAGCGCATGAATTGCGCGCTCGTATGCGCCGCTTTTGACGGTCGCCGGTGTGCCGATGAGTGCTACTTTTTTATTTTTGGTGCAGGATACCGCACGGCGCGCCGCCGGTGTGAGCACTTCGATAAACGGTACGTGGAGCAGGGAAAGATCGTCGTCCGATACGCTTGCGCTCACCGTGTTGCAGGCGGCAATCACCATTTTAACCTCGTGCGAGAGCAAAAACCGCATATCCTGTCTTGCATATTTGCGGACGGTTTCACGGCTTCGTGTACCGTAAGGAACGCGGCCGGTGTCGCCGAAATAGACGATGTGTTCGTTTGGCAGCAGGGTTTGCAGTGCGCGTACGGCAGTGAGTCCGCCTAACCCTGAGTCAAACACGCCGATGGGGCGGCTGTCATTCATTCCGTTCGCTCCTTTTTATTCCATTGCATAGCCGATCAGACGATCGATCAGCTCGCTGTAGGGGATACCGCTTTCAATAAACAGCTGCGGATACATGCTGATGCTTGTAAATCCCGGGATGGTGTTGATCTCATTTAAGAGAATCTCGCCGTTTTCGCATAGGAAGAAGTCAACGCGTGAAAAACCGCGGCAGCCCATGATGGTGTATGCATGTGCGGCAATGCGGCGGATTTCTTCCGATTCCTTTTCGCCGATGCGAGCGGGGATGTAGGTCACACTTTTGCCGTCTAAGTATTTTGCGTTATAGTCGTAAAACTCATTCGACGGTGCAATTTCACCCACACACGATGCGATTGGTTCTTCGTTTCCAAGCACAGCACATTCAACTTCAAGACCGGTGATCATTTCTTCAACAATCACTTTGCTGTCATGCGACAGTGCAAGTGTCATTGCGTCAGTGAGCTCGGCGCGGTTATGCGCTTTTGTGATGCCGACAGACGAGCCTGCGTTTGCCGGTTTTACAAAGCACGGATAGCCGAGCGCATGCTCGACTTCGTCCAAGAATGCGTCGTTATCACGAGTGTATTCGTGCTGTGTGACCGAGCGCCATTTTGCACCCAGTACACCGGCTTTGTCGAGCATGGTGTGTGTGGTGACTTTATCCATGCATGCGGCACTTGCGAGTGTGCAGCAGCCGACAAACGGAATGCCTGCCATTGTAAGAAGTCCCTGAATGGTGCCGTCCTCGCCGTTTTTGCCATGCAGAACAGGGAACACGCAGTCCAAACGGATCACACGAGGTGTTTCCTCCAGTACCAGAACACCGTGGTGTGTGCGGTCAGGGCTAATGACGCACGGAACACAGTCTGCGCCTTGCCATTTATTTTCGGCAATGCGGCTGTCTTCGCCGGTATAGTAAAACATCGCGCCTTCTTTTGTGATGCCGATGCGGTGAATGTCATATTTTTCGCGGTCAATTTGATTCAGTACGGAAGTGACGGACAACAGCGAAACTTCATATTCGCTCGATGCACCGCCGAAAACCAGTCCAAGACTCATTTTTTTGGTCATATCAAAACGCCATCCTGTCTAAATTTTAATCAAACTTAATCATACCATGTTTTCTCTTTTTTCGCAACACGAAACAACGCAAAAGTGCCGTGAAATGGGGCCTTTTTCAAAAAAGAACCATTACGGTCTGTCGAAAGCAGTCAGATTGATTGCGCAAATGAAACAAGGCAAACACGCACTGCTCTTTTTTATCGGTATCAAGTGGGAAAATGTCGGTTTATAAGCAGTATGTCAATACCGGTACCATAATACATATAGAAAAAAAGAAAGCGTCATGCGTAAAAACTGAAAAGAACATCTTTCTTTTTTGTTAAATCTATGTTATACTAAAATAAGTATGACCTTTTATAGGTTGCACGGATGTATTTATCTTTTCCTGCGTGAAACAATGAGGAAGTGGGTCTTTTGGAGAAACAGTTTGACGTGATTATTATGGGAGGCGGTGCGGCCGGATTATATGGCGCGCTCAATCTCGACAAGCGGCTGCGCGTGCTTGTGCTCACTAAACAGAGTGAAACGCTCAGCAATTCCAGTTTGGCACAAGGCGGCATTGCCGCAGTGACTGACACGAAAAATGACAGTGTGCAAAAACATATCAATGATACGCTCGTTGCCGGTGGATTCCGTAACGACCGTAAGGCAGTGGAGATTCTGACCACGGAAGGTCCGTCGGATGTCATGAACCTTGCAAAGCTTGGTGTGGACTTTGATTTAAACGAGAACGGTACGCCGAATCTCACGCTGGAGGGCGGGCACACCCGTCCGCGCATTCTCCATCATAAGGACTGCACCGGCAAAGCCATTGTGGATGCATTGCTCGTAAAAGTGCACGAGCAGGAAAATATCACACTGCTTTCGGATGCGGTGGTGTGTGAGATAAAGAAAACCGAGCATACATTCCATGCACTTGTACTGCTTCTTTCGGGTGAGCAGGTGACGCTGCATTCGCGCTTTTTCATCATTGCGTCAGGCGGCATTGGTCGTGTGTATGAATACACAACAAACTCCGCAATCGCAACGGGCGACGGCATTACACTTGCATACCGTATGGGTGTGCCGATCAAAAATCTGCACTTTGTGCAGTTCCATCCGACGGCATTTGCAAATCGAAAAACGCGTGAGAGCTTTTTGATTTCGGAGAGTGTGCGTGGAGAGGGCGCTTACCTGTTAAACTGCCACGGCAATCGCTTCATGCATGAGTATGACGAGCGCTTGGAGCTTGCGCCGCGTGATGTCGTGTCGCGTTCGATTATGGAAGAGGCAAAACGCACCGGCTCTGACCACTTCTATCTCGATATTACATATAAAGATCCTGATTTTATTCGGAATCGTTTCCCGCTTATCTATGAAAACCTGAAAAAAGAGGGCATTGACATGACGACCGACCGGATTCCGGTGTTCCCATGTCAGCACTATCTAATGGGTGGCATTCAGGTCGATTCTGATTCGCAGACGTCCATTCCGGGACTGTTTGCGTGCGGTGAATGCTCGCATACCGGCGTGCACGGTGCAAACAGACTGGCAAGTAACTCCTTGCTTGAAGCCGTCGTATTCTCCCGTCGTGCAGCAGCGGTTATTAACGAACAATCGCTCAATACACCAGCACAATTTGATGATTTTGAATTTGAACCGGTTGTAGCTGAGCGAGAGCTTCCGCATGGATTCCGCACAGAGATCCGCGCCATCATGCAGCATGCTTACTTTGTTGCACCCGACTTTGCGGCGGCAAAAGAAGGTGTAAAACGGGTTGAGGAGATCAAAAACGAACTTGATCGTCCGGGATATCATTTGACCCGCGACTACGTAGAAGCGAGAAGTCTTGCTTACATTGCGTATATCATCCTGAAAGAATTGATCGAAGAATAAGGAGGAACCGGATATGACACTGCCGCAATTTTATGTTGACGATGTGATTCGCCGTGCGATTACGGAGGATATCAACTATGTCGATGTGACAACCGACTACTTAATTCCCGAAACGGACTGCTCTGCTGCAAAGTTTGTGGCGAAAGATGACGGAATGCTCGCCGGACTTGATGTGGCGCTGCGTGTATTTACACTGCTTGATGATACTACGACATTTACGGTCTACATTAAAGATGGTGAACCGGTTAAAAAAGGCGATATCATCGCGGAAATCCACGGAAAAACACGCGTGCTCTTAAAGGGTGAGCGTACAGCGCTCAATTTACTTCAGCACATGAGCGGTATCGCAACAATGACCTCCCGCTGTGTGGAATTGGTCAAAGGTACACGCGCAAGCATCACCGATACCCGTAAAACACTGCCGGGACTGCGTGCACTCCAAAAATATGCGGTCGTCTGCGGCGGCGGTAAAAACCATCGCTATAATTTAAGCGATGGCGCAATGCTCAAAGACAACCACATCGACGCATACGGCTCGCTCACGAATGCAGTCGCAGCACTGCGTCAAAAGATCGGCCACATGGTCAAAATTGAAGTGGAAACCCGCACACTCGAGGAGCTTGATGAGGCACTGCGCGCCGGTGCGGATGTTATCATGCTCGATAACATGGATTACGACACGATGAAAGAGGCGGTTCGCCGCACAAACGGCGCTGCATTGCTTGAGGCATCCGGCAATGTGACACTTGAAAACATCCGTGCGGTTGCAGAATGCGGCGTGGATATTATTTCGCTTGGTGCGCTGACACACTCGGTGAAGTGTTTTGATATTTCGATGCGCATGATGTAAGAAAAACCAATCAGAAAAATAAAAGCTCCGCTTTAAAAAGCGGAGCTTTTTCATGTGTTATATCAGTCAGCCAAAACGCCTTTGAAGTAGATCTGCTCAAATTCAAGATCTTTGTTCATGACGATCAAGTCTGCGTCGAGGTTTACATCAATGCTGCCAATTTGTTTTTCCATGCGGATTGATTTTGCTGGATTGAATGTTGCAGCTTTGATTGCAGTTTCAAGCGGAATGCCGAATTCCACTGCTTTTCTCATGCAGTCTGCAAGGTTTGTTGCAGAACCTGCGATCGTGCCGTCAACGAGTGTTGCTTTTTTGTTGTTCATGAAGACTTTCTGACCGCCCAGCTCGTATTCGCCGTTCGGCATGCCGCAAGCGCTCATCGAGTCGGAAATCAGGCAGACACGGTCGTTCATCAGTTTGAATGCTGCACGGATTGCCGGTCCGTCAATGTGAATACCATCACAAATCAGTTCGGTGAACACGTTTGTATCAGAAGCGGCACCAATGACACCCGGAGAACGATGGGTTAAACCGTTCATTGCATTGTACAAGTGAGTGATATGTGATGCGCCGCACAAAATAGCTGCCATTGCCTGATCGTAGTTTGCAGCGGTGTGACCGATGGAAACTTCGACCTCGTCTTTGACTTCACGGATAAATTCCAAAGAACCTTCGAGTTCCGGTGCAAGGTCAACCAGTTTTACAACATTGCCGGACAGCTCGTTCATATGACGGAAAAATGCAACATCCGGCAGTTTTAAGCAGTCTGCACGCTGTGCGCCTTTTTTGCTCTCGCAGAAGAACGGGCCTTCCATGTTGATGCCGATGACATCTGCACGTTTCGGTTTGCCTTCGCGGTACTGTTTGACGGTTTTGAAAATGCGCTCGATTTGCTCTTCCGGAACGGTCATCGAAGTCGCACAGAACGAGGTAATACCTGCTTTTCCCTGTGTGTCGGACATGATGTCAAACGCTTCCATGGTTGCATCACAAGCATCAGCACCGCCGCAGCCGTGCGTATGAATGTCCACAAGACCCGGGATCAAATATTTGCCGGAGATATCGACGACATCGTCGCCGTCAAGATTGCCGATATTGACGATTTTGCCGTCCTTTACCTCGACGTCTGTTTTGACAAAGCGGAAGCTTTTGTCAAGCACAAGACCGTTTTTAAAAATCATTGTACTCATTCCTTTCCTTTGTGTAGCGTGCCGTAAATACACGCTTCCATTACCCTTATTGTATCGCAATGTTTTACAGAATGCAAGCGGTAAGAAGCCGTTTTTCTCATTCGTTTCCTGCGGGGAGAATGCCCGTTTTTTCCTCAATGAGTGTGCGTACTTTCAGACTGCGTGCATCGGTGATTTCCTTACTGCGCAAAACAGCAGCATCCGGTTCATGGCAGTTTGGTGTCTGTGCAGAAAACAACAGATAAGATGAAAGTTTTGTGGTTAAAAGAGACCGGACCGCGCGGTATTCCGGGTGGTCAAACAGGTTATGAAGCTCGTTTGGATCTTTTTGAAGATCAAACAACAGCCCTTGTTCAAATGAACCGGTCAGAATCAGTTTGAACCGTTCATCTCTTATCATATAGTGGAAACAGCGGTTATCACGTTCATTGCCGTAGTCGCCTTCCGAAAATGCAAACGGTCGGGAAACACCTTCATTTAAATAAATCTTGCTCATTTCATAGGGGATTTCGGCGTTTGCCACGCGCAGAATCGTCGGTGCAAGGTCGATATTTTCACTCAGCCCCTCATCTACAATACCGGCGCGGACATTCTCAGGATATTTGATGATAAGCGGGATTTTAGCGAGTGGCTCATACAGGTGATTTCCTTTTAACAGCATGTGATGACAGCCCAAAAATTCACCGTGATCAGAGGTGTAAATGATCATTGTGTTTTCGTAAAGACCGGCTTCTTTGAGCGCGGCAACCAACTGTCCGACACCGTCGTCGATTTCGGTGATACAGCCGTAATAGAGCGCCATTGCCTTGCGAAGCGCCGGCTCGGTAAGCGTTTTCATATCAAAGTATCCCGGGTTGCGCGCGTAATCAACAGGGAGGTTTTCCGCTGTGAAATCGGGCAAAAGCGTGAGCTTGTCCGGATCGTACATCGTGCTGTAGGGCGCAGGCGGATCAAACGGATGGTGCGGTTTTATGTAACCGACCATCAAAAAGCGGCCACCCTCGCTGCTCCAGTTTTGAATTTCGGAGAGTGCCTGCTCGGTGATCCATTCGGTCGAATATTCCGAAAGCGGCAGGTCCGACTCCTCAGCGCCAAACGATGCAAAATAGTCCGCTGATGCGTGTGCGCGGACTTCGAGCACCTGATCGCGCACATCGACTCCATCGATTTTTCCTTTGTCGGCAAGCATTTCGTGATATTCGTCCTCATACCGGCCGACACCGCACTGTTCTGCGAGGGTGAGTTCGTCAAAGCCTACGTCCAGATACGTTGGGGACATATGCATTTTTCCGACTGCCGCGGTGTGGTATCCTGCTTGTTTGAGCATTTTCGGGAATGTGCGGGTGTGAGAGGGAATGGATGATACGTTTGTCCAGCCGGTGTGCTGGTGCGGATACAGTCCCGAGATCATTGAATAACGAGACGGTGTGCACACGGGATATACTGTGTAATGACGGGTGTGCCGCACACCGTCGGCGGCGAGTGCATCGATCTCTGGTGTTTTGACATCCGGGTTTCCCATGCAGCCCAGGCAGTCCGCCCGGTGCTGATCCGCGTGGATTAAAAGAATGTTTGGATGGTTCATAAAAGCCCCTCCTTTATAAAAACAGGCAGAACGAGTCCGTTCTGCCTAGTTTTATTTTATAATCAATCAGTCTGCCAAACCGAGCAGAGCTGCACCGATAATGCCGGCATCGTTGCCGAGCGATGCTGCAACGATTTCGGTATTTCTTGCACTGTTGCGCGAATATACCTCGCGGGAAACAATCTCTTTGAGCGGGACCATCAGGGTGTCACCCTCGTGGGAGATGCCGCCGCCGATGCAGAGAATATCCGGCTGGAAGGTGTTGATGATGTTTGTCACACCGCAAGCGAGATATTTGATGTACTCATCAACCACCAGTTTTCCGGCTTCGTCGCCTTTGCGCATTGCGTCAAATGCGGTGCGGCCGTTGACTTTCGAGATATCGCCTTCAACAAGTTCCCACATGGCAGAGTCTTTGTATTTTTCCATGTATTCTTTCGTGGTGACAATCAAACCGGTTGCACTTGCATATGCCTCAAGACATCCTTTACGGCCGCAGGTGCACAGACGGCCGTCGACAACGATGACCGAGTGGCCAAGCTCTGCGCCTGCAAAGTTAAAGCCGGTGTAAATTTTGTTGTTTAACACGATACCGCCGCCGACACCGGTGCCGAGTGTTACCATGACAGACGAATCTGCGTCTTTTGCAGCGCCTGCAACATATTCACCGTATGCTGCAGCGTTTGCGTCGTTTTCGATGAACACTTTTTTGCCGGTGCGCTCTTCCAACATGGAAACGAGCGGTACATTGTACCAGTCGAGGTTGTTTGAATATTCGATGATACCGGTTGCTTTATTTGCGGTACCCGGTGCGCCGATGCCGATCCATTCCACATCGTCAAATGTAAGGTTTGCGCCTTCAGCGGCAGTTTTTGCTGCCAATGCCATGTCATCAACAATCAGATTGACGTCGCGGCCACTGCCGGTTTTGATACTTGTTTTTGCAACAATTTCTTTGTTTTCATTGACAACACCTGCTGCAATATTCGTGCCGCCCAAATCAATGCCAATATAGTATTTCATGAGTGATTCCTCCGTTTTCTTATTATACGGTTGTGACGATCAGTTCGCCTGTACCTTTTACGGTATATGCACCATAACCTGCCGGCAGGAAAACGCTGTCACCTTTTTCGATGGTGAGATCACCGTGTGCGCTTTCAAATGTAAAGGTGCCATTTAAGCACATAATCGAATGGAACGATTTGTCATCCACAGAAAGTGCAGCACCCGTTTTTACATCGAGCGCATGAACGGTGAAGTATTCGCAGGAACTTAAGAGCGTGCTTACATAGCCGCCGCAGTCTACCGGATCGCCCTGCGGTTTGGTCGGACGAGTTGGCGGAACGAGTGCGGTCACGTCTTTTGCTTTTTCAACATGGAGCTGCCGCGGTTTGCCGTCGTTGCCGACACGGCCGTAGTCGTAAATACGATAGGTAGTGTTGGAGTTCTGCTGAATTTCTGCAATCAGAATACCTTTGCCGATTGCATGAAGTGTGCCGGCTTCGATGAAGAAGCAATCGCCTTTGTGCACTTCAACTGCGTTTGTCACTTCAAGCAGGGTGTTATTTGCGATGCGCTCTGCAAATTCCTCTTTGGAAATTTCGTGTTTAAAGCCATACAGCAGTGTTGCGCCCGGCTCACAGTCCACGATATACCACATCTCGGTTTTACCGTATTCACCTTCGACGCGAAGTGCATACTCATTGTTCGGATGAACCTGAACGGACAGGTTGTCTTTTGCGTCGATGAGTTTAATCAGAATCGGGAAATTTTCAAACGCATCACAGTCGCTGCCCAATACGGCGCGGCCGTTTGCCTCGATATATTCGGGCAGTGTTTTTCCGGCAAATTCACCGTTTGCAATGACACTGCTGCCATCTTTATGACAAGAAAGCTGCCAGCTCTCAGCTACTTTTGAAAGATCGGTTTGTTTGTTAAATTCTTCTTTGAGTTTTGTGCCGCCCCAGATGTAATCTTTCAGCGGGGAAATCAATTTGAGTGGATACATACTTGATTCTCTCCTTTTTACACATTCAAACAGAACATTCTGTTTTTCTTTCTATCTATTATAAATGAAAAACGTAGTGAGCGCAAGCAAAAATTACGTTTTTTGGCCATCTGTAAGGGCGTCGACTACTTCGCGCAAAACAGCTACCGCATTCATTTTTTCACCGCGTTTTGATTTGACAACTAAGTGCGGACGTCCTGCTGTATTTACGAGTACGCGGTTTTTCATTGCGGCGGCGATTTTTGCGGAAATCTCCATGTCGAGCTCTTTGGGATATAGAAGAAGTCCCTGCGGTTTTTCGTTGATCTCCTCAAACCCGAACGAAGCGAGCGTGTTGCGCAGAAGCGCGACATCGACAAGGCTTAATACCGCGGCAGGCGGGTCGCCGAACCGGTCGATGAGCTCGTCGATGACATCCATGCTGTCGGCTTTATCGTGGATGGCGGCGATTTTTTTGTAAATATCAATCCGCTGGGAAATCTCGCTGATATACGTTTCGGGGATGTGCGCATCCAAACGCAGATCAATCTGGCATTCGTATGTCTGCTGCTTAATCGGCTCACCTTTTTTCTCGGCAATCGCTTCGGATAACAGCCGCAGATACATCTCATAGCCGACCGCCTCCATGTGGCCATGCTGTCTTGCACCTAAAATGCTGCCGGCGCCGCGGATTTCCAGGTCGCGTAGTGCAATCCGGAAGCCTGAGCCGAATTTTGTAAATTCGCGAATGGCAGAGAGCCGTTTTGCGGCGATTTCGGTGAGTACCTTGCCGCGGGTAAACGTGAAATAGGCAAATGCACGGCGAGTCGAACGGCCGACACGTCCGCGCAGCTGATATAGCTGGGACAGTCCCATATGGTCGGCGTCCTCAATGATGAGCGTGTTGCAGTTTGCAACGTCTACGCCCGTTTCAATGAGCGTTGTACATACGAGAATGTCGACTTCGTGTTCTAAGAGCATCCGCCAGATCTCCGAGAGTTCATGTTCTTCCATTCGGCCGTGCGCAATGGCGATACGCGCCTGCGGCACCATCGACTGAATTTTTGCGGCACAGTGCTCGATTGTTTCAATGCGGTTGTGAATATAGTACACTTGACCGCCGCGGCGCAGTTCCTTTTTAATGGCGTCGCTGATGATGGCCGCATTATATTCGATCACATAGGTTTGCACCGGATGACGATCCATCGGTGCCTGTTCGATCACTGACATATCGCGGATGCCGCTGATGGCCATGTTGAGTGTACGCGGAATCGGTGTTGCGGAAAGGGTAAGCATATCGACGCCTGTGAACATTTCCTTAAACCGTTCCTTGTGTTTGACACCGAAGCGCTGTTCCTCGTCGACGATGGCCAACCCTAAGTCTTTAAACTCGATGTCTTTTTGTACGATGCGGTGTGTGCCGATCAGAATGTCAATTTGGCCGCGTGCAGCCTTTTTGACAATTTCCTTTTGCTGTTTCGGCGTGCGGAAGCGAGAGAGCACCTCAATGTTGACGGGGAATGCTTCAAATCGCTTTAAAAATGTTTGGTAATGCTGCCAAGCGAGAATCGTCGTCGGGCACAGTACAGCGCACTGCTTGCCGTCGCTTACGCACTTGAATGCAGCGCGCATTGCTACCTCTGTTTTGCCGAAGCCGACGTCGCCGCACAGCACGCGGTCCATCGGATGCGGCTGTTCCATGTCGTGCTTGATTTCGTCGGTGCACCGAAGCTGATCGTCCGTTTCCGAAAAGGCGAAGTGCTGTTCAAAGTCCTTTTGCCATTCTGTATCTTCACTAAATGCATATCCGGGAGATTGCATTCGTTTGGCATACAGTGCAATCAGTTCATCTGCCATCTCGGCAACAGCTTGTTTTGCGCGGCGGCGCGTGTTCTGCCATTCGGTGGAGTGGAGTTTGTTGAGCTTTACCTTGGTGTCGTCTTTCGTACCGATATACTTTGACACGAGATCCATCTGCGTGACCGGAACAAACAACACGTCCGAACCGGCATAGGAGATTTTGATATAATCTTTGATAACGCCTTGCATCTCGAGCTTTTCGACCCCCTCAAACACGCCGATGCCGTGGGAAACGTGTACAACGAGATCGCCTTTTGACAGATCAGTGAGGCTTTTTAGTTCACGGCCTTTTTTGTGGCGGGTGCGGCGTTTACGCGATTCGGTTTGGAAACCGGTCGTGATGACGCTCACCTTGATCTCCGGATATTCAAAGCCGCTCGTTAAATGGTTGGAGAGCACCGTGATGCGCCCCATGCAGTCGTCAAGCGAAACGGTCTGATCGGTGGAGGCGGGGAGTCCGCGTGCGCGTAAGTCACCTGCCAGTGCATCGGCCGCTTTTTGTGTGCCCGAAAGCAGGAAGACTGCATATTTTTCACTGAGCAGCGGGCGGACATCCTCCTCGAGTAACTTTAATTCACCGGAAAACGGACTCGTCTGCACCGGCGAAACGGAGAGCAGTTCCGCGAATGTCATTTCGCTGTTTGTGTGCGCAAATGTATCTAAAAATACCGTCGGATAGGCAGCGGTGCGGCGGATTAGATCGGCAAGCGATGTGTCAAAGCGGATGAGCTCTTTTGTGAGCTCGCCATTTTCGAGCATCTCTTTTTGATCCTCCTGCTGCTGCCAGAGGTACGTTTTTGCCGTTTCACGAATCGAGGTATACTCACTCACGGCGATAATGCCGCGCGGGAAATAGTCAAACAGTGTTGCCGGCGTTTCGTGGATGAGTGCTAAATACCGGTCGTAGGACGGTGGAATGACACCGCCTTTTAACTGTGCGATATCTTTTGCAAACAGCGATTTTGCGTCCTTGTTGCGTGTCTTTTTCTCGAGAGCCGTCAAGTTTTCCACAAGAGAAGCGACTGATTGTGGAAAGATTTCGCACGCGGGTGTGATTTCTATACGGTCAACAGGGTCTGTCCGGCGTTGGGACTGAACTTCAAAAAAGCTCATCGTGTCGATTTCATCGTCCCAGAGTTCGATACGGACGGGCGCGGGGAGTGCAGGCGGATAGATGTCGATGATGCCGCCGCGGATCGAAAATTGTGCCACACCCTCGATCTGCGAGCGGCTTTCGTAGCCTGCATGGGTGAGGTGTTCGGCAAGCGACTGCACATCTACGGTGTCGCCCACCGCGAGGGAAAATGTGCTCTCTTTGAGCGCAGCAGGCGGCAGGGTGTATTGCAATACCGCCTCAATACTTGCGACGACGATGAGCGCTTCTCCGTCTAATAGGCGGCGCAGCACACTGATGCGAAGCTGTTCGTATTCACGAGAGGAAGCTTCCAAATCATGCAGGTTAAAATCGCGCTGCGGATAGAGCACGGCACGCTCATCATCGAAAAAGGCGTTTAAATTGTGAATCAGCGCACGTGCGGACGGCTCGTCATGCGTGAGCACGAGCATCGAGCCTGCAAATTCGTCGAATGCGCCGCAGAGCAGGTGTGCTTTGTGGATTTCAGATGCGCCGACCAGCAAAACAGGGGAACGCCCGTCCTTTAAGCTTTTGACAAGCGACCGATAGGCAGGGAGCGCGTGTGCGATTTGAGCAAACAGATTCACGGGAATCCTCCTTCTTCATCAATTATTAGCCGTTATAGCGGTTCATGGCGCGGTCGATACTGCCTGAAACGATCATGACAGCCGCATCTGCCGCATTGGTAAAGGCCTCGTCCATCAGCGGCAGTTCATCTTTTTTGAATTTTGAGAGTACCCAGTCGGCCAAGTCGTAGTCTGGGTGCGGCTTTTTGCCTACGCCGATTTTGATGCGCGGAAAATCGCTCGATTTTGTCATTTCTATGATGCTTTTGATGCCGTTATGACCGCCGGCACTGCCTTTTTGGCGGATACGCAGCTTGCCGGGGTCAAGCGAGATGTCGTCAAACAGGATAAGTACGCGCTCGGGCGGAATCCGATAATAGCGCATGGCCTCTGCGATCGCTTCGCCGCTTTTGTTCATGTAGGTAAGCGGTTTTAATAACAGACAGCGTTCGCCGCCTAAATCCGCTTCGCCGATGAGTGCGTGAAATTTCATTTTCTTAATGGAAACGTTTGCGTTGTCGGCAATACGGTCGATTGCTAAAAATCCGGCGTTGTGGCGGGTGATTTCGTATTTCGGCTCAGGGTTGCCAAGTCCTGCAATGAGCCACGAGATATTTGATGATTTCTTTTTAAAAAACATAGGGGAATTCCTTTCCTTTTGTCGAAAAATCGGCATAACGCACAGTATGGGGCAAAGGGAAAACACCCCCTGCCCCGCATTCTTTTTGTTAATCGTACCACGGCGAATAGACGCTGTCAACCAATCGTGAGGAATGAAGTGAAAAAACAAATAGATTTTCGTTGTCAAATGCACGTGGTTGCGGTATAATACAAATAATCGGTAAAATAAAAACCATGATAGCAAGAAAAAAGGAGTGTGTTGCCAATGTACGGCGATATGATGGATACCATCGGCTTTGTCGGTCAGTACGACAAAGAAGTAGCGGAAGCAATGAACAAAGAGCTTTTGCGTCAGCGGCGCAATCTTGAACTGATTGCCAGCGAAAACATTGTGACCCCGGCGGTGATGGCGGCGATGGGATCGGTGCTCACCAATAAATATGCAGAGGGCTATTCGGGAAAACGGTATTACGGCGGCTGTGAGTGCGTCGATGTGGTCGAAGATATCGCAATCGCACGTGCAAAAGAGCTGTTCGGTGCAGAACATGTAAATGTGCAGCCGCACTCGGGCGCACAGGCAAACCTTGCCGTTTACTTTGCACTGTTAAATCCGGGCGATACCGTGCTCGGCATGAACTTGGCGCATGGCGGTCATTTGACACACGGTTCTCCGGTCAACATGAGCGGCAAATATTATAACTTTGTCCCGTACGGTGTGGACAGCGAAACTGGTCGTATTGATTATGATAAACTTCGCGCACTGGCGATTGAAAACAAACCGAAACTGATTGTTGCAGGTGCCAGCGCATATCCGCGTGCCATTGACTTTGCAAAAATCAGTGAGATCGCAAAAGAAGTCGGCGCATATTTCATGGTCGACATGGCACACATCGCAGGCTTGGTTGCTGCAGGCGAGCATGCTTCGCCGGTACCGTATGCCGATGTTGTCACCACAACGACGCACAAAACACTCCGCGGTCCGCGCGGCGGCATGATCTTGTGCAAAGAAGCGCTCGGCAAACAGATTGACAAAGCAATCTTCCCGGGCACACAGGGCGGCCCGCTCATGCACGTTATTGCTGCAAAAGCAGTCTGCTTGGGTGAAGCACTGTCTGACTCGTTTAAAGCATATCAGCATCAGGTTGTTAAAAACGCGGCTGCACTCGCAGAGGCACTTTCGAAAAAAGGCTTCTCGCTCGTTTCCGGCGGAACAGACAACCACCTCATTCTGCTTGATCTGCGCAGCATGAACATCACCGGTAAAGAGCTCGAAAAACGGCTCGATACCGTGTATATCACCGTCAACAAAAATGCAATTCCGGACGATCCGCAGAGCCCGTTTGTCACAAGCGGCATCCGCATCGGCACACCGGCAGTTACTTCCCGCGGCTTAAAAGAAGAGGACATGGAAGTCATTGCCGACTGCATTTACAAAACAGCAACTGATTACGAAAACACGGCAGAGGACGTACGCGCCGCAGTCAGCGCGCTGTGTGCAAAATATCCGCTGTACGAATAAGAAACGACAATGAAAAAGCGCGTCTGCCGATTGGCTGACGCGCTTTTTTAAAAAGAAAAGGAGAGATTTTTATGACATTCATTCGTGCTGATTTTCATTCCAAAGAGCTTAACATGAGCACAAGCGCACAGGTGCTTTTGCCCGATGACCGCGCGCTTTCGCGTGTGCGTGTTGTTTATTTGCTGCATGGCCTGTCGGATAACTGCACCGGTTGGCTTCGCCGGACCGCTGTGGAACGGTATGCACAGGAATATAGTGTGGCAGTCGTTATGCCGGAAGTACAGCGCAGCTTTTACACCGATATGAAATACGGAGTAAACTACTTTAGCTATGTTTATAAGGAACTGCCCGAAATTATGCATCGCTTGTTTTCACTGCCGCTTTCGGCGGAAAAATCGTATGTAATGGGTCTTTCAATGGGCGGATACGGTGCAATGAAATGTATGCTCACCGATCCTGACCGCTATGCGGGTTGTGCGGCATTTTCGTCTGTTGCAGATCTTGCATGGAGCATGCAGAACCGCTATGATGAAGAAAGCCGCCATAATGAGTTTGTCGCGATTTTTGGTGACGGATATAAGCTCCCCGAATCACAGGATTTATTCTTGTTGGCAAAGCGTTGCGCGGCAGAAGGAAAAACACCGCGTCTGTTTATTACCTGCGGTGAATCAGATAGCCTGCGCGAGCAGAATGAACGGTTTGTCGATTTGCTCAACACGCTTGGTTTTGCGCCTTATTACGAGGAATGGCCGGGCGATCACACCTGGGAATTCTGGGATGTGTCAATTAAAAAGGCGTTTGACTATTTCTTCTCGAAAAAGAAATCACGCGCATAAATCCACGAAAGGACGAACAACAGTATGGCATCGCCGCTTGCAGATCGCATCCGCCCGAGAACACTTGATGAAGTAGTGGGGCAGACCCATCTTTTAGCACCAGGCAAACCGCTCCGCCGTATCATTGAATCGGGGCAGATTCCGAATATGATCTTTTACGGCCCGTCGGGTGTTGGCAAAACGACGGTTGCGCGTATTATTGCCGAAAAAGCACAGATGCGTCTTCACAAATTAAACGGGACATCTGCGTCCACTGCTGATATTAAGGCGATTGTGGAGGAAGTGCACTCATTTGCCGGATACCGCGGAATTTTACTGTATCTCGACGAGATTCAGTACTTAAATAAAAAACAGCAGCAGTCACTGCTTGAGCACATCGAAAACGGCAGCATCACGCTGATTGCCTCGACAACAGAAAACCCGTATTTTTATATTTATAATGCGGTATTAAGCCGCAGTACGGTGTTTGAGTTTAAATCGGTCGAGCCGGCAGAAATTGAAAAAGCGGTGCGCCGCGGCTTTTCGATTTTGTCGGACGAATACGGCGAGCAGGCGAGCGTTTCTGATGAGGCGCTTCACCGCATTGCCGTTTCGTGCGGCGGCGATGTGCGCAAGGCGATGAACAGCACAGAGCTTTGTTATTTGTCGGCTTCGGTCGAAAACGGTGTGCGCGTGGTGGATGAATCGCTCGCCGCGTCGCTTTCCCAGCGCAGCAGTATGCAGTATGACCGGCAGGGTGATCAGCACTATGATATTGTGTCCGCACTGCAAAAGTCGATCCGCGGATCAGATGAGAATGCGGCGGTGCACTATCTGGCACGGCTGTTGACGGCAGGGGATTTGCTGTCGGCGTGCCGACGGATTATGGTGATCGCATGTGAAGATATCGGACTTGCGTATCCGCAGGCCATTCCGATTGTGAAAGCGTGCGTTGATATGGCACTTCAGTTAGGACTGCCGGAAGCACGGATTCCGCTGGCAGATGCCGTCGTACTGCTGAGCACTGCGCCGAAATCGAACAGTGCATATATGGCGATCAACCGTGCGATGGCGGATGTTGAGGCGGGGAAAGCCGGACCAATTCCGCGGTGCTTGCAGAACAAGCATTTTGACGGTGAGGATGCCGCAGTGAAAGGTCAATTTTACAAATATCCGCACGATTTCCCGGGACATTATGTGGTGCAGCAGTATCTGCCGGATACGCTTAATGGGACCGTGTACTATGAATTCGGCGACAACAAAACAGAGCAGGCGGCAAAAGCGTATCGTGAACGGCTGCTCTCATTGTACGGCAACAACAAATAACCGGAGGAAGCAGTTATGCGCAAGTCAAAAACAACGCTGATTATTACGCCGCACGTTTTGCCGCCGATGCTTGTACGCATCTGCCGAAAAACAGCACCTGTGCTGCTCGTTATCCGTGCAGTGACGCTTGTTTTACTGTTGTTTGGTATAAAAATCTGGTTTTCGTCTGCTGTCTCAGGGACACTTGTGTTCTTTTTGTATGATATTGTGTTGATCGCAAGCCTTGTAGGATGCATTCATTTTCCGAAACGTTGGCTTTATGTTCTGCCGGGAATTTTGGCGGCGGGCATTCTGCTTGTGTATGGGATGAATCTTGCCGCGTATCAGAAGGATGTGCAGACGTTTGTATTTGAAAGCGAAACTGACAGCCGCACGCTTGTGGTGGAAGAGCGGTCGTATCTCTTTTCGGGAACGACGACGTTTTACAATCAAGCGGGTCCGTTTCTTGTAAAGACTGGTCAAACCATCAAATGCGACGACGGCTATCAGACGCTCCGTAATGCAAAAAAACAGGTAGATTTCACCGAAACGGGCGTAACGTTTTCCTATGTGGATGAGCAGGGGAATGTGCTCGAGCGCGTGACGATTGATCGTTAAATGTGAAATAAGAAAAACAGAAAAAACGCTTCGCAGATGCGAAGCGTTTTTGTTTGAAAAGGAAACGTTTATGCGGCGTCGCTCCAAGGATTGTATTCGCTCATACCATATTTTGCACGACCTTCAGCGAGAATGTCCCAGAGCTCAAAAAATGTCGTGTATTCGCCTTCGCCCTGTAAATAGTCTGGAAGCAGGGCGGTTTCAATGCGGGGTTCTTCCCCTGTCCGGTCAACCGGAAAAATGGACACTGCCGGCGTGATGACGGAATAGCCAAGGGTATTGAAATAATCGTCATAGTATGTGGGAGAAACGCCTTCTCTGGGCACAAAATTCGGACAGTCGCGCTGCTCACACAAGAATAGAACGAACGAATTCTTCTCCGGCACAGTGGTAACGCCTCGATCCGAGAAAGCGCTCGGAGTACCGTGCACCCGATACGTTTCTCCGGCGCTAAGATTCGGCTGTGTACGGGGAGAGGCGAAGATATCGTATGCAGTGACATCATATTGTGCAATGGGCATTTCGACGTCTGATCCCGGCTCTTTCAAGGAGTAATAGGTGGGTTCTTTCTCAAATGTAACGTTCATGGCCACCGTCATATTTTCATAGAATTCCTCTTCGCTGATCTCTTCCCAAGATATCTTTACGTCTCCCGGATTGTCGATTTGTTCGACATGAAAAGGAGATGGTGCAAGAATAACCGACAAAATGAAAGAAATGATAAGCAAGAGCAGAATCACTGTCGGAAACAAAATCCGTGGTTTAAATAGTTTTTTGATTGTCATAGAGAACGCCTCGTTCTGTTTCAGTGGTTATGCGGGAGTTTCACTGTATTCGCTCATGCCGTATTTCGCACGGCCGGCGCTAATTATCGGGATTAAGTCTGCGGCTTTTGTATATTCAGAGGTACCAGACAAAAAATCCGGAAGATGAGAGGTGCGTACCTGCTCAATTCCATCATGCAATTCTGTGCGAAATTCGGAAACGAAGGGGGTGATTACGCCGTAACCAAATGCTTTAAAATGTGCTTCATAATATGCCAAAGGTTCCGTCAAATCCTCAGTGAAATAAAAGGAATCTCGCAGATCCTTTAAAAACAGCATATAATCATCGCCATTTTCGGATTCTCCGAACGAGTCAAGCTGAGAAATTAAAATGGTTTGCCCTACTTGAATAGGCGGTTGCGTGCGTGGTTGGGCAATGATTTCTTTTATGGTTGCGCGGTATACCCAGACAGAAAATCCGGACTCCTGATCTGCGGGGATGAATTCATATGCTTCCGGGTTTGGGTGGACATGGGCAACAATACCGATTGCCATTTGCTGATAAAACTCCTCTTCGGAAACCGGGTTCCAAACAGGACATGCAATGATACTGGCTTTTTCTCGCTTAATTACTTTAAAAAACGGATTATATGGAAAGAGCGCACTGAGCGTGAGCGCGATGACGAGCAAAATCAGGATCACCGCTGGAAATAAAATTTGAGGACGGAACAGTTTCTTGATTGTCATAGCGAGCACCTCCTTCTGTTTCAGTGGTTATGCAGGAGTTTCGCTGTATTCGCTCATACCGTATTTCGCGCGGCCGGCGGCAAGGATACTCCGAAGCTCCTCGAGCGTTGTGTATTCGCCTTCACCGCGGAGATATTCAGGGAGCAAATCGGTTTTTACACGCGGTGTATCGGTGCTCAGATCAACCGGGAAAGCGGATGCAAAAGGAGTGAACATAGCATAACCGAGCGTTTTTACATAGTCGTTGTAAAAGGAGAGAGAACGCGTTTCAGTCGGTTCAAAGTCCGGATAATCACGTGCATCGGCCAGCATAAACACATAGGCGCCGTTACCTGTCACACCAGCGTCTGTGAATGCGCTGTGCATCCCATGTACTAAAATTCTTTCCGATGTAATGGGTTCGAATTTTCGCGGCTGTGCCAGCATAGCATTGACCTTTGCCTGATAAACAGTAACAGTTGCACTGTGATCTTCATGATCCGGCACAACGACACTATAGTACTGCGGCTCGGCGTCTATTTCTGCATAGAATGCAACGGACAGTTCATGGTAAAAATCACTTTCTGTCACTATCGACCAGGAAGCTATCGCAGCTCCCGGTTCGTCGACTTTGGTTGCACGGAAATTGGATTTTGGTGAAAGAATGAAAGCGAATGAGAGAGAAATGACGAGCAACAGTAAAATCACTGTCGGAAACATAAATTGGGGGCGGAGCAGTTTTTTGATTGTCATAGCAAACACCTCTTTCTGTTAAGTGTTTATGCAGGAGTTTCACTGTATTCACTCATGCCATACTTGGCGCGCCCTGCGGCAAGTATGCTCCGAAGTTCCGCAAGCGTTGTGTATTCGCCTTCGCCGCGCAGATATTCGGGAAGTTCACTTGACTCCATTGCAATCATACTGAATTCCTCCATATATCGGGCAGGAATGACCGATACCGAAGGGGTGATGAGCGCATAGCCGAAGGTATCGATGTAATCATCATAATAAGTGGGGGAAACGTCTGATCTCGGTTCGAAATTCGGGTAGTCACGCTGATCGGATAAGAACATGACATATAAATCTTTGTTGGAATCACCCGTAATGCCGCAGTCAGTAAACGCACTCGGAATACTATGGATTAAAATTGTACCGTCTTCTCTTCCTTCAAATGCGCCATTGCGCGGAAACGCGAGGATATCGCCCTGTTCAAATGCATAAACTGCGATCGGCATGGAGGAATCCTCACCCGGCTGTGTCAAATCGTAATATTCAGGACCGCTTTTGTATTCAACATAAGCGGCCAGTGCCATTTCATGATAAAATTCTTCTTCACCGACACTTGCCCAGGATAGATTCATCGAACCAGGCGTTTCGGTTTTGATCATTTTGAATGTTAGACCATGGGGGATCACTGATCCGCAGATGAGCGCAATCACCAGCGCTGCGCTGATGACAAGGGGAAATAAAATTTGCGGACGAAGCAGTTTTTTGATTGTCATAGTGAACACCTCATTTCATCTGTAATCCAAATAAGAAGATACTTACAATTTTAGTATAATTGGAGTTAAGATGAATTGTCAATCGATTTATAAATATTAAAATGTAGAAAAATCAGCACTGGAATTATGCAGGATGAACAGTAAAATTTAACCTTTTACAAAAGCACAATCAAAACCACTAGTAAACTAGTGGTTTGCTCAGACCCCAGAGGGGTCAGTACTTGCTGACCCCTGGAAGGGGTACTGAGAGTTTGTCATCGCATCACTACTACAGGCAGCCGCTGAAAGCGGCT
>CALXAM010000028.1 GCA_944386285.1 uncultured Clostridia bacterium | reverse complement strand
TGAATGATTTTCATGCCTTCAAAAGTACCAGCAGCGGGTCGGGCGGCGGTGGCGGCTTCGGATGTTCCGGTGGCTTTTAGGTGGCAATCGTGATTATAGGTTTACTCACACTGTTGGGCAAATGCGGCGGGTAGCTTACGCACCTTTTCTTCGGTTTTACCCCTGTTTACGCACCTTATTGCCCGTCTTTCGCATAAAAAAAGAGCAAGTTTTACTTGCTCTTTTTTGTTTATAAAGCAATTGCACTTAAATTTGATAATTGACTTGCTTTAAACATATTTGCGCAAAAAGTGAGGTGCGGCATGAGTCTGATACAACTGGATGAAACCTATGTGGAGGCATTCCTTTCTCTTCGGATGCAGCTATTCCGCGAATTGGGAGAACTTCATGAAGGCGTAGATGATGAAGCGTTGCAAGACGCTACAAAAGCATATTATGTGGAACATATCAACAAGGATTTATTCAGCTGGGGAATTCAATTTGAGGGACACCTTGTGTCAATTGGTTCGTTATGCTTGTTTGAACGGCTTCCATATGCCGAAAATTTGTCTGGACAGGAAGGCTATGTTCTGAATATTTATACATGCCCTGCGTTTCGGATGCGTGGCTTTGCAAGTCAGATTGTGCAAGCAATCCTCTCGTATGGTGCTGAGTTGGGCCTGAAAAGGTTGTGGCTCAGCAGTAGTACACAAGGAAAAGCACTCTATTTAAAACATGGTTTTTCTGAAAAGAATGGCGAAATGGAATGTCTGCTAAAGTAAGCGATTTTGTTTAATAAAAGAGGCTGCTCGTTTGAGCAGCCTCTTTTCATTTTTTATTCGATTGATAAATTCAATGCAACTGGACAGTGATCGCTTCCTAAAATGTCAGGGCAGATGGATGCGTCCTCTACACGATCGGCGATGCGTTTGCTTACTAAAAAGTAGTCAATGCGCCATCCTGCGTTTCGCTTTCTTGCACCAAAACGGTAGCTCCACCAGGAATACGCTTCCGTACGGTCTGGATATAAAAGCCGAAACGTGTCTACAAATCCGGCATCCAGCAAGGCAGAGAATTTTTCGCGTTCTTCATCACTAAAGCCGGCGTTTTTACGGTTTGCCTGCGGATTTTTTAAGTCGATTTCCTTGTGTGCAACATTGAAATCGCCGCAGACAATGACGGGCTTTTGTGCATCGAGTGAACAAAGATATGCACAAAACGCATCTTCCCACTCCATGCGGTAGGACAGCCGTACAAGTTCTGCTTGCGAATTCGGGGTATAGACATTTACCAGAAAAAACGTGGGAAATTCGAGCGTGATGACACGGCCCTCCGTGTCGTGCTCCTCTTTGCCGATGCCGCGTGTTACAGAAAGCGGTTTGTGCCTTGTGAAAATGGCCGTGCCGGAATATCCTTTACGCTGTGCGCTGTTATAATACACATCGTAGCCTTGCGAGTCAAACGATGCCTGTCCCTCCTGCATTTTGGTTTCCTGAATACAGAAAAAATCTGCATCTTGTGCGTTCAGCACATCAAGAAATCCTTTTTCCAGACAGGCGCGCAGCCCGTTCACGTTCCATGACACAAATTTCATTCACTTCGCCTCTTTCGTTATTCCACAAGCATTTGCTCCCGCATTTCACGTGCAAACTGATTACGGTATAATGTGTTATAGTATCCTTTTTGCTGTAACAGTTCTTCATGGGTTCCTTGTTCCACAATTTTACCATCGCGTACGACTAAAATCAAGTCGGCTTTACGGATCGTAGAAAGACGGTGTGCAATCAGGAACGATGTTCTGTTTTTCAACAGATGCGAGATCGCCTCTTGAATCAGCTGCTCCGTTTTGGTATCAATCGAAGAGGTCGCTTCGTCCAATACAAAAATGCGCGGATCAGCGAGCACCGCACGTGCAAACGAAATCAGCTGCTTTTCACCTGTGGAAAGACGATCACCGCTTTCACCAACATCGGAATCGTAGCCGTTTTCCATGGAAAGAATCAAATCATGCGCAGAAACAATTTTCGCTGCCTGTTCGATTTCCTCATCTGTTGCATCTAAACGGCCGTAACGAATGTTTTCACGTACCGTTCCGGAGAACAGATGCGGATTTTGCAGTACATATCCTAAATTGCTGTGCAGCCAGAGCTGTGAGCGTTCTCTGTAGTCTTTTCCGTCAATCAGCACGCGTCCGCTTGTCGGTTCAAAGAACCGGCAGGCAATGTTGACAAGCGTCGATTTACCTGCACCCGTTTCGCCCACGATTGCGACTGTTGTTCCGGCTTTGATATGGAGATTGAAGTGCTCCAAAATATATTCTTCGCCGTCCGGATATTTGAATGTGACATCATCAAAGGTAATGTCGCCTTTGATCGGTTCCCAGTTCTCACGTTTCGGAGAGAACGTGTCGCCATATTTTTCAATGACTTCAGGGGTATCGACAATGGTCGGTTTCGTTTCGAGCATATCGGTTACACGCTCGATATTGACCTGTGTAGAAACCACGTCCGCAATGATGCGGGCAAGCTGCTGGATTGGCTCAAAAATTGTCAGCGCATACGTGAAAAAGACAGACAGTGTGCCATAATCCATGGAGCCCAATGTCACCATGGAGCCGCCTTTGGTGAGTACAACAGCGACAGCCAGTGAGCTGAATGTAACGATAATCGGAATATAAACGGCGTTGAGTGCTGTTGCGCGCACAGATGCTCTGTACATATCGTGCGCAACACCGGAAAATTCCTCAGCGTTCTTATCTTCGATGACCAGAGTCTTCGATGTACGCGCACCGGTGATCCCTTCGTTGAAAACGCCGGTCATTGTCGAATTGAGTTTACGGATCTTTCGGTTTAAATTCAAGATTTTCCGTTGGAAATATACCGTGAGAATTGCAATGAACGGAACGACAACGATAATCAGCAATGCAAGCTGCCAGTTTAAAAACAGCATGGAGACGAATGTTCCAAGCACATAGGCAGAGGACCACAGCATATCCTGAAGGCCCCAGCCGATTAAGCTGCCGATTCGGTTGGTATCACTCATCGTACGTGCAAGCATGTAGCCGACGGGTGTGACGTTATAGTAGGAAAATGACAGCGTTTGCAGATGAACAAATGTTTTTTGCTTTAAATCACGTCCTAAACGCATTTCAATGTACATCGCTGCCCGGCAGAACAGAATGACAAGCGTACATTCTAAAATAATGACAAGCGCATAAAAAACGATAAACGGCGTGAGGGTAGATAAGTCATGCTGCTCGATAAAATTGGAGATTGCGTATCGCTGAAACAGCGGATAGGAAATTGAAATGCCGGCGCAGATCAGCTGTGCAATCAGCAAAAAGGCAAGTCTTGCGCGGTATGGGCGAAGAAAGGGAAACAGTTTCTTCCATACGCTTAAGTGGAAGGACTGCCGTTCCAGTTCTTTTACTTCTGTCATACAGTCACCTCCTTGTTTAAATCGGAGAGTTCTTCTTCTAAAGCACCCTGAATTTCGTAAATCTGACGGTAAACACCGTCTTCTTTGCAGAGTGTTTCATGGGTGCCAGACTGGACAATCCGTCCTTTTTCCATCACAAAAATGTGATCCGCATTCATCAGTGTCGTAATACGGTGTGAGATTAGGATGGTTGTCCGTTTGTTGGTTGCGTGTTTTAACGCCAAACGGATTTTCGCATCGGTTTCTGCGTCAACTGCGGAAAGCGAATCATCGAAAATCATGATCGGTGCTTCCTGCATCAGCATTCTGGCGATTGCAACGCGCTGCTTCTGACCGCCTGAAAGCGTGACGCCGCGTTCACCGACAATCGTATCATATCCTTGCGCAAATTCGCAGATTGCTTCGTCAACGGCTGCCACGGAAGCACTGTGCCGAATGGCGGACAGCTCGTTTTGAAGCGATGTAATGCCGATATTCTCCCGAATAGTCTTTGAGAATAAGAACGGCTCTTGTAATACAAAACCAATGTTTTTACGCAGATGGTCGCGGCGGATATTTTGAATATCCACACCGCCGATTGTAATTGTACCGCTTTCCTGCGGCAGATCATAAAGCCGGTCAAGCAGATACATCAGTGTGGATTTTCCGCTGCCGGTGGCGCCCAGAATGCCTACGGTTTCCCCTGCGTGAATGGTCATATTGATGTCTTTCAACACTGGATTGATGCCATGATAATCGAATGATACATGACGAAACACGATATCACCGTCAAGCGGCGGACAGAGCGCATCCGGTGCATCTGATTCCTCCGGCTCATTTAAAATTTCATTTAAACGGCTGACGGATACGCCGGTTTTACTCACCTCTGATAAAATGCGGCCAAGGCTTCTGACCGGCCACACCAGCATGGAGTTGTATGCGGTAAACAGTAAAAAGTCACCAAGGGTAATTGTGCCGGCAGCCGCCTCCAACGCACCGAGAACGACAATCACCATAACCTGCAGGCTCGACGCGAAGTCGCCGATGCCCCAGTACAGCGAGAGTAGGTGACCGAGTTTAATCCAGAGAGAAGCAAAGAAATCATTTTTTCTTCCGAATCGGTCAATTTCATAGGATTCTCTGCCGAATGCACGGACAACGCGTACACCGGTGAAGTTTTCCTGTGCGGCGGATGAGAGATCGCCCTCTGCCTCATCAGCTTTTTTGAAGTTCTTGGAGATTTTTGCGTAGAATACGCCCGAATACAGCATGACAACCGGAACGAATGCTGCGGAAACCCATGTGAGTTTCACATTGATGCGGAACATCAGAATCAGTGACAGTACGATCAGAAAGATTGTACGGAACATCTCAAGCAGCTGTGCGGACAGGAATCCGCGGACCACCTCAACGTCAGAGGTACAACGCTGAATGATATCGCCGGTCTGATGCGTCACATGCCAGTGGTAGGAGAGTTTCTGCACGTGGGAAAACAGCTGGTTGCGCAGCCGCTCGATCATGCCTTCTGATGCTTTTGCCATTGTATAGCGGCAAAGATACGTAAACAATCCGGATAGGATGGAAAAGATCATTGCTACAATGGCGCAGGCGATCAGATTTCTCATGACGTCCTGCTTGTCCGGAATCAGAATGGCAGTGAGTGCTGCGGGCAGTGAACTGGGCTGATCGCCCAGCACTGTATCAATTGCAAAACGAATCACTTGCGGCATCAAATAGTTAAATACGATGGAAAGAATCGTTGTGACCGCAGAGGTGATGAGTAAGATTCGATATCCATGAGATAGTGAGGAGAGCATTCCGAATGGATTAGATGAAGCTTTTTTCAAAAAATACGCCTCCTTAATAAAAAATGCACGCTGCTTCGTGAGCACAGCAGCAAATATACGGTAAAATACCGCAAAAGAAGTGCTTCCACTTTAATAGCATAACAGATAATTTTTATTTGTAAAGATACTTTCTGAACATTCGTACAAAATGCTGTGGAAATGGTCGATGTATTTATATCTTTTCTCTATAATAATGCAAAAATCCGAAGTGCCGCGAGGATTAACAGCAAGGCACCTGAGAAAAAGCCGCATTCAAATTGAAGCTTTCCTTCTATCAAATTTCCGAGTTTTCCGCCAAGTGAAAAAGCCGCCAATGTAAAGAGAAATGAAAACAGAATTGTCTGTATGACAGGAACGGAACCAACGCCTGCGCCGATTCCCGCAGCAGCGCCGTCAAGTGAAAGTGCCAGCGCCAATGCCACCGCTTCTTTTACGGAAATCGTTTTGGAATGATCGGAGTCGGCAGCAGTGCTGTCTGTACAGATATGTAAGATCACCCGCAGATCAAACACGCGGAACTGAAGCTGCCGGGACAGCGCCGGATGACGGCGAATCAGTTGCTTGACGGTACTGTCGCAAAGGCGGATACATGCAACGCCGCACAGCAGACAGACTGAGAGGATGGATGCCATTGCGGGTGGAATGATGGGAAGAGCGATCGTGCCAAGACAGACAAAGCCGCCCGTAACTGCCGTACAAATGGCAGCAATCATCAAAAGGGAACGGAGCGGTACGTGAATTCGTGACGCTCCATAGGAGAATCCAACGGCTAACGCATCTGCTGATACGGCTGCCGATAGTAAAAACGCGCTCAGCAGCGCGTGCAGATCAAGAAAATTTCCCATAAAAACGCCTCACCTTCTTTTCAGTCTATGCAGCAGACGGTATTTGCGTTTACTTTATCTTGAAAGTATGATACACTATAGCATGTTCGCTTGAAATCTGTCGAAAAGAGGGGAGAAGATGATGGAGTATACGCTGATCCGCTCCGCACGAAAAACGCTTGCTGTTGAGATCAGTCGGACGGGTGAAGTGATTGTCCGTGCACCGCGTACGTTGTCACGCGAACGGATCGAGTCCTTTCTTTTAAAGAAAGCGGACTGGATCGCTCGTACTGTGCAAAAGCAGATGACAGCATACCGCGTGCCAGAGCCGCTCTGTGAAGGCAGTATCGTGTGGTTGTTCGGCGTGCCGTATCCGATTTGCTGCGGAGAAACGCCCGGTTTTTTAACGGATCGCGTCGTTGTCAGCAAAGATGCACCGATTGAACCGCAGATTCGTGCACTTTTGATTGCACAGGCAAACAAAGTGTTAAAAGAACGAACGATGACGCTTGCACAGACGTTTGATTTTTCTGTTGCAGGAGTGAAAATCACACATGCGCAAAAACGGTTTGGCTCCTGCTCCTCGAAACGAACGATCTGTCTGTCGTTCCGTTTGGCAGCAGCGCCGTTTACATTGATCGATGCAGTCATTCTGCACGAACTTTGTCATACCGTTCATATGAATCATGGAAAGGCATTTTACGACCTGCTTTTACGGATTTTACCGGATTATCGTACACGTCACCGGCTGCTGTGTGACGTTTGGCTTCCGCGCTTTTTTTGCGGAGAATAACAGGACAAATGATTTACATTTTTGATCGTGTGAAACGAATGAAGAAAGCAAAGGGGTTTTTCATTTCATGAAACATGCAATTGATTTGACGCGGGGTAATATTCTCGCAGTTTTAACAAAGCTTGCGATGCCGATTATGGCGACGTCTTTGATTCAGATGGCCTATAACCTGACGGACATGATCTGGATTGGACGGCTTGGTGCAAGTGCAGTTGCGGCAGTAGGTTCTGCGGGAATGTTTATGTGGCTGGCGAGCGGCTTTACCACCATCGCCCGTACCGGTGGTCAGGTCATGACGGGACAGATGCTCGGCGCAAAAGAGCAGGCGCGTGCGTCTATGTATGCACAGAACGCACTCCAGTTTGGCATTGTGTTTGCACTGCTTTATACGGTGGTACTCACGGTGTTTGCCAAACCGCTCATCGATTTCTACCAATTTAATGAAGCTGCTACTGTACGGGACGCGATCATCTATTTGCAAATTGTAGGCGGCGGAATGGTCTTTTCATTTGTGAATATGATTTTCACCGGACTCATTACGGCGTCGGGAAATTCGAAAACGCCGTTTTTAGCGACTTCTGTAGGACTTGTCGTCAATATCATCCTTGATCCGGTGCTGATTTTCGGCTTTGGTCCGATTCCCGCGATGGGTGTGGCAGGTGCTGCAATCGCGACGGTCGGCGCACAGATGATTGTAACACTCATGTTTGTACTGTATTGTTTGCGTGATCCGCTGTTTCAGCGTGTACGGATGTTTTCACGGCCTGACGTTTCATGCTTAAAGGACATTGTGCGGATCGGATTACCTTCCGCTGTGCAAGAGATGATTTTTGCCGGTGTTGCGATGGTGATTGCACGTATGGTCGCATCATTTGGCGATGCAGCGGTTGCAGTACAGCGTGTCGGCAGCCAGATTGAGTCGATTTCTTGGACGACCGGTCAGGGATTTGCTTCAGCACTCAGCTCATTTATTGCACAGAACTATGGAGCGGGTGACTTTCATCGTGCGAAAAAAGGATATCAGACAGCTGTTTCCATTATTATCGGATGGGGGCTGTTTTCGACGGCTTTGCTTGTATTTTGTGCAGCACCGCTGTTTCGGATTTTTATTCCCGATGAATCGATTTTGCCAATGGGCGTCAGTTATCTTGTGATTCTTGGATATTCGCAGGTGTTTATGTGTGTCGAGATTGTGGCGTCTGGCGCATTTTCCGGATTTGGCAAAACGCTGCCGCCTTCGATTGTCGCAACGCTTTTGACGGCCGCGCGGATTCCTGCGGCGATGTGGCTTTCTTCAACTTCGCTTGGACTGGATGGGATTTGGTGGAGCATTACAATTTCCAGTATTTTAAAGGGAATTGTATTGGCGATTCTATTTTGGTTGTATGAACACCGTTTGCAGAAAAATCTTGCAAATTTCAAAAAATAAAACAAAAATGAAAATAGAAAAAGGGCAGTGCATTTTATAAAAAAGTACTGCCCTTTTTACGTCGATTTTACGAAAGGACAAAAAACAACAAAAAAATACTTAAATTTTTTGTATTTTTCGCATTTTGCTATTGTAATATATGGATAAACAGTGCTATAATATAGAAAGCAATTATAGGCATTATACCGAAAGCGTCTTTTGCTTGTAATGATGCGCAATCCGGGTTTTAAAGACCCTCCCCGGTTCTGCGCCGTAAAACAAGAAAACAAGGAATATTTACCGTTTTTCTCGCATATATATAAAATCGGTAAAACGTAAACAGGACTTGCTTTTTGAAGGATGGTGAATGATCATGATGACAAAAAGAGAGCTTTTCCAGGATGATGTATTTTTGTTCAATACTGGAGAAGCACAGCGTGCTTATCTTATGATGGGCTGTCACAAGGTGGAGGAAACGGGAGAATACCGCTTTTGCGTTTGGGCGCCGAATGCATCCGGCGTCAGTGTCGTCGGTGAATTTAACGATTGGAATGTGGATAAAAATCCAATGGAGCGGCATGAAGGCGGTTTGTTTGTTGCTTATGTCAAAGAAGCCAAACACGGCGACATGTATAAATATTTGATTCACGGCTATGACGGACAAGATTACTATAAGGCAGATCCATTCGCATTTTATAGTGAGCTTCGCCCCGGAACGGCATCACGTGTATACGATCTTCCGGATTACGGTTGGACCGACGAGAAGTTTTTAAAGAAACGGGCGCGTACCAATTTGCAGAAACGTCCGGTTTCCATTTATGAAATGCACTTAGGTTCTTGGCGTCAGCACGAGGACGGAAGCTTTTTTACATATCGGGAAACGGCAGACGAGCTTGTGCCGTATCTGAAAAAAATGGGCTTTACGCATGTGGAGTTTATGCCGCTCACGGAGCATCCGTTTGACGGTTCCTGGGGCTATCAGGTGACCGGATACTATAGCATCACTTCGCGCTATGGTACGCCGGAAGATTTCATGTATTTGGTGAACAAACTGCATGAGGCAGGAATCGGTGTGATTCTTGACTGGGTGCCGGCACACTTCCCGCGCGATGCGCACGGCCTTCGTCGCTTTGACGGGACTGCACTGTTTGAGCATGAAAATCCGATGCAGGGTGAAATGCCGCAGTGGGGAACGATGCTGTTTAACTATGGCCGTCCAGAGGTACAAAGCTTTCTTGTATCAAGCGCAATGTTCTTTATGGACGTCTATCATATTGACGGTATGCGGATTGATGCAGTCAGCTCCATGCTCTATTTGAATTTCTGCAAAGAAGATGGCCAGTATGTGCCGAATAAATACGGCGGCACAGAGAATCTTGAGGCCATTGCATTTATTAAAAAATTAAATAGTGTTCTTTTGACAAACTATCCGGGCATTATGATGATCGCGGAAGAGAGTTCCGCATATCCGCTTGTGACAAAACCGCCGTATGACGGAGGTCTTGGCTTTACATTCAAGTGGGATATGGGCTTTATGAACGACTCACTCAAATATATGGAGACTGATCATCTGTTCCGCAAATATAAGCACAATAATCTCACGTTCTCGATGCAGTACGCATTTTCGGAGAATTATATCCTGCCGTTCTCGCACGACGAGGTTGTTCATGGAAAGCATTCGATGGTGGACAAGATGTTCGGCGATTACTGGCAGAAGTTTGCATCGCTTCGTGCGTTTTATGGCTATATTTTCGCACATCCGGGCAAAAAGCATCTGTTCATGGGCGATGAATTTGCACAGTTTATTGAATGGAATTTTGCAAAAGAGCTCGATTGGTTCCTGCTCGATTATGATTCTCATCGTACGATGCAGAACTATATGAAAAAACTCAATGCGTTTTATCAAAAACACCGCGCATTTTATGATATTGAGGACAGCTGGGATGGCTTTGACTGGATCACAGTCGATGACAAAGATAACAGCGTGATTGCTTTTATGCGCATTTCGACACCTTGGCGCGGCAAGGTGCAAAAAATTGTAAGTGTCACGAATTTTACACCTGTTGTGCATTATGATTATAAGATTGCAATGCCTGCAACCGGCGTGCTTCGTGAGATTTTAAACAGCGATGATCCTTCCTTTGGCGGCAGTGGGGTTAAAAACCTGCCCCAGATCGAGGTCACCGCGGATCCGTTCCATGGCAGGGAAGCCAGCGCAGCGATTACACTGCCGCCGCTGGCAACCGTATATTTCATGTTTGACGAAGATCAAACAAACAGGAAACAGGGGGATTAAACCATGAATGTGAAGAAAAGATGTGTCGCAATGCTGTTGGCTGGCGGCCAGGGCAGCCGTTTGTATGCGCTGACGCAGAATCGTGCAAAACCGGCCGTTCCCTATGGCGGAAAATACAAAATTATCGACTTTCCGCTGTCGAACTGCATCCACTCCGGTATTGATACCGTCGGCGTGCTGACGCAATATGAACCACTCGAATTAAACGCATATATCGGCAATGGCGCAACATGGGATCTTGACTGCATGTCCGGTGGCGCATATGTGCTTCCGCCGTATGTCAAGGGCAAAAAAGGTGAATGGTATTCCGGCACGGCAAGTGCAATTTATCAGAATATCCACTTTATCGAGCAGTATGATCCGGAATATATTTTGATTTTGTCCGGTGACCATATTTACACGATGGACTATGAAAAAATGATCGACGCGCATGAGAAAAAAGGTGCAGACGCGACGATCGCCGTGATGGAAGTACCGATGGCAGAGGCTTCCCGTTTCGGTATTATGAATACCAACGAGGAAATGCGCATCGTGGAATTTGAGGAAAAACCGCCGGTGCCGAAAAATAATCTGGCTTCCATGGGTATTTATGTGTTCACATGGTCGAAATTAAAAGAGTATTTGATTGCGGATAATCAGGATCCGAATTCTTCGAATGACTTCGGTAAGAACATCATCCCGACGATGCTTGATAACGGCGAGAAAATGTATGCATATCTGTTCTCCGGTTACTGGAAAGACGTTGGAACGATCGACAGTTTGTGGGAAGCAAATATGGACTTGCTTGCTGAGGAGCCGGAACTTGATCTGCGTGATGACAACTGGAGAATTTACGGCAGAAACTTGGTGCTTCCGCCGCACTTTATCGGCAATGATGCGACTGTGAAGAACAGTATTGTCGGTGACGGCTGCATCGTTTTGGGTACAGTGGAAAACTCCATTTTGTTCCCGAATGTAAAAGTCGAAGAGGGCGCGTTCATTAAAGACAGTGTTGTGATGCAGCATACGATCGTCTGCAAGAACAGCTCGGTTACACGTGCAATCGTTGACGAAGATGTTACCATTTGCGAAGACGCTCAGATCGGCGGCGAAGGAAAAATCACCGTTGTCGGTTCGGAACTTACCATCCCGAAAGGTGCGGAGATTAAAGAGGGCGAGATGCTCTATCCTCGTGCGAAATAATCGGGTACGCGATAGATTGTAAGATAAAGGTGGAACAACGATATGAGAAAAAATGTATGCGGCTTGATTTATGCCGGCGAAGAAAACCTGAATCTCCGCGAACTGGTCAATCAAAGAAGCGTTGGCGCGCTTCCGGTTGGCGGCAGATACCGTGCAATCGACTTTATTCTTTCGAACATGGTCAATTCCGGAATCCGCAATATCGGCGTGATTCCGCGCAGAAATTACCAGTCTATGATGGATCATCTGGGCTCCGGTAAAGAGTGGGACTTAAACCGTAAAGACGGTGGTTTGATTATCATTCCGCCGTACGATACGAACGAAAACTATGGCGCACATCAGGGCACCATTGATACCTTGCAGGGTGCAGCACCGTTTTTACGCCGTGCGCCGCAGAAATACTGCCTGCTCGCAAGCTCCTGTTCTGTGTATACGGAAACATATGACAAAATGTTTGAATTCCATATGGAGACCGGTGCTGACATTACATTGATGTACAGCGTACAGGAAAATGCAAGTGCAACGCTTGATCGTTTTGCGGATGTTCGCTTTAAAACAGATGAGGACGGCCGTGTCGTTGATATGAAAACACATGGTACCGCAGGTACATATGATAAAGTGTCCTTGGGCATTTACCTCATCAAAAAAGACCTGCTTCAGTACCTGCTCGATGACGCTGCTTCCCGCGGCAAATACAACATCGACACCGACATCATCATGAATCACCTCGATACGCTCAAAATTTATGCGTATGAGCACAAAGGTTATGTTGGACAGCTCCGTTCGGTTGCTTCTTACTTTAGCACCAATATGGATCTGCTTAAACGCGACGTACAGGAAGACCTGTTCGGCAGCGGCACAAAAGTATACACCAAAATCAAAGACGAAGCACCGACCCGTTACGGCAAAGATGCAGTTGTTAAAAACAGCTTGATCGGTTCCGGCTGTATCATTGAAGGTACGGTTGAAAACTCGATCATCTTCCGCGGTGTTACGATTGCGAAAGGTACAGTCGTCAAAGATTGTATCATCATGCAGGCAAGCGAAGTATATGCAAACTCGCAGCTGACAAACGTCATTCTTGATAAGAAAGTAACCGTTCGTCCGAACTCTGTATTGGCAGGCAGCCGTGAGTATCCGGTGATTATTCCGAAGGGAGCGAATGTCTGATGGCAAAAAAACCAGTAGCATCGGTTCTGATTGCCGGTTCGGAATGCGCGCCGTTTGCAAAAACGGGCGGATTGGCGGACGTCATCGGAACATTGCCGCGTGATTTGATCGCCCTTGGTCTTGATGTACGCGTGATGATCCCGTATCATAGCATCATCAAGAAAAAGTACGGCGAAAAAACAAAGCACCTGACTGACTTTTGGATTCACCTCGGATGGAGAAGCCAATATGTCGGCGTGGAAGAACTCGTCCATGACGGTGTGACGTATTATTTGATTGACAACGAATATTATTTCGGCGGTCCGATTTATAAGGGCGGCGAAGCAGAGGGTGAACAATATGCGTTCTTCCAACGCGCGCTGCTTGAATCGCTTGAAAAAATTGATTTTATCCCGGATGTTCTGCACTTAAATGACTGGCAGACCGGTATGATTCCGATGCTGTTAAAAACGCAGTATCAGAAAACAGCGCTCAAAGAGATTAAAACAGTATTTACCATTCATAATATGATGTATCAAGGTACATACTCTTTTGGTACGGTACGTGATTGGTTTAACGTTGATCCGTCCTATTATAACTCGGAGTGCTTAGAGGCATACGGCTGCGCAAACTTTATGAAGGCAGCGCTTGTGTTCAGCGATAAGATCAATACGGTCAGCCCGACATATGCGGAGGAGATTAAAACGGCGTATTTTGCATATGGAATGGAAGGCATTCTCAATGCAAGAAGCCGTGATCTGGTCGGTATCTTAAACGGCATTGATGTCAATGCGTTTAACCCTGAAACAGATAAATTCTTGAAATATCATTTCTCTGTTGATGATCTAAACGGAAAATATGAGAATAAGAAACTTCTCATGCGTGATCTCGGTTTGACTGTTGATCCGTCTACACCGCTGATTGGTATGATCTCACGTTTGACCTCGCAGAAAGGCTTTGACCTTGTGATGCGTGTGTTCAATGAGATCATGGAAGAGGATGTGGCGATCGTTCTGCTCGGAACAGGCGATCCGATGTATGAGAGCTTTTTCCGTGGAATGGAAGCGTCGTATAAAGGACGTGTCTGCTCCTATATTGCATATGACAATGCACTTTCGCATCAGATTTATGCAGCGAGCGATTTGTTCTTAATGCCGTCGAAATTTGAGCCGTGTGGTATTTCGCAGATGATTTCGCTGCGTTATGGCACCTTGCCGATCGTCCGTGAAACAGGCGGATTGCGCGATACGGTCACCCCGTACAATGAATTTACGGGAGAAGGAAACGGTTTTTCCTTTACAAATTACAACGCACATGATATGCTTGAAGTAATTCGGCTTGCACTTCGCACGATCAGCGACCCGAAAATTCGGTTACAGCTGATTGCACATGCGATGAAAGAGGATAATAGCTTCATCGTATCTGCGAAAAAGTATCGTGATTTGTATTTAAGCTTGTTGGACTGATCCTGTGAAGTGAAACGAGAAAAGGCCGGAGAGGAATCTCCGGCTTTTCTTTTGTTTTTGGTATGGATGATATAAATAGATATTGGAGGACTTTTTCTTTATGAAAATCGAGCACAATTCTGCCCGCTGCTGTTATCGTTTTCCGCTTGGTGCGATGCGTACCGGTGAGCAGGTAACACTGCGTTTGTTGGCAGAAGATCCACAGATTCGTTCTGTGCGGGTGAAAACGTTTTTTTATGAAGACAGTACGGAATACGATATGACGCGTATGGATCGTTTCTTTGTCTGTGATTTACTGCTTCCGCAGTCACCAGGTGTACTGTGGTACTTTTTTGTCATTTCATATGCGGATAGAACAATCTATTATGGTCCGCCAATGGGAAAAACACAGGGAGAAGGTGTCATCTACGATCAGCCGCCGGCAAGCTTTCAGCTTACTGTATATGATGCTTCCTTTCAGACACCGGAATGGTTCCGCGGAACGATCATGTATCAGATTTTCCCTGATCGGTTTAAACGCGGAGATCCAAAGAACCTTGAGCGCGGTGTCGCTTATCATAAGAGCATGGGACGAAAAGTGGTTGTTCATGAAAATTGGGAGGAACCGGTTTTATATCAGCCGCTTGAAGGTGAAAAATATTATTCGCCATGCGATTTTTATGGCGGCGATTTACGCGGAATCATTGATTCGATCCCGTATTTTCAGTCGCTTGGCGTCGGCGTGTTGTATCTAAATCCGATTGTAGAAGCGGCGTCGAACCACCGGTACGATACCGGAAACTACAAAAACGTCGATCCGATTCTCGGAACACCCGAGGACTTTAAAGAGCTTTGTGAAAAAGCAGAACAGGCCGGTATCCGCGTGATGATTGACGGCGTGTACTCTCATACCGGTTCGGACAGTTTGTATTTTAATAAACTTGGAAATTATCTTTCAGTCGGCGCATATCAGAGCGAGCGGTCGCCGTATTATTCCTGGTATACGTTTTTGGGCTCTCGCGATTCCTATCAGTGTTGGTGGGGCTTTGATACGCTGCCTGAGGTCAATGAGTTAAATCCTGTTTGGCAAAAAGACATCATCACTGGTTCGTTCAGTGTGTTCTCCTATTGGAAGCAGCTTGGCGCAATGGGTATTCGGCTCGATGTGGCGGATGAACTGCCTGACAGTGTGATAGAGCTGATGCGCTCCTCGTTAAAAGAGGGAAATCCCGATCGTGTGCTTTTGGGTGAAGTCTGGGAAGACGCAACGACGAAACAGAGCTATGGTACAAAGCGGCAGTATGCACTTGGCAAAGGACTTGATACGGTGATGAATTATCCGTTTAAAAACGCAGTCCTTGGCTTCTTAAACGGCTATTCAACCGCAAAAGAATTGCAGAATTTTCTGCTTTCCCAGCAGTTAAATTATCCGCAGCCGATGTACCATGCACTGATGAATCTCGTTTCGAGCCATGATGAGCCGCGTGCGCGTACAGTGCTGGCTACCGGAATGAATGGGGAAGGCCTTTCACGCGAGGATCAGGCGGAGTTTGCACCGACTGCTGAACAGGAAAGACGCGGCGACGCATTGATGCGTTTAGCAGGTGTATTTCAGATGACCGTACCGGGAACGCCTTCGATCTATTACGGAGACGAATGCGGCATGCACGGGTGGAAAGATCCGTTCAATCGGCAGCCGTTTTCTGTAAAAGATCCGGAATTGGTTGCGTTCTTCCAGTCGATTACGGCGATTCGAAAGACATATCCTTCACTGTCACGCGGAAGAGCCGCATTTGTGGCGCCGAGTGACGGCGTGATCGGAATTGCACGTTTTATTTCCGATCAGGGAGATGCGTTTGGAAAAGAAGGAAAACAGGAACTTTTACTAACGCTTATTAGCCGCAGCAGCGAACCGGTCAGTACGGATGTGCAGCTGCGCTCCTGTGTAGAGGGAATTTCGAAAGAAGACCTTGCATGGTTTGAATCGATTCAGTTCCCACAGGCGCGGGTGCTTTGCGGAAAAAATATATCCGTTTGCATTTTGCCGGATCGCTCCATTCAGGCAGAAATGCCGCCATATAGTTTTTGTATCATTCAGTTGGTGTGACAGATGGATAACGAGAAAAAAGAACAACAGAAAGAAAATAAACTGGCAACCGCACGAAAAACGATCAATGAAGTGGATGCAGCACTTGCAAAACTGTTTGTACAGCGAATGGATGCCGTGGCCGATGTGATCGCATACAAAATCGAACATGATCTTCCGGTGTTTGATCCTGTCAGAGAAAAAGAGGTGCTCGCACGGTGCGGCGATGCGATTGATTCGGATGTGTATCGTCCTTATTTCGTTTCATTCATGGAAAGTGTGATGGAGCAATCAAAACGGTACCAACGATCTGTTCTCTGTAAGGGAACTGTTGGCTATCAAGGGACGGAGGGCGCCTATGCGCAGATCGCGCTCTCGAAGCTGTTTCCCGATCAGCGGGCACAAGCTTTTGAAACGTGGCAGGATGTATTTGAAGCCGTGATGCGCGATGAAATTGCCTGCGGTGTCATTCCGTTTGAAAATTCCTATACCGGTGAGGTGGAGGAAGTGCTCGATCTTTTGTATCGGTATCCGGTATCGATTCGTGAGATCTATGATTTGAAAATTGAGCATTGCTTGGTGGCGCCGCAGGGAGCGTCGATCGGAACAATTCGGGAGGTCGTTTCCCATCCCCAGGCGCTTAAACAGTGCGGCGGTTACATCAAGTCGCATGGATTTCACACAACCGCATATGTGAATACTGCACTGGCAGCAGAGGCTGTTGCCAAAGCGGCAGATGTGCATAAGGCGGCGATTGCGTCGAAAGAAACGGCAGAGCGATTCGGGCTTTCGGTGCTTGCAGAAAAGATCAGTGAAAGTGAACAGAATACAACACGGTTTATTGTAATCGCAAAGCAGCCATCATCGGCAGGAAATCGTTTTTCACTGCTGTTTACGCTGCGTCATGATGCGGGTCAGCTTGCCGCGGTCATGCAGGTGATTGCACAGCATGGATTCAACATGGAGTGTGTACGGTCAAAAGCGGTGCATGATGTGCCATGGCAGTACTATTTTTATGTGGAGCTTGAGGGTGACGCATCGAGTGAACAGGCAAAGCAGCTGTTTTGTGAGATGCAGTCACGCTGTACAACGTTCCGTGTGTTAGGTGTTTATTATAAAGCATAAAAGAGCCGGTTTGCCGTTTTTAAAAATGGCACACCGGATTTTCTCTATTTTATCGTATCAGTTTCTTTTTGGGAGGAATGGTAAATGGAACAAATCGCATTGACGCTTGCAGCAAAGCAAACAGTACATCCGATTATGATTGGTGCACAGGCGCATGCTTCTCTTCATGAGTGGGCTGATCTTTCATGCAAGACGCTCATTTTGACAGACGATGGCGTGCCGCGTGCGCATGTGGAAGCGATTGCATCCCAGTGCAGTCATCCGGTGGTGATGACCGTCTTGCAGGGAGAAGGGGCGAAAAGCTTTTCGGTCTTTTCTGATGTATGCGAAATGCTGCTTTCTCATAAATTCGGACGCAAGGATTTGCTCATCTCGGTGGGCGGCGGTGTCATTGGTGACTTAGGCGGATTTTGCGCGGCATCGTATATGCGAGGCATTCGATTTATCAACATTCCGACCACCAGTTTATCACAGATTGATTCGAGCATCGGCGGAAAAACAGCGATCAATGTGCACGGCGTCAAAAACATTGTCGGCGCATTTTATCAGCCGGAGCTTATAATCGTCGATCCTGATTTTCTGCGCACACTGCCGCGCCGTCATTTGAACAACGGACTGGTGGAAGCGGTGAAAGCCGGCTTGATTGCAGACAGCGCGCTGTTTGCGTTGTTTGAGCAGGAGAACCCATATAACCATCTGACCGAGATCATCAGACGGAGCTTGCATGTAAAACAGCACGTTGTTGAGAACGATCCGGAGGAGAAGGGACTCCGCAAGATTCTCAATTTCGGTCATACGATCGGACACGGTGTCGAGAGTGTGTATGGACTTTCGGGCCTTTTGCACGGAGAAGCGGTTGCAGTCGGTATGATGCCGATGCTCGGAAGCGACAGCCTGCGGGAGCGGGTAGCGCGCGTGTTCCAGAAAATCGAGATTAATCCGTACAAACCATACGATGTTCCTCAGGTGCTCGAAGCCGCAACCCGCGATAAAAAAGCACAGGGTGATACTGTGTCGATCATCGTGGTGAATGAGCCGGGCAAAGCGGTCATCCAATCGGTTTCGTTTGACCGGCTTGCACAGATCATGCGGGAGGGTCATCAATGAAAAGCAGTATAGGACAATGCTTGGAGCTTACCCTGTTCGGCGAGTCGCATTCTGCGTCGATCGGCGCCATTTTAAACGGTATGCCGGCAGGTATTCCGGTGGATGAAGCGGAAATTGATCGCCAGATGGACAAGCGGCGCGCCAAAGGGAATATTTCGACAAAGCGGCATGAAGCCGACCGCGTGATCATCGAAAGCGGTATTTTCAATGGATATACAACCGGTACGCCGATCGGTTTGCGGATTGAAAATACGGTTCAGCGCAGCAAGGATTATGAGGAGACGAAATTTCTGCCGCGTCCGTCGCATGCGGATTATACGGCATTTTTACGATATGGCGGGTATCAGGATTATCGCGGCGGCGGTCATTTTTCGGGACGGCTTACCGCGCCGATTGTGGCGGCGGGTGCGATTTGTATGCAGGCGCTTGCACGCCGCGGCATTTTGATCGGCAGTCATATTCGTACATTACATACACTCAGTGACCGGCCGTTTTCAACAGACGAAGCGCTTCTTCGTGGAGAAATCGCGCAGATGAACGACGCAGAGATCGCGGTGCTGGACGAAGCGGTTCGCGTACAGATGATCGAGCGCATGGAGGCCGCGGCAAAAGCGGGCGACAGTGTCGGCGGAACCGTGGAAACCGCGGTGATCGGGCTTCCCGGCGGCGTTGGCGAGCCGTTTTTCGGCTCGGTCGAAAGCCGGCTGTCCGCATTCTTGTTCAGCATTCCGGCAGTCAAAGGTGTGATCTTCGGCGATGGTGACCAGATGTGCACGATGTACGGCAGTGAGGCAAACGATCCGTTTTGCATGAAAGACGGCAAAGTTTCAACCAAAACAAACCACAACGGTGGAATTAACGGCGGTATTACAAACGGGATGCCTGTCCGGTTTACAACGATGATCAAACCGACGCCGTCGATCTTTTTAGCACAGGAAACAGTCGATCTGCAAACGGGAGAAGATGCCTCGCTGCAGATCCACGGGCGGCATGATCCGGCGATTATTCATCGGGCGCGCGTCGTGTTAGACAGTGCGGCGGCGATTGTGCTGCTTGATTTGCTGATTGAACGATTTGGCCCGGAATGGGTTGCAGAACCGAAAAAGGAGGCGTTTTCATGGCAGAATACGGACTGATCGGAAAAACGCTCGCGCATAGCTTTTCCAAACCGATTCATGAGCAGCTCGGCGGTTATTCGTATGAACTTCTGCCAATGGAGCCGGAGGAGCTTGACCGCTTTTTAACGGAAAAGAAATTTCGTGCGGTAAACGTGACAATTCCCTATAAAGAAACAGTCATTCCTTATTGTGACGAATTGGATGAGCACGCGGCAGCAATCGGCGCGGTCAATACGATTGTCAACGAAAACGGCCGGCTCATTGGGCACAACACTGATTTTGCCGGAATGATGGCGCTTGTCCGTGCGGTAGGTGCACAGGTGCAGGGTGCGCATGTGCTCATTTTGGGCAGTGGTGGAACATGCAAAACGGCTTCGGCTGTCATGCGGTCGCTTGGTGCTGCTTCGATTACGGTGGCGAGCCGCTCAAACAAACCGGGAACTGTTTCGTATGAGCAGGCGCAGTCGCTTTCCCAGATTCAGATCATTGTGAATGCCTCGCCGGCAGGGATGTTTCCCAACAATTTTCAGGAAAATTTTTCGCTTTCTCACTTTAAAGGGTTGCAAACAGTCATCGATGTGGTGTATAATCCTATCAGGACAAATCTTGTGCTCGATGCACAGTCGCGCGGGATTCCTGCAATCGGTGGGCTTTTAATGCTGGTTGCACAGGCAAAATATGCGGCAGATTATTTTCTGTCAAAAACGCTTCCCGAAGAACAAATTGATGTAGTGTATGAGTCGCTCATCAAAGAAAAGAAAAATCTTGTGCTGTGCGGTATGCCAATGAGCGGAAAAACGACCATTGGAAAACGGATAGCTGAAACGATGAACCGCCGGTTTGTTGATTTGGATGATGAGATTGTCAAACGGGAGAACAAATCGATTCCCGAAATTTTTGACAAAGTTGGCGAGGCGGGATTCCGCAAAATCGAAGCAGAAGTGGTGCGTGAATGGGCAAAGGAAACCGGATGCTTAATTTCCTGCGGCGGCGGAACCGTGCTTTCACAGGCGAATGTGCGCGCACTTTTGCAAAACGGTGAGATTTGTCTGATTGATCGGCCGCTTTCTCTGCTCTCAGTAGGGAAAGGACGACCGCTTACCAAAAGTATGGCGGAGGTGTCCGCGCTGTATGACGCACGGATGCCGATTTACCGGGCGTGCTGCACGTTTTCGGTAACAAATGACGCAGACCTGTCCGCAGTCTGCAAGAAAATCGAGGAGAAATTTTATGAAACTGCTTGTATTAAACGGGCCGAATCTTAACATGCTTGGGATTCGGGAACCGCAAATTTACGGTGCGCAGACATATCGTGATCTGGAAGCCTTTATCCAGGGTATATGTGATGCGGAAGGGATCGACGTGCAGATTGCACAGACAAATCACGAAGGTGAGCTTGTCGATCTCATTCAGAGTGCCTACCAACATGCGGACGGCATTGTGATTAACCCCGCTGCGTATACCCACACTAGTGTTGCGATTCTCGATGCAGTCAAGGCAGTGGCGATCCCTACCGTGGAGGTCCACTTGTCTGACGTATCAAAACGGGAATCGTTCCGCCAGATCTCGTATGTCAGAGAAGCGTGCTGTGCGACATTTGCAGGTTACGGTTTCGATGGCTACCGTCTGGCGATTTTGCATTTAAAAAAATTGATCGAACAAGACGGAGAGTGAATTTTCATGATTATTACCTTAAAGAAAAATGCATCGAAAGAAGAAGCCCAGAAAATTATCAATCGGATTGAGCAAAAAGGTCTTCATGTCACGGTAATTGAAGGTGCAAACTATAACGTTTACGGTGTTGTCGGCGATACTACCATTTTGGATGAGAAAGTGATCGCAGCCAATCCGGCGGTTGACAATGTACAGCGCGTCGCAGCGCCGTATAAAAAGGCAAACCGGATGTTCCATCCGGCGGACAGTGTGATCGACGTTTCGGGTGTGAAAGTCGGCGGACAAGAGGATATCGTGGTGATCGGCGGTCCGTGCTCGGTAGAAACACGCGAATCTTTGTTCCAAATTGCAGAGGGTGTTGCAGCAGCAGGCGCCAAAATGTTCCGCGGCGGCGCATACAAACCGCGTACTTCGCCGTATGCGTTCCAGGGACAGGGAACACTCGGCGTTCAGTGGCTGACTGAAGTGCGTGAAGCATATCATATGCCGATTGTTTCCGAACTCATGAGCATTGACAAATTGCAGGAGTTTGACGAAAATGTCGATCTCATTCAGGTCGGTGCACGCAATATGCAGAACTTCGACCTGCTCAAAGCACTCGGCACGATCAGAAAACCGGTGCTGTTAAAGCGCGGTCTTTCCAATACGATCGAAGAGTGGATCATGGCGGCAGAGTACATCATGGCAGGCGGCAACGAGAATGTCATCCTCTGCGAGCGCGGTATCCGTACATTTGAAAAATATACCCGTAATACGCTTGACTTGAGCGTGATTCCGATTATCAAACAGAAAACACATCTGCCGATTATCATTGACCCGTCCCACGCGACAGGCGACTGGCGTCTTGTGGAATCGATGTCACTTGCAGCGATTGCCGCAGGTGCAGACGGCTTGATTATCGAAGTGCATAATAATCCGGAGTGCGCATGGAGCGATGGTGCGCAGTCGTTGAAACCAGATAAATTCAAGACACTCATTGAAAAAGGCCGTGCGATTGCAAAAGTCGTTGGTCGGGGCATGTGAGATGCAAAAGACCATTTCTCCGAAAGCGGTGTCGGGATCGATTTTGATTCCGCCGTCCAAAAGTGTTGCGCATCGCGCACTCATCTGTGCCGCATTGGCGGATGGGCAAAGCCGGCTTTCGCATATTGGTGATTCCGATGATATGAAGGCGACGATCGGTGCATTGTCTTCTTTAGGCGCTTCGTTTGAACGTGACGGCGATACGCTGACTGTGACGGGAACGGGTGGTGTGCCAAAGCGGGAACAATGTACCGCTGACTGTATCGAATCCGGTTCGACACTTCGGTTTTTGATTCCGGTGTTCTCGCTTTGCGGTGGAGATGTGACGCTGACTGGCCGTGGACGGCTGCTCGAGCGTCCGCAAACTGTGTATGAAACATTGTTTTCCTCGCAGGGACTTTCCTTTTTCGTGAATGCGTCGGGCGTGCATCTCTATGGTGCGGTGAAAAGCGGAGAGATTATAGTTGACGGAAGCGTGAGCTCCCAGTTTATCACGGGACTTTTGTTCACACTCCCGCTTTGTGACGGTGATTCGATCATTCGGATTACGCCGCCGTTTGAATCGGCTTCCTATGTGCAGATCACATGTGATGTGCTTTCTCGGTTCGGGATTGTGATCGAGCAGGTGGATGCGTATACATTTCGGATTCCCGGAAATCAGTGCTATAAGCCATGTGATATGGCGGTTGAGGGCGATTATTCGCAAATGGCGTTTTTCGGCGTACTCGGTGCGCTCTGCGGTGAAGTGAGATGCAAAGGACTTTCGCCGGACAGTTTGCAGGGCGACCGCGTGATCTGCGACCTATTAGAGCGATTCGGTGCACAGGTCGATCGATCATCAGAGAGAGTGTGTGTGCGGCGTGCGCCGCTTACCGGTCAGGTGGTGGATTTGGCGGATTGTCCCGATTTGGGACCGATTTTGATGGTGCTGGCTTCCTTTGCTGACGGAGTGACGCATTTTCTTCATGCAGGACGGCTTCGATTAAAAGAGTCTGACCGGATTGCTGCAATGGAAGCCGAGCTTTCAAAGCTTGGTGTCAATATGTCGTCAGATGCGGACAGTGTGACGATTACTTCCCGCCGCCCGATGACCGCGCCGTGCATCGTGGAGGCGCATAACGATCACCGAATTGCAATGAGCCTTGCGATTTTTGCACGTGCGGCGGAATATCCGGTTACGATTATGGGTGCAGAGTGTGTGAATAAATCTTATCCAAATTTCTTTGAGGATCTTTCTTTTGTTAAATGACTTACAAAAAACACCAGTACAATTTCTGTACTGGTGTTTTTTGTAAAAAAGTTTTCAAATAGATTGACAACTTGTTATCTATAGTATACAATAAAATTGTAAACATTCTCTTGGATTTGTTTACATAAATCAATTAAACTTTATTTTACAGAAAGGATGAGAATTATGAAAAAAAACTGCTGGAACAAGCGAAAGCTCGTGAGCATCGCATTGGTATTTTCAATTTTAACTGCACTATTTCCAATGCAAGTGAATGCGGAAACGTTGTCGCTGAAAGAACAGGCACAGCAAACAGCGCAGTATTATCAAGAGATTATCATGCGCGATGTGCCCGGATGTACATGGACAGAAGATACAGAAGTTTCACACGTTACGTCTTTATATGATCCTTACGGTGAACTCAACGGGATTGTTTATGAATACCAAAACGGTCAAACACCCGCAGGTTTTTTGCAGATCGATCTCTCATCCGAAACGGCGGCGCTTGACAGCTATTCTTTTGGGGATGAGCATCCGGCGGCTAAAAAAATGCGCAGCTTGCCTTCTGCGGTATCAAGAAACAGAACAAGCGATAAGCTCGTATACTTAGGTGGTTATTCCTATTACGTATTGGAACAGGCAACTACCAACGGGGTATCAGAAGTGTATGATGTGTTAAATGAACAATCGACAACTTTGAATCTTTCGTCGGTGAAGCAGTCTTACACTACATATGTTGCAGCAAAAAATCAATCACAAGCAGTGCAGACAAATACAGTATCGCCTATGGGGCTGAATACTGTTACAAAGCTGGTGCAGGGATATACCAGTATGTTCCTTGGAACATATGGTAATTTAGATCCGTGGGAAGAGAATAAATGTACAATTATATCGGCGGTGAATACAGCGATGTATTGGAGCAAATTCAGAGGAAAGACCAATTTGTACAGCACGATGCCGGGGACTTTTAATGCGATCAAACAATATATTCCAATTACAAGTGCAGATGGTGCAACATATAACGATGCGTATAATGGATTTCGGAATTATGTTTCAGCAAAGGGGTATCCTTCAACGAGATATGGAAAAATCACTTCTGCAAATTGGACTTGGAGTAAGATGAAATCCATTATTGATTCCAATGTTCCGATTACAATGGCAACGGTACATTATGGTGAAGATGATTCGAGTGGTTTTTTCCCGGATATAGAGAAGGATGATAAGGTTGGCGGACATGCGGTCACTGTTTTCGGGTATCAATATATTGAGGTTGCAAATACGATTATTATTGCGGACGCATATTCGACTTCATTGGTTTATAAGACGTTTTCTTCTATAAAAGTCAGCGGTGAAAGTTCAGCATTTTCTTATTATGTTGGCTGGTGATTCATTGTTTTAGATGGGTTCGCATATTTTAAGGAGGCGGTCATATGAAGAAATCAATCAGTCTGTTTTTAGTATGTGTGGTACTGCTCTTATCCATGTCGGGCTGCAGCATTAAAGCGGAAAAAGACAGTCTTGCAGCATGCGTGGGCTTGACCTCTTCTTCCCAGATCGAAAGCGTTATATTGTGTGAAGGTTATCACCGCGATGAATGGACGCTGCACGAACGAGTAGACGATCCTCCGCAACGCCGACGGATCGATCTGACCGGAACCGCAGAAGGGAACAAATATATTGAAGCGCTGTTTTCCGATGCGGCAGCGGAAACCGAAGGGCCGGAACCGATTTTGGGGCCGGGATACCCGCTGAATGGCTCGGTTGTATATTTGTTTAAAGAAGATGATACGCTCGATTATACCAAAATGGGAGTCAACATTTTTCGGGATGAAACACCGTATACAGCTACAGTCATACTGACATATACAGATGATAAGCGCTGGGAACTCATGCAGGAGGATAACTACTCAGAAAGCGAATATCGCGACTATCTTTTTCCCGAAACACAGGAGGTTTGGAGTAGAGAATATATTGACAACATCTTTGCCGCTCTGGAAGAGTAGCAGCTGAATGAATTGCCGTGCTTTGGAAACGGAGGCGGTCATATGAAGAAAGCAATCAGTCTGTTTCTTACATGCGTGGTACTGCTCTTATCCATGTCGGGCTGCAGCATTAAAGCGGAAAAAGGCAGTCTTGCAGCGTGTGTGGGCTTGACCTCTTCTTCCCAGATCGAAAGCGTTATGTTGTGTGAAGGTTATCACCGCGATGAATGGACGCTGCGCGAACGAGTAGACGATCCTCCGCAACGCCGATGGATCGATCTGACCGGAACGGCAGAAGGGAACAAATATATTGAAGCGCTGTTTTCCGATGCGGCAGCAGAAACCGAAGAACCGGTAGCGGTTGCAGGACCGGGATACCCGCTGAATGGCTCGGTTGTATATTTGTTTAAAGAAGATGATACGCTCGATTATACCAAAATGGGAGTCAACATTTATCGGGATGAAACACCGTATACAGCTACAGTCATACTGACATATACAGATGATAAGCGCTGGGAAATCATGCAGGAGGATAACTACGCAAAAAGTGACTACCCAAAAAGTGAAAATCGTGCCTATCTTTTTCCCGAAACGCAGGAGGTTTGGAGCAGAGAATATATTGACAACATCTTTGCCGAAAAAGCGGAATAAAAACAAAGCGACAGCATTTTGCTGTCGCTTTGTTTTATACACCTTTTAGGATAAATACAGGGATAGCGGGGTTGTTTTTTCGGTTTATAAAATTGCCGACGAGTACTGTGGCGGTTTTCGGGTCGATTGATGAAAGATAGGAAAGCAGGGCATCACGTTCGGCGGTTCCGTTTTCTTTTCCGTAGTAAATACTAAGGCTCATGACACCGTCCGGTACAAGAAGTGTAAGCCCTTGTTCGATGGCGCGGATACTCGTTTCGGCACGGGTGAATACATTGTGATCACCGCCTGGCAGCCATCCGAAATTAAATACAATCGCGCGAACTGTCTCTGGTTTTGCATCCTCCGCCATACGGTCGTGGCTTTTTTGGAAAACGCGTCCGATGTGCGAGAGGTGTTCTTTCTCTAACAGTGCGGTTGTTTCATTTACAGCATCTTCTTGAATATCATATGCGAGCACACGGCCGCTGTCACCGACTAACCGGCACAAAAATACGGTGTCCCGTCCGCGTCCGGCGGTCGCGTCGATGCATAGATCTCCCGGGCGCACATGGGATGACAAAAATGAATGCGCAAGTGTCAAGGCATTAAATGAAGGCAAGGGAATTCCTACTTTTTGAGAAAAACCGCCGCAGCGATCTGCGGCGGTTTTGATTATTGCTGTTTTTTCTTTGTGCGTGTGGCAGACTTGATCGTGCGGCGAATCGAACGAACGGTGCGTTCCCCGTGTTCTGCCAAGAAGTAGATAAACCGGTTGGTGACAAGATCCATTTCACCGGTAAACTCGGTAAGGGTACCGCCGAATCCGCGTTTGACTGCATATAATCCGTAGAGCGGGTGATCTTCAGGAACTTCGCCGGGCACGCCCATCAGATCATAGATTTCACATCCGCGTTCAAGTCCCCAGCGAATCTGCTCCATACGCATTAAAAAGGTCGCTTTCTTTTCGCGGTGGTGGTCACTTGTACCGCTGTAGACCGACCAGACTTTGTTGCCGTAGCAGATAACCAGACTGCAGCAGCAGACCTCACCTTCATATTCCATCACATACAGGCGGGCATATTCAGGAGCAAACGCATCATAAAGCCGATAGAAATATTCGATCGGGCGGTGTGCAAATCCCTGACGGCGGGAGGTTTCCTCTACCATTTCATATAACAGCGGGATGTCTTCGCGGGTACCGACACGACTTGTGATACCAAATTTGACGGCCCGGCGCACGTTTTTGCGCGTCTGTTTTTCAAAGCCCATCATGATATCGTCTTCGGTACGGTCCTTGATATTTAAGCGGAACACAAAGTGCGGTTGTGCTGCCGAAAAGCCGGACATCGATGTGTCGATGCGGAAGCCCTGCTTTTTCATGAGATCGGAAAACTGTGTGTCTTCAATTGGCACATCCGGGTCCATTTTGAGTTCGTAGCACCGCATTTCTTTGCAGAGTGCTTTTGCCTGTGAAATCAAATCGGCGATTGTCTTTTCATCGTGAACGTCACAGACCGGACCGCGCGGCGCATACATCAGTGAATAGCCAAACACCGGCGTTTTACGAATCAGCACATGCAGTGTTCCGGCAATGGAGCCGTCTTCACGCTGGCTGACTAAAATGCGGCTTGTCCACTCTTTTTTGACTTGTCCCCAACGGGGTGACTGCATGAAATGTCCTTTTTTATTGGCAATGACAAATGCATCGATTTCTTCGTTTGAAAATGTACGGGATGTTCCCATCCGCACTCTCCTCCTTTGTACCGGATATCCGGCGGTTTCATGATAGAGAATAACGCAGTAAACCGCAGTTTTCCAGTGAAAACTGCGCATATTCCTCATTCGTGAGGTCGTGAAAATAGGTGTGAATCACACGGCAGACACCGTTATGGCAGACAAGCAGAATCGTTTGATTCTGATCCTGCGCTTTACACTCGTCGAGCAGACTATATACGCGGTGGGCAAGCATCATCATCGATTCGCCGCCCGGATACCGGCAGGCAAACTGCCGCTTATTCGCTAAAAACGCTTCTGAGAACCGATCCTCACCCTCAAATACACCGTAGTCCTGTTCGATCAGCCGTTCATCTACGATAAGATCACCGCCGCAGACCGACTGAATGATCTGTGCGGTTTCCTTTGCACGCGAAAGCGGTGAACAAATAATCGTGTCAATCTGTGTGCCGCAAAGTTTCTGTGCAAGTGCGTGCGCTTGTGCGATTCCACGTGGTGTGAGCGGTGCATCGGTTCTGCCGCAAATTTTGTTCTGCACATTCCATGTGGTTTCCCCATGGCGAGTGACGAGCAGGTGCATAATATGCCTCCGTGTTGATGACAAAAAATAGATGCAGGGTGCTCCTGCATCTATTAGTATACCACATTTTTCTTTTGGTGCAACCTTATAAGAATAAACCATTATAAATTGCGTCAAACAGTGTACCAGTTGCGTCGGATGTGTGCTCCCAGTACATCATGCCGCCCAGGCCATTCTCCTTGACATATTTTGCTTTGTAAGAAAGCGACATCGGATCATCATAGGAGATAAATGAATAACCGTCAAACAAAAACGGCGCTTTTGCGGTTTCATCGAAGTATTTGACAAACTGCGGGCTTTTTTCATAAATGAGCGCAATCTCCGTGTAGCGGGGGCCAAAATCACCGATTGTTTCCGCTTCTTGATGAAGTCCGTGGTTTTCACACGATTTCACACCGTCCCAGCGTCTCGAATAGAACGCCGCGCCGATGACGATTTTTTCTGCTGGAACGCCTGCGTTCAGTAAAAGCGTGACGCCCTCGTGTGTGCTGAATTTGACTGGTGCGTCTTTTGGCTCAAACAGATTTGTGTGGTGACCGGTCGGCTGGTTCCAACCGCGCAGATCATATGTCATCAGGTTGATGAAGTCTAAAAGCGGATGAATTTTGTCCATTTCGATGTCGTCGAGATACCATTGTCCTGCTGCGGCAGCTGTTGTAAGGTAACATTTTTTGCCGCGTTTTTGTGCATATTCATCGAGCACCTTCCGATATGCAGTCATCAGCGCGGTGAATTGATATTTTTCTTCTTTGTTGCCATAGTAGCCCGGAAATTCCCAGTCGCAGTCAATGCCGTCAAAGTCATAACGCTCGATAACTTCCATGGTGGAATCGACAAATGCGTTTAACGATGCTTCGTCGGCAGTTGCTTCACCGTGACCGATTTGATTGCCGCCGCCGGTAGAGAGCAGGATGTTCAAGTTTGGATTGTATGCGCGCAGTTTCGGCAGAAACCGGAAGTATTTTTCAATTGCTTCCACATTGATTTTTTTGTCTTTGACAATACCAAATGCAACATTCAAATGAGTGAGCCGTTTTGCCTGACTTTCAGTGATATGCGGCAGACCGGAAGCAACGACATATCCGGCAAAAATGGGGGAGTTCATAAAAACATCCGCCTTTCATTATAGATTCTTCTGCCGCTATTTTGCCACAGTAAATATCGTTTGTCAACGTATCAGAAAAATTTTATGCAAAATCTTGTGTGATCGGGTATGGTATGCTATGATAAAGAAAAAAGGAGCGTATAAGGGGGATTTTTGATGCAGCAAGTAACATTGGGACGAACCGGTATTACGGTCAACAAAAACGGATTCGGTGCCTTGCCGATTCAGCGAATCAGTACGGAAAGCGCCGGCAAGCTTTTGAGAAAAGCGTATGAGAATGGTATTCGTTATTTTGATACGGCACGTTCGTATACAGACAGTGAGGAAAAGATCGGACTTGCACTGTCGGATGTGCGTAAAGAGATTATTCTGGCAACAAAAACACCATCCACCACAGTGGAAGGATTCTGGAATGATCTTGCTACAAGCTTGCAGCTATTAAAAACGGATTATATTGATGTATATCAGTTTCACAACCCATCGTTTTATCCGAAACCAGGTGATGGAACAGGCCTTTATGAAGCGATGCTCGAGGCAAAAAAACAAGGAAAAATCCGTTTTATCGGAATTACGAATCACCGGCTGCATGTAGCAGAAGAGGCGGTGCGCTCGGGCCTTTATGATACACTGCAATTTCCGTTTTGCTATCTGGCGACAGAAAAAGATTTGGAGCTCGTGAATTTGTGTAAGGAACAAAATGTCGGATTTATTTCAATGAAGGCGTTGTCCGGCGGACTGATTACAAATAGTGCGGCAGCTTACGCATGGCAGGCACAATTTGATCATGTGCTGCCGATTTGGGGCGTGCAGCGTGAGTGTGAGTTGGATGAGTTTTTGTCCTATCAGGAGAATCCGCCGATTATGACGGATGAATTTAAGCAGGTGATGGAAAAAGACCGTGCAGAACTGATCGGTGATTTTTGTCGTGCATGCGGTTATTGTATGCCGTGTCCCAAAGGAATTGAGATCAGTCAATGCGCACGAATGGCGCAGCTGATTCGCCGCAGTCCGTCTGCCGGTTTCTTAACAAAAGAGAGTCAAGCAATGATGATGAAAATAGAGGAGTGTATCGGCTGCGGTGCATGTAAGAAAAAATGTCCGTACGGATTGGATACGCCGACATTATTAAAGAAGAACCTTGCAGATTATAAAGAGATACTCGCAGGGACGGTAACTATATAATTATTAAAAATAACACTTAAAAAAGTTTGACAGTCCGTATTTTATAATTGATAAAATACGGACTGTTTTTTGTGTTATGATATTTAAAAAGAAAACCGAAAAAAGGCGAAAAAAGTGTTGACAATAGGGGGGAGGTGTGGTATTATAATAAAGCTGTCACGGAGGACAGGGAAAACAAGGAAATGGGAAGTGAAACGAGAGAGTCGCGGGAGCGAAAACCTCG
>CALXAM010000027.1 GCA_944386285.1 uncultured Clostridia bacterium | reverse complement strand
GCCGCGGGAGCATCCGCGGCGGGGTGCTTCTTTAGGAAGTGACAGCGCAAAAGCAAAGCACTCACTCCCCATGGAAACCACGCCGCAGGCGTGAGGCAGTGCCCGGAGGGACAGGCATAGCCTGTTTTCGCCGCCTTCGGCGGAAAGTCCTCCCGGGAAGTAACGGCGCAAAGGCAAAGCACTCACTCCCCAGAGGAACCGCCCCGTAAGGGGCGAGGTGCCGCGCTGCAAGCGCCCCGCTAAGCGGGATTGACGCGCCGCGGGAGCATCCACGGCGGGGGTGCTTCCTTGGAAAGTGACGGCGTAAAGGCAAAGCACCCACTCTCCAGAGAAACCGCCCCGTAAGGGGCGACCGCCGCACCGCAGGTGCCCCGCTAAGCCCGGTGGTGACGCGCCGCGGGAGCATCCGCGGCGGAAAGCTCTCCCGGGAAGTAACGGCGCAAAGGCAAAGCACCCACTCTCCAGAGAATGCGCGAAGCGACCGCCGCACCGCAGGTGCCGGGCTAAGCCCGGAGATGACGCGCCGCGGGAGCATCCGCGGCGGAAAGCTCTCCCGGGAAGTAACAGCGCAAAGGCGCGGCGGGAACCCTCCCGGGAAGTGACAGCGCAAACGCAAAGCACCCACTCTCCAGAGAAACCGCCCCGTAAGGGGCGAGGTGCCGCACCGCAGGTGCTCCCCATGGGAACCACGCCGCAGGCGTGAGGCAGTGCCCGGAGGGACAAGGTAAGGAGGTAATTAACGAACGTATGGCAATCTTGGCACATGAAATCGTCGAAGAGGCGGACGCGATGCGCGACAACACCATCCCAGACGAACAAAAATACACATGGCTTTCCCGCTTTGAAAAAGAACTGCATGACACGCTGTACCGGTTTTATACGCCGGACGTATCCGTCCCCGATGCGGTGACCGCCGACACACCGCTGTCCATTCCGGAAGCGTTTGCGGACGTATACATCTCGTATCTCGCCTTAAAAATCGACTACGCAAACGGCGAGATCGACCGCTACAACAACGACTTGCAGCTCTTTTCTTCCTACAAACAATCCTTTGCGGAATGGTTTCACGTATCCCACACGTCAAACATCACGGCAACATACAACGCATTGTGAGGTGATCGCTATGAATCTGCCGTACCTGTCGGGTACACAAAAATCACGCAGCATGATTTCCGCATTCGGCGGTATGAACCACAATCTCGTGATCGATGAAAATGAATGCTACGATCAAACCAATATGACCGCAGACCATTATCCCGTCCTGTCCCCGAGAAGAAAACGCGGCATCATCCGCACATTTTATGATCCCCACATTCTCTATACCAAAGACAAGCTCGCTTGGGTGGACGGTACGAAATTTTACTATAACGGCGCGTATGTCGGCGAGGTCGAAGCGTCTGACAAGCAGATGTGCAAAATCGGCGCGCTGCTCGTCATTTTCCCGGACAAAAAAGTCTATCACACCGAAACCGGCACGTTTGAGGATCTGGAAGCCACGTTCGAAACGGTTGCCGACGTGTCCTATACGTTATGCCGGATCGACGGTACGGCGTATGAGGACTACAGCGTCGGCATCACCGCGCCCGACACCCCTGCCGCCGGTCAGCTCTGGCTCGATACGTCACAGTCCCCTGCCGTCTTAAAGCAGTACAGTGAAACGTACACGGCCTGGATCTCGATTACATCGACCTATGTAAAAATCGCGTCGGAGAACATCGGGAAGCTGTTTTCAAAATACGACGGCGTTACTATTTCCGGTTCAAATGATGAGCAGTTTAACACAGACATGGTGATCGAAGAGCGCGGCGACGGCTACATCGTTGTCGTCGGTATCATCAACGAGCCGTTTCTCCAGTCCGCCGACGACGGACACCTCACCATCAAACGAACCGTCCCCGACATGGATTTTGTCACCGAACAGGAAAACCGCATCTGGGGATGCTCGAGCAAAAACCACGAGATTTACTGCTGCAAACTGGGCGACCCGAAAAACTGGAACTGCTTCATGGGGCTTTCCTCTGATTCCTACGCGGCGACCATCGGTTCCGACGGCGATTTTACCGGTGCGATTTCCCATCTCGGATATGTGCTGTTTTTCAAAGAGAACATCATCCACAAGGTGTACGGCACCCGCCCCGCGAACTTTCAGATTACAGACGTCTATGCGCGCGGCGTGCAGAAAGGCAGTGAACGTTCGCTCGTCATTGTCAATGAAACGCTCTTTTATCTGTCAAGAAACGGGGTGTGCGCGTACGACGGGTCTTTGCCTGTGACGATCTCACAAAAGCTCGGCACTTCGTTTTGGTCGGACGCGGTCGGCGGAACCGTCGGCAGCAAATACTATCTTTCCATGAAAAACGAGGACGGCGCGTCGCTCTATGTCTTTGACACGATGCGAAACATCTGGACAAAAGAGGATGATACGAACGTCAAATGGTTTGCCCGCGCCTTAAATGAGCTTTACTTCATAGACGAACAAAACCGGCTGTGCGCGGTAAACGGTACGACCGACCTATACTGCGCGCAGGAGGAACCGGCAAAGCTCGAAGACGACATCTCATGGTGTGTCGAAACGGGCGATCTTTTAACAGACGACCCCGATAACAAATACATCGGCAGCATCCGAATCCGCATGACGATTCCTGCCGGCGCGTCCGTTTCAATCGAAAGCATGATAAACAGTACGGACGAATGGCGGCTCGAAAAGCAGTTTACACAGCAGCAAAAGCGGTCGGAAAACATCGAGATTCTTCCCCGCCGCTGCGATCATGTCAGACTGCGGATAAGTGGAATCGGTGATGTGAAAATCTATTCGGTCTGCAAAACCGTTTTCGGAGGGAGCAGTTTAAATGGCTACAGGAAACATTAAGCTGCCGTCATTTGGAACCGGCAGTTTCCGCGGTGAACCCACGCAAACACAGATCGCTTCCTACCTAAGACAGCTGACTGAACAAATCGAGTATGCGTTTCACAATCTTGACGCTTCAAACTTTTCCGCAGACGGTCAAAAGCTATTCGAACAAACCGAAACAGCGGCAAAGGCGGTTTCCGAATTAACACAGGAACAGTCGCAGAAATTCGATCAAATCCGAAATGAAATCATCAACACGGCGACCGAAATCCGAAACGATTATCAGTCAAAGATCTCCCAGTCAGAACAAAACATCCGCACGGAGGTTTCAGAGGAATACGTCGCACGTTCTGAGGGCGATGCGGAGGGAACCGTTTCCGAGTTAAAAGAATACATCGGTTCTACGGTCGATCAGTCGGCGCAGGAAATTCGGTTTGAATTTTCTTCCACACAGGAAATTGCGCAGGCCGCTTCCGACGGGCTTTCTGAATATAAACGTGAGGTCAGCACGTATCTGAAATTTTACGAGGACGGCTTGGAAATCGGCAAAAGTGAAGCAGATCAGACGCTTCCCTATTCTGTGCGCATCAGCAACGAAAAAATGTCGTTTCTGCAAAACGGCGTTGAGGTCGCCTATATCAAATACAACAAGCTTTATATCACGGTGGTTGAAGTGCTTGACCGGTTCACGATCGGGTCTGCTTCCATGGGCGGCTATTTTGACTTTGAAACGTCCGAGCTTGGCATGGGCATTCTTTGGAGGGACATTGTATGACCGGCAGAATTCAAAAACAATACGGCAGCTATTTAACCTATATCGCCGAGTGGACGGCGACGCCGAACATTGCGGGAAACTATTCCACGGTGACGGTCAATCTCTTTTTAAAGCACAAGGCGATTTCCCTTTCCGCAAAGACGATTTCCTGCACGGTAAACGGGACAAAAAAGAGCGCATCAACCCCACAGCTTTCCCAGTCATCGACCAGCTATTATACCACCTCAAAGCTTGCGTCGTTTTCGTTTACGGTAAACCACGATGCAGACGGCACGATGTCCTGTGCGGTTTCTTCTTCATGGGACTGTAAGCTTACGTATTCCGGCGTGTATTACGGTACGATGTCATTGTCCGGCACCATTACGGGAGACGATATCCCCCGCGCATCGACCATTTCGTCGCTTACCTCCTCCGTCGAAGTAGACGGGACAAACAGCGTATCGGTGACGATCAAGCGCGCGGTATCAAGCTACACGCATAACGTAACATTTTCGATCGGGGAAAAATCACACTGGATCGGCGGATTTGCGACAAGTACCTCGTTTGTCATTCCGATTGACTGGCTTGAAGCGATACCAAACAGCGTTTCCGGTACGGCAAAATGTGTTGTGACAACATACGACGGGTCAAGGGTTGTCGGCTCCAATACAAAATCGTTTACGATCACCTGTCCGTCAAATATTGTTCCGACGATGGACGCACCGGTGGCTGAACGAATCGACAACAGCGTTCCTGCCGAATGGGATATTTACCTGCAAAACGTTTCCGGTGTGAAAATAAGCGCAGGCAACGCGCAGGGCATATACGGCTCGACCATCAAGGAATACACGATTTCGTGCGCCGGGTTCTCGTCGGCTGCTAGCAGCTTGACCATTGAGAAAATTCCAATAAACGGCGACATTTCGTACACCGTTACCGCAAAGGATTCCCGCGGACGAAGTACGACGAAAACCGGATCGATTGTTGTCACGCGGTATGATGCGCCGGTGGTTTCTTCTTTAAGTGTGTTCCGCTGTGACGCAGAGGGACACAAGCTTGAAAAGGGAACGTATCTAAGCGTTACGGCGAACGTTTCATTCACGGTGATAAACGGACAGAACACGCCCGAGATGATTTGCTATGTAAACGAGCAGGGCGGCGGTGAAATCTACTCGCAGGTCATTGAAAACGGTGTACCGGCGATCATTTCAAATATTTCAACCGACCGTGCGTATGACATTCATGTCGTCGCGACCGATCTGTTTTCCTCCGGCGAACGCTTTGCGATGATTTCCACGACGCGCTATTATCTTCATTTTAAACGCGGCGGCGGACTTGGCGTCGCGTTCGGAAAGGCTGCCGAGCAGGACGGTGTGGTGGAATTTGACGACGCGCTCGACGTTTTCTACAAAGGCGCGCTGCTGTTTGATTCCGGTGAAAACGAAAACGGCAGCTATTTAAAATTTCCCGACGGAACCGCGATCTGTATGAAACGGCTTACCTACACGGGCGCGATCAACAAGGCGGAGGGCTCGATGTTTTACGGAAAACGAACTGAAATTGGGAATTATCCTATTTCTTTTGTTGAAATTCCGTTTGTATTTGCGACAAGCGCGAGCGTTTCGTCTGTATTCTTGGATTCCATCAAAGAACAGACAAAAGAATCATTCGGAACGATCAACTTTTACAGAACCACCGCGCTCAACACATCCAATATTACGGTAAACGTCGTGGCAATCGGAAGATGGAAATAAAAAGGAGTGAACAGACATGGCAACATACAAGGTCAAAGCGGGTGACAGCTGGTGGAAAATCGCAAATGAGCAGTTGGGGTCCGGCGCCAAATACGCGGAGCTCGCAAAGTTTAACAACATGGATGTAAGCAAAACGCTTTATCCGGGACAGACGATCAACCTTCCCGCTTCATCCGCAACTGCAAACGCTGCTTCTAAGACGAGTACGAACACAAGCGCAAATCCGTCACTCGCAAGAAGCAGTGCAACAAGGCCGACCTACAAACCGGGACAAAGCGTAACCGACGCAGAACAGACACTTGAAGACTGGAACAATCAAAAGCCCGGTGACTATCAAAGCCAGTATGAGGACAAAATCGATCAGATTCTTGACGACTTATTAAACGGGAAAACGCCTGTATACGACGCCTCCACCGACCCTGTCTATCAGCAGTACAAGGACAACTACATCCGTCAAGGTCAAATGGCGATGATGGACACCATGGCAAACGCCGCTGCGCTTTCGGGCGGATACGGCAACAGCTATGCGTCCACGGTCGGGAACCAGGCATATCAGGCGTACTTGAGCGAGTTAAACAACATTCTGCCCGAGCTTGCGGACGCGGCCTATGAACGCTATCAGACGGAGCAGGCCGGAAAGCGGGACAATCTGTCGATTTTGCAGGGACTTGAAGAAAGCGATTACAGAAAATATCAGGATTTGCTGGACGCCTGGTTTACAAACCGCGATTACTTCGCCGGACGATATGACGCCGCATACCAAAAGGATTACGGAAGCTACCGTGATTCCGTTTCCGACTGGGAAGCGGATAGAGATTATCAGTTTAAGCAGGAGCAGGCGAAGCTTGAACAGCAGCGCTGGGAGCAGGAATACGCGCTCTCGAAAGCGAAAGCATATGCTTCTTCGGGCGGCGGTTCCAGTCCAAAAAGCAGTGATACAAAAGACAGCAAAGATTCCCCTGCCTCAAAAGAGCTGTCTGCCGAACAGTTAAAGAAGCTTTCGTCGTTTCGCAATGTCACGGATGCGCGATTATATTTAAAAGGGCTGGGCTTGGGCTTAAACGACAACGAGATTCGCTCTTTATTAAAGGCGGCGGGATTCGACGAGGATGAAATCGACACCGCAGAACGGAACACACACACCGGCGGCAGCGGCGGACCGATCAGCAGCGCACTGTTTAAGTAACATCCGGCAAAAGGTACGCCACACGCTTCTAAACAGCGTGTCAAGCGTGTAAATGATACGATGCAGAGAGGTGGTGGAACGATGGACAGCAATCTGATCGCCGCGGTCTTATCCTGCTGCGGGACGGTCGCCGGTTCCTTTTTCGGCGTAATCATCTCGAGCAGTCTGACACGATACCGCGTGAAACAACTCGAAGAAAAGGTAGAAAAGCATAATCAGGTGGTCGAGCGCGTCTATAAGCTGGAAGTCAGCACAAAATCGGCGCACCACCGAATCGACGAATTACGAGAGGAGATTACCTATGACAAATGAATGGCAGGCACGCCTTAAAAATCCTCATTTTTGGATCGAGATCGCCGTCGCGGTACTCGTTCCGGTCTTTTCCTATTTCGGACTCTCCGGTCCGGACGTCACAAGCTGGAGCGTCTTTTTTCTGACGCTTAAAGATGCGCTTTTAAACCCGTGGGTGCTCCTGCTCGCGGCGGTGAGCGTCTGTAATACGATCAACAACCCAACCACCAAGGGCTTTTTATTGGACGGCGAAGCAATCAAAGGAGGCAGTGATGACAACAGTCATTGATATTTCAAAATATCAGCCGACCATTGACTACCAGGCGGTCAAAGACGCCGGCGTTTCCGGCGTGATTCTGCGTTGCGGACTCACCTACTGGGGCGCGCAGAACATGGGAGCAGACGCGCTGTTTGCCACCCACTACAAAGGGTTTTGTGCGGTGGGGATGCCTGTCGGCGCATACTACTACAGCGCGGCTGACACGGTCGAACAGGCCAAGCGGGAAGCCGAATTCGTAAAGGCACTGCTCACCGGCAAACGATTCGCGTTTCCGATTTACTATGACATGGAAAACGATGAGCGCATGCGTAAGCTTTCCAAAGAAGCGCTCACGACGATCGCCGAAACATTCTGCGAATCGCTTGAAAACGCCGGATACTTTGTCGGCGTTTATGCAAACACGAACTATTTTCAAAACAAGCTCGATCACGCGCGCCTCGCAAAGAAATACACGCTCTGGCTTGCCGACTACCGCGGGGACAACGCGAATCAGTCGCTTTCCCGCAATATGTGGCAGTACACATCATCGGGAAGTGTGAAAGGCATTGCCGGAAACGTTGATGTAAACGAATGCTACCGTGATTTCCCGTCGATCATCAAGGCGGCAGGATTAAACGGCTTTTCAGCGGCATCGACGGACACATCGGACACGTCTGTGCAGAGGACCTATACAGTGCAAAAGGGCGACAGTTTCTGGCGCATTGCCAAGACCCAGCTTTCAGACGGCAGCCGTTACAAGGAGCTTGCGGAATATAACGGCATGGCGGTAACCGACACGATCTATGCCGGGCAAGTGCTAAAGCTGCCGGGCACATCGGACACGTCTGTGCAGAGGACCTACACGGTGCAAAAGGGTGACAGTTTCTGGCGCATCGCTGAGACCCAGCTCTCAGACGGCAGCCGTTACAAGGAACTTGCGGAATATAACGGCATGGCGGTAACCGACACGATCTATGCAGGACAAGTGCTAAAGCTGCCCGTCGGCTAAGCCGCGCCTTCGGCCGGCTAAGCCGCACCTTCGGTGTTTCTGCCGCCTTCGGCGGAAGTTCTCTTAAAGGAAGCGGCAGCAACAACAAAAACGGCAGAGGTTCTCCCTCTGCCGTTTCTCTTTTATTCGGAGATGTCCCCCTTTTGAAAGCACCTGCTCAAAGACTTCGCACCTGCTCATGATAGAATGCGCGAAGCGACCGCCCACCGCGCCTTGCGGCGTTTCCTCGCCGCGGGAACATCCGCGGCGGAAGTGCTCTTAATGAAAGCTTCTGCGCAAAGGTTTCCTGCCTACTCACGATAGAATGCGCAAAGCGCCCGCAGGTGCAGGCACAGCCTGTTTCCTCGCCGCGGGAACATCCGCGGCGGAAGTGCTCTTAAAGGAAGCGGCAGCAACAACAAAAACGACAGAGGTTCTCCCTCTGCCGTTTCTCTTTTATTCGGAGATGTCCCCCTTTTGAAAGCACCTGTTCAAAGACTTCGCACCTGCTTTCAACAGGATGCGCGAAGCGACCGCCCACCGCGCCTTGCGGCGTTTCCTCGCCGCGGGAACATCTGCGGCGGAAGTGCTCTTAAAGGAAAGCACCTACTCAAAGGCTTCGCACCTGCTCACGATAGAATCCACGCCGTCAGGCGTGAGGTGCCGGGCTAAGCCCGGAGATGAGCACATTGGGCAATCCTGCCCAATGTGGGGTGCTCCTTTGGGAAGCGACAGCAATAATAAAAATGGCAGAGGATTTTCCTCTGCCGTTTCTCTTTTATTCGGAGATGTCCCCTTTTGAAAGCACCTGCTCAAAGACTTCGCACCTGCTCATGATAGAATGCGCGAAGCGACCGCCCACCGCAGGTGCACGTCAGGGGCGAGGTGCCGCGCTGCAAGCGCCCGCCCACCGCAGGTGCACGGAGGGACAAGCGCTATAGTAAAAGGCGCTGTGCCTCCCGCTTCTTCTCCTCGGCAATCTCCCTGCGGCGGGAATCTCCCTTGATATACAGGCACACCGGACACATCTCTAAAATCCTGTCGTACAAACGCTTCTTATCAAGATCCGTCTCCCTGCGCATCGTTTCGGGCGACAGATTCGTCGTGAGAAGCAGCGGCTTTTTCACTTTCCGGCGCTGCTCTAATACGCTGTGCATCACCTCCGACGCGTATTTGCTGTCCCGCTGCGCGCCGAAATCATCAATCATCAAAAGATCACTGCGCGCTGCCTTATATAAAATCTCCGGGATGGACTTGATGTCCGAAAGCAGATCAGTCGCCCGCAGAAAATACACGCGCTTGCCCTGCTCGCACAGCGCACGCCCGATACACTCTGCCAAAAACGTCTTTCCCGTTCCGACGCCGCCGTACAGCATCATTCCGATGTTCCGCTTCTCCATCTCCGCAAACTGCGCGGCGTACTTTTGACATACAGCCGACTCTTTGCGCTGTGTTTGGTCATCCTCTGAAAATGTATGTGCCCCGCGCGGAAGCTCTGACCACAAGAAAAGTTTCTTCCGATGCGCAATTCCCTCTTGCTTCACGATTCGGCGTTCATATGCCTCTGCCCGCATACGCTCACATCGGCATGCCGTCGGCACCCGCCATCTCCCTGACGGATGAATCGACTCCGGTACACGGATCTCCTGCTGCTTCCGCTCGCCGCAAATCCCGCACACCACATACCCCTCTTCATCCATCCGATCCGTTTGCTCCCGCTTTGGCGCTGTTACCGCCTTAAAATATTCGATCGCCCCGTTCATCTCGTTCCCTCCTTTTCCGTCAGATCTCCCTGCTTAGCGCCTATACAGAAATGCGCATAAATCTTCATCCTGTGTATGAAACTCGATTTATCGCGTAAAAAAATCATCGTCCGCACGTTTTTGCCCCTGTGCGGATTCTGGTTTGACCGCGATTTGCTTTTTTGCGCTTACCGTCACCGTACTGTTTTCCTGTGCGCCGATGTACGTATTTCCATCCGTTTTGGATTCATTTTTGTCCGAAATGTTTACATCTGCTTCTGTTTCGTCCGCAAACGTCATGTTCGGCAGACGCGCAATCAGCAAATACGCCCGCTTGACCGTGATCGTCTTTCGTCTTCCTGCGGCTTCAAAATACCGCCGCTGAATCCCTGCGCTCGTCAAAATGCCATACTTCTGCCACATTGTCCGATCAAACAGTTCTCTGCGGATACATGCCTTGATAATCTCCGAAACGGTATTGCCACCCACGTTATTGCGCTTACAAAATAACAATGCCACCTCTTTTGTCCATTCACAATAATATCCCTCTGAACCGTAGATCTTTTGCAGCAGCTTAATGACGACCGCAAAGCCGATTAAGCCAAACTCTGCTTCAATCAGTTCAAATTTATCATTGAGTGTCACGTCAAGCGGAAAATAGTCAATTCCGCTTTTCACCCTGTCTGTCCCTCCTTTCAACGTTCCTGCTGCCTTCGGCCGGCTAAGCCGGATTGGTCGCCTTCGCCCGCTAAGCGGGACTGCCTCGCCGCGGGAACATCCGCGGCGGAAGTGCTCTTAAAGGAAAGCACCTGTTCAAAGGCTTCGCACCTGCTCACGATAGAATCCGCCCCTTCAGGGGCGAGGTGCCGCACCGCAGGTGCGCCTTGCGGCGTTTCCTCGCCGCGGGAACATCCGCGGCGGAAGTGCTCTTAAGGAACCTCCTGCGCAAAGATTTCGCACCTGCTCACGGCAAGATGCGCGAAGCGATCGCCGTCCCGCTCCTTTCAACGTTCCTGCCGCCTTCGGCCGACTAAGCAGGCACAGCCTGTTTCCGCCGCCTTCGGCGGGAGTGCTGTCCAAGAAAGCAGTCATATAAAGATATAGCATCCACTTCCGACAGAAACCGCCCCGTCAGGGGCGAAGTGCTGCACCGCAGGTGCAGGTGCAGCCTGTGTCCTCGCCGCGGGAACATCCGCGGCGGAAGTGCTCTTAAAGGAAGCTCCTGCGCAAAGGTTTCGCTCCTGCTCACGATAGTATCCGCCCCGTCAGGGGCGAGGTGCCGCACCGCAGGTGCAGGCGCAGCCTGTGTCCTCGCCGCGGGAACATCCGCGGCGGAAGTGCTCTTAAAGGAAAGCTCCTGCGCAAAGGTTTCGCACCTGCTCACGACAGAAACCGCCCCGTCAGGGGCGAGGTGCCGCACCGCTGGTGCAGGCGCAGCCTGTGTCCTCGCCGCGGGCCCATCCGCGGCGCTAGTGATCTTAAGGAAAGCTCCTGCGCAAAGGCTTCGCTCCTGCTCACGATAGTATCCGCCCCGTCAGGGGCGAAGTGCTGCACCGCAGGTGCCTGCCCCTCAGGTACAGTCTTCATATTTTGACAGCAGCAGTCTGCGAATCGGACAGCTGCTGTCAATCTGCTCACAGTGTTTATGGGCATACGCCCGTTTTCCTTTTGCTGTCGAAAACCGTGTCGCCACCTCCTGCCCATCTGAAATGCCCTCGCAAGTGATCGAATACTCCGCGCTCCGGATGTAAAACGGACACTTTGCGAGCGCCGCAAGACGATCGATCAATACGTTTCCCCCTTTTCCATTCTGCTCTGTACGTATCAGCCGCAGATCAGCTCTTGAATCTCAATGCGGAAAAAACGTGCCAGCAGCAGCAATTCCATCAGCGTAAACGTTGACGGGTTATGCATCCGGTTTGACATCGTTCCTTTCGACACGTTGATTACCTCTGCAAGCGTTTCATACGTTGTGTTGTGCAGCCGTTTCTGCCGGGCGATATTCCCCGCGACAAGCTGCGCTGCACGGATTTGTGCAGTAATTGGTGACTGCTGTTTCATGTTAGTTCCTCCTTTTTTGGCTTTTGTATCGTATGTGACACAAAAGTTTGCTAATTTGTGAGATTATTATATCATAACAAGTTAGTATAGTCAAGTGTTTTAGAAAATTTCTTGACTTGTTAGATTTTAGATGATACACTTCTAACAAGGGGGGATTGATAATGAATGAGAGAATCAGAGAAATTCGAAAAACACTCGATCTTTCGCAGGCGAAATTTGCCGAGGCGTTAGGGATTTCGGGAAACTTTATCTGGATGGTGGAAAAAGGTGAGCGTGCACTCAGCGACCGCACGATTGCAGACATCTGCCGGGTATTCCGAGTAAACGAAACTTGGCTGCGCACCGGCACAGGCGAGATGTTTTCGGCAGTATCGGACGATGAAAAAATCGCAGCATTTTCGGGACGCGTTTTATCATCCGATCCGGACTGCTTTATGCACCGGTTTGTATCGTCGCTTGCATCCTTAAACGATGAGGAATGGGCAGTTCTGGAAAAGCTTTTTTCCCGTTAAGCAGGCACAGCCTGTTTCCTCGCCTTCGCCCGCTAAGCGGGACTGCCTCGCCGCGGGAACATCCGCGGCGGTAGTACTCTTAAGGAAACCACCTGCGCAAAGGCTTCGTTCCTGCTCACGATAGAGTGCGCGAAGCGATCGCCCACCGCAGGTGCCCGTAAAAAGGGATGGAGGAACTATCTCTTGGAACGCAGAAGTTCCACGATAAATAAAAAAATCAGGCGAAGCTGCGCTTCATCCGCCTGCTTCAATAACTTGATAATTTCCTCCATGTACTTCCCTCCTTTTTCTTCCTTCTTTATTATAGAACAAACGTTCGATCTTTGCATTCTGATTCTTGCTTTTTTCCGTTACAATTTGGAAATTTTTTCGATTGTTCCTTTCACACTCGTTCTCAAAAAGAAAAAGCAGAGGACTTTTGTCCTCTGCTTTTTTATAGAACGATTCTATTTTCTTTGTTTCCTCGCCGCATCTTGCGGCCCGCTAAGCGGGATTGTCTCGCCTCCGGCGGAAGCGCTCTTAGGGGAAGCACTTGCGCAAAGGCTTCCTGCCTGCTTACGACAGAGTGCGCGAAGCGACTGCCGCAGGCACAGCCTGTTTCCACTGCCTTCGGCGGTAGTGCTCTTAGGGGAAGCACCTGCGCAAAGGCTTCGTTCCTGCTCACGATAGAGTGCGCGAAGCGATCGCTCACCGCAGGTGCGCCTTCGGCGGAAGTGCTCTTAAGGAAACCACTTGTTCAAAGGCTCCGCATCTGCTTTCAACAGGATGCGCGAAGCGACCGCCGCAGGCACAGCCTGTTTCCACTGCCTTCGGCGGTAGTGCTCTTAAGGAAAGCACCTGCGCAAAGACTTCGCACCTGCTTACGACAGAGTGCGCGAAGCGCCCGCCGCGCTGCAAGCGTCTGCACTGCGAATCGTGATCTTGCAGGTCGAATCCTTTGCCGCCTCGTCCAAGATCACTTCGCCGATCGCATCCGCTGTAATCAGTCCGCTCATCGGATCTTTTACGCTTAGAATCTCGCCGCGCACCGTTGCCTCGACGTCACTGCGTTCAAACGACAAGTCCGTATCCTCCATCGTACAATCCGCGAGCACCAGTCCCTGCGCATAGCAGAGCGGCTGCGTCCCGATGATCTTGCAGCGGATCAAATGCAGGTTCTTTGAATACCATCCGAGGTATTCTCCCTTCACCACGCTGTCCATGACCGTCACGTTCTCACTGTGCCAAAACGCATCCTTCGTATTGAGTACGCTGTCTTTAATGACAACGTCCTTTGTGTACTGGAACGAGTATTTCCCGTCCAAGTGAAAGTTTGTAAGCGTCATCCCGCTCGTCTTTAAAAACGCATACTCAGCGACAAGCTTCGTATCCTCAATCCGAAGTCCCTGCGAAAACCAGCCAAACTCCGGCGAAACAATCTCTGAATGACGAATCGTAACGTTCCGGCATTCCCGCACCGCTTTGATACCGCCCAATGTGCAGTCCTCGATCGTGATGCCCTCGTCATACCACAGCGCCGCACGGCAGGTGTCCGTCATTTCACACCGCTCGATGACTGCACGGTGCGTGTGCCAAAACGGATACCGCAGTTTAAAACTACAGTCCGAAACTGAAAGATCACGTGTTTCCTTGAGCGCTGACTCGCCGTCCGCCGGACCGTCAAACACACAGTGTTTCACCTGCGCGTCATGAATCCCGTAAAGCGCACGCTCTTCATCCAATGTCAGATTTTCATACGTTGTCATTTCCCATTTCCCTCTCTGCACAAATCCCCTGCGGCGCCAAAACACACCGCAGGGGATCTTTTGGTTATCGGTTCTCTTGTTCAGCCGTTCGCTGACCGGAGATTCTTTTATTTTCCTGATAGGGTTCCCGTCATTCCTTCGACGTATCATCAGAAGCCGCCGGCGTTTGCGGCTCATTTTTGATCTCCGGAGAAGGAACTGCCGGTACGGCGCTCGGCTTGCGGACTGCCTGCCGCGTCGTCTTGATCTCCTGAAGCGAGTTGAGCAAAAGCTCCTCTGCATTTTTTAAGATATTTTCGACATACTCGTTCGCCGCACGTTTTAACTCACGGCTCTGCGCGTTTGCCTGCGACAAAATTTCCTTCGCGCGCTGCTGGCTCTGTTTGACGATCTCACTCGTATCCACGAGCTTCTTCGCACGCTCCTCTGCAATCTTCAACTTCGACTCCGCCTCTTTGCGGGCATCGTCAATGATGATCTTGCGGTCATCCACAATCATGCGTGCCTGCTTCAGCTCACCCGGCATATTCAGCCGGATATCGTCAAGCGCCTCGCGGATCTTCTCAATGTCCACCACGCACCGTCCGCCTGACAGCGGCACCGTCCACGCTGCATCCAGAATATCATCAATTAAATCGAGATTCTCACGTATGGTCATCGGTTATTCCCTCCTTGATTTGCTTTTGCCGAAGCAGTCTTGTTTTTACAATATCATGAATTTCCGGCGGAACACAGTCGCTGATGTCGCCGCCAAACCATGCAATCTGTTTGACAAGACTTGAGCTTAAATACATATTCTGATGACGTGTCGTTAAAAACACGGTTTCCGCCTGCGGATACAGTTTCTTATTCGCAAGCGCCATCTGAAATTCATATTCAAAGTCCGATACGGCGCGCAGACCTTTGACAATCGCGCACGCACCGACCCGCTTTACGTAGTTTGCCAGCAGCTCGTCCATGACGTCTACCTGCACGTTTTCAAGGTCCGAGATACATTTTTTAATGAGCTCCACCCGCTCGGAAAGGGTAAAACACGGCGACTTTTCCGCATTGACACTGACGGTGACAATGACCTTATCAAACAGTCCTGCCGCACGTGTAATAATATCAAGATGCCCTTTTGTCACGGGGTCGAAGCTGCCCGGACACACCGCAATTCTCATACCGGCGCCTCCTCTTTTTGTTCCTGTCTGCGAAACGCAGAAATCGAGATTCTGCCATAGCGGTATTCTTTTGTCCGCACAAAGCCGCCAAACGACAGCGGCGGCGGATCGCACCGCTCATGCTCACACAGGATCACGCCGCTTTCTGAGACGTGCGGCGCAATCAGCGGCAGCGCCTTTTGCACAAATCCTTTTGAATACGGCGGATCTAAAAACACAAGATCAAACTGATCTTTCGTTGACTTTAAAAACAGCTCATAATCCATGGCGGCTACACGTGCTTTACTCATCAGCCCTGTCGTCGTCAGATTCTTTTTCGTTACATCCTGAGACGCACGCGAAGCATCCACAAACACACACGACTGTGCGCCGCGTGACAGCGCTTCAATCCCCATTTGTCCCGAGCCGCAGAACAAATCAAGTACCCGCGCGCCCTCCACTTCAAACTGGATCGCACTGAACACCGCTTCCTTTACCTTATCGGTCGTCGGTCTGACATCCATTCCGGCAACCGGCTGAAGCACTCGTCCGCGTGCGCTTCCGGTAATTACCCGCATCGCGTTCTCCTTTCTTTCGACCGGTCCGTTTAAAAGACGGTCGTTGTCTTTTTATTCTTTCGGTACACGCTCAGCACCAGTCCGATCGCCATATAGTTGACGACCGCGGAGGTACCGCCCGCGCTCAAAAACGGCAGCGTAACGCCGACCACCGGGAAGATGCACAGCACCATTCCGATATTGACGACGATCTGGAAAAACAGCATTGCAAAGACACCGCAGCAGATAAGCGTTCCCTCTGCGTCCTTTGCCGCCCGCGCCGTTAGTAGTATTTTAACACATAACGCTGTAAGAAGCAACAGCGCCGCAAGACAGCCGATAAAGCCCATCGTCTGTCCGATATAGGAAAAGATAAAGTCGTTATGCGCCTCGGGGACATAGTATAAGCTGTCCTGTTTAAACAGGCCGCGGCCTGAAAGCTGTCCCGAGCCGAGCGCGATCCGCCCTAAATACTGCTGCCACCCTTTTCCGTCGCCGGTTAAATAAAGTTCGGGATTTTGCGCCGCTAAGAATCTGGACTTTAAGAAGTCCGGCAGCAAATACATCCACGCGATCGGCGCCACAGCGGCGGCGGCAACAATGCCGACTGCAATGAGCCGCCAGGAAAGTCCGGCGGTGAACATCATGACCACGAAGATCATCAAAAACACCATTGCCGTACCAAAGTCACTCTGAATGACGATCAGCGCAAACGGCGCCAGCGCGTGCAGGCAGAGCAAAAGGAAGTTTTTCAGGCGGTTGATTTCGCTGCCCACATGAGACAGATGCAGTGAAAATGTCAGAATAAACGACAGCTTCAAAAGCTCCGAGGGCTGGAATGTCGTAATTCCGAGATCGAGCCACGCCTTATCGGTCGGTGCGCTCGGGTTCGGTGCGACGCCGATGACAAAGGTCAACAGCACAAGCCCCACTGCGAGCGGCGCGTGAAGCTTCCACAGCCGTGTCATAACGTTATAGTCAATATTTGAGAGAAACAGCGCGACGATCAGGCCGAGCACGATTGCCACTGCCTGGACGATCACGACCTTCGCCGTACGCTGTCCGTAATAGTAAAACGAGAGCAGGCACGCCATACTGATTCCTGAGCATGCAAGGCAGATCAAAACCGTGATGACATCGAGCGTTTTTAAAAAGCTGCCGACGTGCCGTAAAATTCCTTTCATAAATTCCTCCTTCTCCCCAGGCGCAGCCTGTTTCCTCGCATTGGGCAATCCTGCCCAATGCGGGAGTGCTCCCCAAGGAAGCATTCGTGCGAAAATATGGCACCCACTCCCCAATAGAATCCGCCCCGTCAGGGGCGACCGCCCACCGCGCCTTACGGCGTTTCCTCGCCTTCGGCGGGAGTGCTTCTCAAGGAAGCGCCCGTGCGAAAATATAGCACCCACTCCCCAGAGAATGCGCCCCGTTAGGGGCGAAGTGCTGCACCGCAGGTGCCCCAAGGAAGCATTCGTGCAAAAATATGGCACCCACTCCCCAATAGAATGCGTGAAGCGACCGCCGCACCGCACCTTCGGTGTTTCTGCCGCCTTCGGCGGAAGTGCTTTCCAAGGAAGCATTCGTGCAAAAATATGGCACCCGCTCCCCAGAGAATCCACGCCATTAGGCGTGAGGTGCTGCACCGCAGGTGCCGCACCTTCGGTGTTTCTGCCGCCTTCGGCGGAAGTGCTTTCCAAGAAAGCACTTATACAAAGATATCGCAGGTGCTCCCCAGAGAATGCGCGAAGCGACTGCCGCACCGCAGGTGCCCCAAGGAAGCATTCGTGCAAAGATATGGCAAGCACTTCCCAGAAAATCCACGCCGTCAGGCGTGAGGTGCCGCGCTGCAAGCGCCCGCCGCACCGCAGGTGCTAGAAGAGGCCTTCGATGACGCCGTCTTCCGTGACGTCAATGCGCTCAGCCGCCGGAACCTTCGGCAAACCGGGCATCGTCACAATCGAACCGGTGTATACGACAATAAACCGCGCACCCGCATTGACGCGGATATCGCGTACATTCAGCGTAAATCCCTCAGGCGCACCGAGCAGCGTCGGATCGTCCGAAAGCGAATACTGCGTCTTTGCGACACAGACCGGATAATTCCCCATTCCAAGCGACTCAATCTCACGCACCGCACGCTTTGCCGCCGGTGTGTACGAAACGTCGCCCGCGTGATAAATCTGTTTCGCAACCGCTTCAATCTTCTCGTAAATCGTCGTGTCATCCGCATAGATCGGCGCAAAATGCGTCTGTCCCGCGCGCTCGTCGATCACACGGCAAACGGTTTCGGCAAGCGTGATACCGCCCTCGCCGCCTTTTGCAAAGACCTCCGAATACGCGCATTCCACCTGTTTTTCCTCGCAGTACGCGGACACAAACCGGACTTCCTCGTCCGTGTCGGTCAAGAAGCGGTTGATCGCCACCACAACCGGTACGCCGTACAGCCGCATGTTGTCAATGTGCGCGCCGAGATTTTTGATTCCCGCTTTGAGCGCGTCCATGTTTTCCTCTGCGACGTGCGCCTTGTCTACGCCGCCGTTGTATTTAAGCGCACGGATGGTCGCCACAACGACGATGCAATCCGGATGCAGATTGCCGAACCGGCATTTGATGTCTAAGAATTTCTCCGCACCTAAATCAGAGCCGAACCCTGCCTCGGTGATCGTGTAGTCCGCAAGCTTTAACGCAAGCTTTGTCGCCGTGATCGAGTTGCAGCCGTGCGCGATGTTCGCAAACGGTCCGCCGTGCATGATCGCCGGCGTGTTCTCAAGCGTCTGCACCAGATTCGGTTTGAGCGCGTCTTTTAACAGCGCAGTCATGGCACCTTCCGCTTTAAAGTCCCGTGCAAACAGCGGCCGGTTATCATACGTATAGCCGACCAAAATCGAAGCAAGCCGCTCTTTTAAATCGGCAAGGTCCGTCGCTAAGCACAAAATCGCCATGATCTCGCTCGCCACGGTGATCTGGAATCCCTCTTCGCGCGGAATGCCGTTTAATTTGCCGCCCAGTCCGATCGTGACGTTGCGAAGTGCACGGTCATTCATGTCAAGACACCGTTTAAACAGAATCCGTCTCGGGTCGAGCGAAAGCGCGTTGCCCTGCTGCAAATGATTGTCAACCAGCGCGGAAAGCAGATTGTTCGCCGCGGTGATCGCGTGCATATCGCCGGTAAAATGGAGGTTGATGTCCTCCATCGGCACCACCTGCGCATAGCCGCCGCCTGCTGCGCCGCCCTTGATGCCAAACACCGGTCCCAAAGACGGTTCTCTGAGCGCGATGACCGCGTTTTTGCCGATCTTCTTCATCGCCTGTCCGAGGCCGACCGTCGTGGTCGTCTTTCCCTCGCCCGCAGGAGTCGGGTTAATTGCCGTCACCAAAATAAGCTTTCCGTCGGGCTTATCTTTGAGTGAATCAAACAGTGCGTGATCGAGCTTGCATTTATACCGGCCGTACGGCTCAATATACTGTTCGTCGATGTGTAAGTCGGCTGCGATCTTCGTGATCGGCTCCATGTGCGCCTGCTGTGCAATTTTAATATCAGAGAGCATAGATCGTTTCTCCTTTAACATGATTTCAATAATTGGTTTTAGTATACCATACCTTTTTCTTTTTTTCTACAGGATACTTGAATTTGTCTTTGTGAAATACTATAATAGAAGCGTAAAAACTGTCGGTTTACGCCTTTTTTAAAAATGCGTCCTTGCCGGCAGTTCTTTTGTGAAAGACACTCTTTTTAAAAGGAGGAACTATGCAGCAATTTCATTCGGCTTCCGTACAGGAAACGGAGGCGATTGCAAAAGCCGTTGCATCAAAGCTTTCCCCGGGCGATATTCTTGCGTTTCGGGGGGATCTGGGCGCGGGAAAGACCGCGTTTGTCCGCGGCTTGTTCGAGGGACTCGGCTGCAGAGGCGAGGCTGCAAGCCCGACGTTCGACATTGTGCATGAATATCCGGGACGCATTCCGCTTTATCATTTTGATATGTACCGTGTGCACACGTTCGACGATCTTTACTCCACCGGCTTTTTCGACTATATGGATCAAGGCGGGATTTTAGCGATCGAATGGAGCGAAAACATCGAGGGTGTGCTCGAGGAGGAGCAGACGATTTTCATTGACATTGAAAAAACCGGCGAGACCACGCGGTCCATCCGGATTGACGGAGGCGGAAAATTTTGAACATCCTTGCGCTTGACACTTCCGCAAAAACGACGTCGGTCAGCTTATGCGACGACACGCGCGTCATTGCGGAGTTTTCGTTAAACACCATGAAAACCCATTCTCAGACGCTGATGCCCATGATCGAGGCGGCGCTTCACACGAGCGGCACGTCCCTTTCTGAGATCGATCTGTTTGCCGTGAGCAGCGGTCCCGGCTCGTTTACCGGACTGCGCATCGGCATCGGTGCGGTCAAAGGGCTGGCGCTCGGCCTTTCAAAGCCCTGCATCGGCGTATCGACGCTCGAGGCGCTCGCGTACAACATGATCGACCACGACGGCATTGTCCTCACGGCGATGGACGCGCGCTGCAAGCAGGTATACTGCGCGTTTTTCCGCGTAAGCCAAAAGACGGTCACACGTCTGACCCCCGATACGGCATGCGCGATCGAGTCGCTTGCCGGCACGCTGTCCACGTTTGACGGCGCACCGGTCACTGTGGTGGGGGACGGCGCGCAGCTGTGCGTGTCACTCTTACAAAAAGACGTTCCGTCGCTTCGGCTAGCATCTGAGCCAAACCGTACACAGCGCGCGTCGAGCGTTGCACGCTGCGCGCTTCAATACTATCCGGACGGTTGCACCGACGCTGCATCATTGATGCCCGTCTATCTGCGGCTGCCGCAGGCACAGCGTGAGCTGCTGCGCAAACAATCTGCAAAAGGAGAATCCGTATGACAAACGAATTTGTATTTTCCCGCATTGCCGTAGGCAGTGACCACGCCGGGTTTGCATTAAAAGGTGAGCTGATTCGCTGGCTGACCGAGCAGGGACTCACCCCGATCGACTGTGGCTGCTACTCGGAGGAGAGCGTTGACTATCCGAACATCGCGAAAGCGACCTGTGAAAAAGTGCTGCAAAAAGAGGCGGACTGTGCGCTGTTGATCTGCGGCACGGGCATCGGCATTTCGATTGCGGCAAACAAGATTGACGGTATTCGTGCCGCGCTGTGCAGCGACTGTTTTTCGACAAAATATACCCGTCTGCACAACGACGCGAACGTGATCTGCTTCGGCGCGCGTGTGATGGCGTCCGGTCTGGCAGAGGAGCTGCTGTCGATTTTCTTAAAGACGCCGTTTGAGGGCGGCAGACATCAGCGCCGCGTCGATTTAATCACTGCACTCGAACAAGAATGATAAAATAAAAGAAGGAGCATTTTATGAAACAGCCGTTTATCATGAACCATCCGCTCATCGACCACAAAGTCACCCTTTTGCGCGACAAACGGACAGGCTCGAAGGAGTTTCGGGCGCTGATTTCAGAGATCGCGATGTTTATGTGCTATGAGGCGACCCGCAATCTTCAGACGACGGAAATTGAAGTGGAAACGCCGATTTGCAAGACGACGGCAAAGACGCTTGCCGGCAAGAAACTTGCATTTGTTCCGATTCTGCGTGCCGGACTTGGCATGGTAGACGGTGTGTTGAACATGATTCCCGCGGCAAAAGTGGGACACATCGGATTATACCGTGATCCGGTGACGAAAGAGCCGCATGAATATTACTGCAAGCTGCCGGCGGACGTGGAAAACCGCGACGTCATTTTGCTTGATCCGATGCTGGCGACCGGCGGTTCGGCAGTTGACGCGGTTCGTCTGCTCAAAAACCACGGAGTGAAATCGATCAAATTCATGTGCATTATTGCGGCGCCGGAAGGTCTTGACGCGCTGACAAAGGCACATCCGGATGTTGAGGTATACTGTGCGGCGCTTGACGAGAAGTTAAACGATCACGCTTACATTGTACCGGGACTGGGTGACGCGGGCGACCGTATTTTCGGCACCCTCTAACCGGGCTAAGCCCGCCCGCTAAGCGGGACTGCTTCGCCGCGGGAACATCCGCGGCGGAAGTGCTTCCCAAGGAAAGCACCGGTACAAAGGCAACGCACCCAATCCCCGGAAGAACCGCCCCGTCAGGGGCGAAGTGCTGCACCGCAGGTGCCAGGCGCAGCCTGTTTCTCGCTGCCCAATGCGGGAACTTCCCAAGGAAGTACCAGCATAACGAAATAAAAGCAGGGTTCTCCCCTGCTTTTTTCTTTTTGGAAAGCGCCAATCCCAAAGCACCGCACCTGCTCCCCAAAGGGCGCGCGAAGCGACCGCCCACCGCGCCTTACGGCGTTTCCTCGCCGCGGGAACATCCGCGGCGGAAGTGCTCCCCAAGGAAGCACCAGTATAACGAAACAAAAGCAGGGTTCTCCCCTGCTTTTTTCTTTTTGGAAAGCACCAATCCCAAAGGCAACGCACCTACTCTCCGAAAGAACCGCCCCCCAAGGGGCGAGGTGCC
>CALXAM010000026.1 GCA_944386285.1 uncultured Clostridia bacterium | reverse complement strand
ATTTCTTCTTCCAACTCCTGAACATGTGTGTATTTTCTTCGTGACATACGAACACCCCCTGTATAGGTTTATTTTCCTACACAGGGGGCGTTTTGTCTATTGTCCGTTTTTACTGGTTCGGTCCAATTCTCGGACGGGGTATTTACTTCGATTGGATAGAATTAGATCTGATGGGTATCGAGCCAAGCGGCGATTGTTTCGGTGATTTCTTTTAAACATCCATCTTCAAGCGGGGATTTTAAGCCTGCTGCGTGAACAGTGTCCACAAATGTCTTGGTGCCGCCTGAACGGACGAATGCGACATAGGTTTCCCATGCTTTTTTCGGATCATTTAAAAACAGTGCAAAGAACTGGAGTGCCACGGTCTGCGCCAGGCAGTAGTCGATATAATAGAATGGGCTCGTGTAGATGTGGAGCTGGCGCTGCCAACCGGCACCGCGGCCATAGAACGGCAGGTTGTCAAAATCGATATACGGACGATACTGTTTTTCGAGTTCTGCCCAAGTCTGGTTGCGTTCCTCCGGTGTCATATCCGGTTTTTCGTACATGAGCTGCTGGAAGTGATCGACCATTGTGCCGTATGGAATAAATTCCAGTGCGTCTTCCGTATGGGACAGCTCATATTTTGGAGTTTGATCTTTAAAGAACAGATGATGGTACGGTGAGGTCAAAAATTCCATCGACATGGAGTGTGTTTCGCAGGTTTCGTAGGTCGGCTCCATTTGCTTTTCGATCGGATGCTCATGCGTGTCGATATAAGCTGCGAAGGCGTGGCCTGCTTCGTGGGTGAGCACATCGACATCGTCCGAAGTACCGTTAAAGTTCGAGAAGATAAACGGCGATTTGTAATCCGGCAGTGTGGTGCAGTAGCCGCCCGGCGCTTTACCCGGTTTCGACAATACGTCAAACAGATCATTTTCGAACATCAGTTCAATAAATTTTGCAGTTTCCGGTGACATTTCGGTGTACATCTGTTTTGCGGCTGCCAACAGCTCGTCCGGGGTACCCTGCGGTGTCGCATTGCCATCTTTAAAGGTAAACATTAAGTCGGCAAATGTGAAGTGGTCCTCGCAGCCGATGCGTTTTGCCTGTGCAGCACGGATTTTGTTGACGAGCGGTACCACATCTTCAATGACCTGACGGCGGAAGTTTGCAACTTCGTTCGGACCGTAGCAGTTGCGCATCCGACGAATATAGCCAAGCTCCACATAGCTGTTAAAGCCGAGTGCTTTTGCCTGTTCGGTACGGTTTTTGACCAGCTTTGTATAAAGATCGTCAAACTCTTCACGGTGATCGTCAAAGAATTTGCCTTCTGCCTCATAAGCAGCACGGCGAAGCGCACGATCAGGATTTTGCTTGTATGCGGCAAGCTGCGGGATTGTGCAGACTTTGCCGTCAAATGGAATCTGCGCACTTGCATACAATTTCTGATAAGCAGCCTCTAAGCGGCTTTCCTCCTGCATGAGCGGAATAATTTCCGGCGAAAAACCTTTTAATTCAAGCTCGGTATTTGTAAACCACAAAGAACCAATTTTTTCTTCGAGCTCTTTGCGTACCGGCGATTCGCAAAGAAGCTTGCTGAATGCCAGAATTTTTTCGTTTAAGAGCGGCATTGCATTATCGAGTGCTTCGCGCTCTGCCTCATAAAATTCATCCGTTGTGTTGACAGTATTGCGGATATATGCAATGGAATACTGTGTTGCAAGTGTATTTAAAATTTCGCGTGATTTTAAAAACAAAGCAAACTGGCCATCGGCGTCGGGTGTTTTTAAAAGTGCTTCACACAGATCATCGAGCTGTTTTGGAATTGCATCAAGATCTGGTCGTGCATAGGGCATTTCAGAAAATTTCATAAGAAACAAACCTTCCTTTGCTGTGAATTTTCCCGGCTCAATCGGGAATCAATCTTTTACGTTCATCATACACCATTCAGAATATGAAGTCAAATTGCAAAATTCAAAAAACAAGATTTCTTTTTTTTGAAAAAAACCGTGGAAAAAATGATGCATCCCTGATTAAAATGAATAGAAAAGATTTCTTTTATTCATTTCGAAATAAAAAATTTCGATTTTTTTCTGCATTTTTGAATTGAAACATTGATTTTTTAAATGATGTGTTGTATAATAAGGCAAATACCTATGGGAGGGATTTTGTAATGAAAAAAGCATTGGCACTCGTTCTTGCGTTTGTCATGGTGTTTGTGTTTACTGCATGTAACAACACACCGTCGCAAGAAGAGTCAGGCAAAACACAACATGAAGTTGGCGGCCAGATCGTTGTCGGCTCGGTTACAGACCTTGATGACAACATGATGGATGGCTGGACCAACGGTGCGCAGAACGCTTCAATCCGTAACTTGATCTTTGGATATGCTCCGGTTGTTTATACAAAAGAGGGCACTTTCGAAGTTGATCCGCAGGTTGCAGAGTCTGTAGAAGGTGTTGAAAATGAAGACGGCACCAAAACATTTACCATTAAACTTCAGAAAGATCTGAAATGGAATGATGGTACAGCAATCACCGCGAAAGACTATGTCTTCTCGATCTTGCTGCACACTTCACCGGCTTACTATGCATTGGAAGCACAGGACACAATGACCTATGCAAACTGCTTTACCGGTTATGATGCATACTTTAACGGTGAAACAAAAACATTCTCTGGCGTTCGTCTGATCGATGACTACACCTTCTCGGTGCAGATTGTCGCTGAGGAGCTTCCGTTCCACTTTGATATCGCATATGCATCAATTGCTCCGTATCCGATGGCAGTTATTGCTCCGGACTGCGACATCACAGATGATGGCAATGGCGCAACAATTTCCGATAACTTTACAGCTGAGTTGCTCCAGAAAACAATCAACGATACCGAAGAAGGCTATCGTTATTATCCGACAGTAACTTGTGGCCCGTACGAGTTCGTAAGCTACGACAAAACCACAAAACAGGCTGTTCTTCAGGTAAATGATCAGTACAAAGGCACATACGATGGCGTAAAACCGTCGATTGAAAAAATCATCCTGAAATCTGTTACAGATGCAACACAGATGGATGAGCTCAAAAACGGCACAGTTGACTTGATCTCCGGCGTTTCCGGCGGTACTGCAATCAATGCAGGCCTTGATATCTGTGATGCAGGCGATGCACAATACGCTTCTTATCTGCGTGCTGGTTATGGTCAGATCACATTCTCCTGTGACTTTGGCCCGACACAGTTTGTGAAAGTCCGTCAGGCTATTGCATACTGCCTTGACCGTGAAGAATTTGCAAAACAGTATTCTGGCGGTTTTGCACAGGTTGTAAACGGTGAATACGGTCTTTCTTCTTGGGAATACAAAGAGCGTAAAGACGTAATCGATTCTGAACTGAATTCGTACAGCAAAGATCTTGAGAAAGCAAAACAGCTTTTGATTGAAGATGGCTGGACTCTTAATGAGAATGGCGGCGAATTTGTTGAAGGTGTCGATAAAGTTCGTTATAAGAATGTTGACGGCAAATTGATGGCACTGGAAATTAACTGGGCAAACACTCCGAATAACCCGGTATCTGACCTCTTGAACACCATGCTTCCGGGCGAGATGGAGAAAGTTGGTATGAAACTCAATGCAACAACAGTTGAGTTTGGTGTTCTTTTGAACAATATGTATCGTCAGGGTATTGATGAGCCGACTTATCATATGTTCAACCTCGCAACAGGTTTCGTTCCGATTCCGTCTTACTGGTATGAGATGAGCACCGATGAAAAATACTTCGGTTCTTACAACCAGAACTATATCAAAGACGAACAGATTGAGCAGATTGCACTCGAAATGAAGAAGATTCCGGCTGATGACACAGAGGCTTGGCTCGATAAATGGGTTGAGTATCAGAAACGCTGGAACGAATTACTTCCGAACATTCCGTTGTATTCTGATGAGTATCACGACTTCTACTCCAACAAGATCAAAGGTTATGAGCCGGACGGTCTGTGGCAGTGGGAGAGTGCAATCCTCTATTCTTGGATCGAAGAATAATCAGGAAAGCTCTTTCAATCGATTACATTGATTTAATATTCATGTGACGGCAAGAAATAGGGCATTTTATGCCCTATTTCTTGTATCGTTCATATGGATAGTCGTTCCCCGAAACAGGGAACGCATTTATGCACTCCGGAAGATCGGGAGTGTATAAATCTATTCCCTGTCATCGGAAGCAGGAACTCCGCCAAAAGAATAAATTCCTACTTGTTTATTCTTGTTTTATAAAAGCAACGAGGTGATACTATGGCTAAATATATTTTAAGACGTCTGCTTTATTTGGTGTTTGTTTTCTTTATTGTTTCAATTATCATGTTTTTTATCTATAAAAGTGTTCCGGGCGATCCGGCGCGTATGATGATTGACTCGTCAAAGCAGTCTGTTGATCCAGAGCGTTATGAGCAGATGTATCAGGCTGCAAGAGAGCAGCTTGGTTTGGACAAGCCGCTTCCTATACAGTATATCAGCTGGATTACGAATATGCTGAAAGGCGATTTGGGATTTTCCACACAGTACCGTCAGCCGGTTTCTCAAATTGTCGGTGTACCGATGGGAAATACCATTATGCTAAATCTTGTGTCAATGGTATTGGTCTTTTTGATTACGATTCCCTTGGGAATTGTTACCGCGGTAAAGAAAAATAGTCCGCTTGATAATGCGGTGCAAGTTGGTACAGTTGTGGGATATTCATTGCCCAGCTTTGTTATTGCGCTTTTATTTATTTTCTTGTTTGCGAATTTGCTGCCGATTTTCCCGATCAGTGGTATGAATGCACCGGGACTGACAGGTGATGGTTTCAATGTGTTTCTCGATAGAATGTATCATATGGCGTTGCCGTGTCTTGTTATGACATTTGCTTCGCTTGGTGGTATTACGCGTTACGTCCGCGCTGCGATGATTGATGTTCTGCGTCAAGACTATATCCGTACTGCACGTGCGAAAGGTCTGCGTGAGAAAGTGGTTATTTATTCACATGCATTTCGAAATGCGTTGATTCCGATTGTTACGGTTTTGACCGGATGGCTGGTTAGCGTATTCGGTGGTTCTGTTGTTATCGAAACCATTTTCTTGTGGAATGGTATCGGTAAAGTGTTATATGACGCACTGATGCAGCGTGACTTCATGGTAGTACTTGCGATGCAGATGTTCTACGTAATTATCACATTAGCTGGTAACTTGTTGATGGATTTGGCATATATGTTGGTCGATCCGCGCGTTAAACTTGGAAACTAAGGAGGAAGATGCGATGAGCAGTCAAAAAAAGAAAACCAACTCGTTTTCGCGGATGTTCCGTCGGATTTTCCTTGGATCAAAACGTGAATTGTCTATCTTGGAAGAAGAACAAATGCAGAGCCCGTTTCGCACTGTTGTGCGGAACTTCCGTCAAAATAAAATTGCAATGATCGGCAGCATTGTTTTCTTGCTGATTTTCCTTTCTTGTTTTATTCTTCCGATTTTTTATCCGCTTGATGTCACATATCAGGACGTATCACAGCAGAACGTTGCGCCTGGCTTTACGATGACAAGTGTTCCAAGTGCATTGAAAAATAATGCTGCACAGATTTCAGGCGGCGCAACATTTGGTGTGGGAATCGATAAAGATGGCAACTACTATTCATGGGGCCAGATGGATAAAAAGCTTTTGAATGTTCCGGAGAACATGGGAAAGCTTGTGCAGATTTCAGCTGGTTTAAACCATGTATTAGCACTCAATGATCGCGGAGAAGTTTTTACTTGGGGCTATGATCGCTTAGGCTTAAGCAGGGTTCCGATGGATCTCAGCGGTATGGTTGATGTGAAACAAATCCTTGCAGGATATCAGATTTCTTTTGCTGTGTCAGAAGATGGTGAGCTTTATTGGTGGGGCAATGAAAACATTATTGATGTTTCTCCAGGTGATCATCAGGGCCATATTGAAAAAATTGCAGCCAACAGTACAACAGTAATTGCTTTGCTGGATGATGGTACAGTTGCAGCACTTTCGTCAAAAGAGACATTGTTCAGCAAAATTCCAGAAGAGATTCAGGGAAATGTTGTTGATGTGGCATCTACAGATAATACAGCAGCTGCATTGACAAAAGACGGTAAAGTGTATGTTTGGGGCAGCGATGACTATGGTCAAAAGCTTGTTCCGGAGGATGCACAAGGAAAAATTAAATCGATCAGCGCCGGCAGATATCATTATACTGCTATTTTGGAAGACGGTTCTGTAATCGCATGGGGCAGAGATAACTTCGGTCAGACAAAGGTTCCGGTTGTCACAAATGCTGCTCAGATTTCGAATGGATATTATCAGAACTACATTATCACAGAAGATGGCAAAGTGCAGACAAGTGGTTTGTCCGGCTATCTGATGGGTACAGATGGTTTTGGTCGTGATATCTTTACACGTCTGATTGCAGGCGGACGTATGACAATGACAATCGGTGCGATCTCCGTTATTATTTCGGTTATTATCGGTGTCATTATCGGTGGCTTCTCCGGCTATTACGGTGGAAAAGTGGATAACATTTTAATGCGTCTTGCTGAGATTGTCGCGTCGATTCCGTTTTTACCGTTTGCAATGATTCTGTCTGTTATCGTGGGTAACAGTCTTACAGAGATTCAGCGTATTGCTGTAATCATGGTGATTTTGGGTGTTCTTTCATGGCCTTCACTGGCACGTCTTGTACGTGCGCAAATTCTTGCAGAGCGTGAAAAAGAGTTTGTTACTGCTGCGAAAGCAATGGGTATTAAAGAATGGTCCATCATCTTTAAGCATATTCTTCCGAATGTCATCACCGTTGTAATTGTCGATACGACATTGGCATTTGCTTCGTGTATGTTGATTGAATCGTCACTTTCATTCTTAGGCTTTGGCGTTGTTGAGCCGACACCGACATGGGGCAATATGCTCAATGGTTCGCAGGCTTCTACAGTCATCCAGAATTATTGGTGGCGTTGGGTCTTCCCGTCATTGGCACTCAGCTTGTCTACAATCAGTATCAACTTGATTGGCGACGGTCTGCGCGACGCGATCGACCCGAGATCGAACGACAGATAGGAGGAATAGTCGATGGCATTGTTAGAGCTGCATGATTTGCACACATATTTTAAAACAAAACGCGGCATCGTCAAAGCGGTAAACGGCGTTTCCTATCAGGTTGAGGAAGGTAAAACGCTTGGTGTTGTTGGTGAGTCTGGCTCTGGTAAGAGCGTCTCTGCAATGAGCATTTTAAAGCTTTTAGACGGTAACGGTTATATTGACAGCGGCGAAATTATATTCAATGGAAAAAACATTAAAGAGTGTTCTATGGATGAGATGTATAAAATCCGTGGCAACGAAATTTCTGTTATTTTCCAGGAGCCAATGACGAGTTTAAATCCTGTGTTTACCATTGGGAAACAGATTGCAGAGTCTTATATTGTGCATCAGCACATGAAGAAAAAAGAAGCGCTGAAAAAAGCAGTGGAGATGTTGGCTGCTGTTAAAATTCCGAATCCGGAAGCGGTTGCAAAACAATATCCGCATCAGCTTTCCGGCGGTATGCGTCAGCGTGTTATGATTGCAATGGCTTTGGCTTGCGAACCGCATCTGTTGATTGCAGACGAGCCGACCACTGCTTTGGACGTAACGATTCAGGCGCAGATTTTGCATCTTATGAATGAGCTGAAACGCGAAAAAGGTACGTCTATTCTGTTTATTACGCATGACCTTGGCGTCATTAACGAAATGGCGGATGATGTGGCTGTTATGTATTGCGGACAAGTTGTGGAGATGGCTTCTGTTGACACGATTTTCGGCAAAAACAGTTATTCCCATCCATATACAGAGGGCCTGATGACTTCTATTCCGCGTTTGGATATGCCTGCTGGTGTTCGCCTGGAGGCAATTCCGGGCGCTGTGCCGCATCCGCTTGATTTGCCGAAAGGATGCAAATTTGCACCGCGCTGCAAATATTGTACAGAGCGCTGCATGGAAGAAGAGCCGGAGCTTGTGCAGGTGGAGGACAATCATATGATTCGTTGCTTCTATCCGGAGAAGGAGGCGCGTCATGCAAGATAAAAAGATCTTACTCTCAATTTCAAACTTAAAACAATACTTTCCAGTAAAAAAAGAAAAACTCCGTCAGGAACAGCTGTATGTCAGAGCAAATGACGGTATTTCGATTGATATTTATGAAGGCGAAACACTGGGCCTTGTAGGTGAGTCGGGCTGCGGTAAATCTACGTTCGGACGTGTATTGCTTCAGCTGTATCATCAAACCGAAGGAAAGACGATGTATTTTGGACGGTCACTTGATGAAGTGGCTCCTAAATATGCAAAAAATACCTATCAGAAGTTGAGCGCGCTGCGGGATCAAATGCTGCTGGCCCAAAAGAAAAAGCAAGAGTATCTTGATTCCTATGAGAAGATGAATGAGCATGATCAGAAAGTTCATGCGGATGAGCGTGCAAGAATTGTGCGTGAAGCAGATACGAAACTTTATGATCTTACCAATCTGGTTGGTGGTTTGATTGTTGCCAAAGATTTGGCTCCTGTTTCAGCAGCTTATTTGAAGACATATCATATTGCAGTTGAATTGGCTGCACTGCGCGAAAAAGAAAATAATGTGCAGATTAAAAAGAATTGTCTTGAAGGTAAAATTGCTTCTCAGAAAGAAAAAAATAAGAAAACAACGTCTTTGGATTCTAAGGTTGCATCACTTTCCAACCAGCTCAATACACTCAGCAGCCAGATTGATACAAAACAAAAGGAACTTGCTGCAGCACATGAGCAGATTGAGAAACTTCGTGCACAATATGCAGAAGATGAGAATTTTAAAAAGTATGAGCAGTATCGTAGTGACGGAATCGATTTGGCGCGTTTGGAATATTCGGAAATGCGCAAACTTCGCCGTGATATGCAGCTTATTTTCCAAGATCCTTATTCTTCTTTGAATCCGCGTATGACTGTAGGACAGATCATTGGTGAGGGTCCGGTTGCGCATAAATTCTTTACAAAAAATGACGAACGCATTCAGGATTATGTCATGAAGATCATGGATGACTGTGGATTGGCGCCGTATATGATTCATCGCTATCCGCATCAGTTCTCGGGTGGTCAGCGGCAGCGTATCGGCATTGCACGTTCTCTTGCAATGAAACCGAAATTTGTTGTCTGTGACGAGGCAGTTTCTGCACTTGACGTATCGATTCAGTCGCAGGTAATCAATCTGTTGGAGGACTTGAAAGAGAAAGAGAATCTGACCTATTTGTTCATTTCACATGACTTGAGTGTCGTCAAATATATTAGTGACCGAATTGGTGTTATGTATCTTGGTAATATGGTTGAACTCTGTGAGTCGCAGGAGATGTTTGATCATCCGCTGCATCCGTATACAGAGGCTCTTCTGCTTGCAATTCCAACAACCGATGTAGAAAATCGTAAGCAGTCCATTCCGTTGGAAGGCGATATTCCGAGCCCGATTCGTCCGCCGAAAGGTTGTAAGTTCCATACACGGTGTAAATATTGCACTGACATTTGTGAAATGGTTACACCAGAGTTCCGTGAACTTCGTCCGGGTCATTTTGTGGCTTGTCATCATCCGCTCGATCATGCAGTGATTGAATAACGCGAAACGGAGAATATTATGTTTTTTAAACGGAAGATTGGCCGTGTGGTTGATCAGAAAGCAAGTGAAGAATCGTTTAAAAAGACACTGAAAAATACACCGCTTGAAAAAAATGATGCATTGGCAATGATTATTGCTGCATTGCTAGTTTTACTTCCGGCTGTATTGATTGTTGGTGGATTCTTTGTCTTGGTGATTTGGTTCTTTTTTATGCGTTAAAAAAAACAGCGTATCATTTTGATACGCTGTTTTTTTGTGTAGAAATAGAAAATCAATTTATTGAAAGTGAAAATGGCTGGTTCTTTTAAAATATAATTAACAAAATTTGCATCACATAATATTGTAAAGGTGAAATCAAAATAATTTTAATTTTTATAAAAAACAGGTGCTTGAAATGAGAAAACAACTTCGTTTGTTGACTCGGATTGCAGTGGGCGTATGTTTGTTTTTGCTCACTTCATGTGCACCTGCACAGACGGTAACGGAATATGGAGAGTTAAATGATCCTGGGCTAAAGTGGCATATGACGCCGCAAGAAGTATTTAAGGCACTTGACAAAGATGAATCCGATTTTCAAATAAAGGAAATAGGCACAGCGGGCGATCTTGATTATGAAAAAAGTTATACGATAGACGGAAGTTTATTTGGAAATGATGCAGAGATTCAAGTGTCATTTTTCCCTACTGCAGATGGGAATGATATGGCACTTTGGGCAGTTTCAGTTTATCTGCCAGAAGCATCAGAGGAGAATTATACGGTGCTATTGCAAACAGTTGAAAAAGAGTTTGCAAATCAAAAGGCTGATGTCCAGAAAGCAGAGTATGTAAATCAAATTATTGTTTCTGAAGATGGAAACGAATCCTTAAAACAAGTCCTTCCGAATAAAGAAGTGTATGATGCTGAGAATGTGATTGGTTTTGAAAAAGGATGCCGGTTCTGCAGTGTGACACAGACAACAGATCTCTCACAAGAAATGCAAGAGCGTTTTAAAGAAGGTGCAGATGCGTTTTATAAGGAACATCCAACAGAAACACCTGTACAAGAATTGCAGCAACAAACACTAAACAGTGTGACGCTGAGTTATACGGAGCGGAAGGACGATTCTGATGCTTCATTTTTTCTCGTTTCATTTAACGGTTCAGGAATTTGTACTGTACTGAAATATGCAAATTTGTAATGCGATATGAGCGTCTCTCTTTAAGAAGAGAGACGCTTTTTTATAGAAAGCAAATATACAAATAGTAGTATTATTCGACAAAATTCTTATTTGTATATCAAATAGAAACGCTTGAAAGTTGTCTGCAGCTATGATACACTTAAAGAAAAAGAAAAAAGAGGGGGAGAACTGTGGTTCAGCATATTCGGGAATGGATGCTTACGTATGAGAATTTTACAGGACTCAACGGTACTGTTCCGTGTTCGTTGTATTCGATTTTGTACGAGAATCACATGATTGAAGATCCGTTTTATGGACTGAATGAATATAAAGCACGTGAATTATGTGAAAAGGGATGCACCTTTACAGCAGTATTTGATGTAGAAGAAGAAATGCTGCACAATGAAAAACTGCTGCTTCGGTTTGAAGGTGTGGATACATTAGCTGAAATTTATATCAATGGCAAATGGATCGGTTCTACAAAGAACATGCATCGTATTTGGGAGTTTGATGTGAAGGATCATGTGGTACAAGGCAGCAATGCGATTGAAGTACAGATCCATTCACCAATGCAGGCAGCGCGAGAAGCTGCGAGCAAATATCCTTTATGGGGTGTTACACATACGACAGTGGACGGATATCAGCATATTCGAAAAGCCCACTATATGTATGGCTGGGATTGGGGTCCGCAGCTGCCGGATATGGGAATCTTTCGGGATGTTCAGCTGATCGGATATCGTACGGCTAGAATTTTGGATGTTTGGGTTCGTCAAACACATTTGTCCGATGGAAAAGTGCGATTACATATTATACCGGAAATTGATGCGTTGGCACCAGTCGATGTTCATACGATCGTTTTGTCTCCAGATGGCGAGCGCATTGTGGATACATTTAAATCGAGTCCTGATATTTTGATTGAACACCCTCGGCTTTGGTGGCCAAATGGTTGGGGAAGTCAACCGCTTTACACAGTAACGGTAGAAGTTGTTGATAAAGATGCATTATGTTGCGATAGTAAATCGATTCGCGTTGGACTAAGAACATTGACGGTCAGTACAGCTGCGGATTCCTATGGAAATGAGTTCTGTTTTGTAGTAAACGGTCACAAGCTCTTTGCAATGGGTGCTGACTATATTCCAGAGGACAATTTTTTATCACGTGTCACAAAACAGCGTACCAATGATTTGTTGAATGATTGCATTCGTGCAAACTACAACTGTATCCGTGTATGGGGTGGTGGTTATTATCCAGATGATTGGTTCTTTGATTTATGCGATGAATTAGGACTGATTGTGTGGCAGGATTTCATGTTTGCATGCGCAACGTATCGGATGAGTGCTTCCTTTGAAGCAAATCTTATCCCCGAATTTATTGAGAATATGAAACGAATCCGTAACCATGCAAGTTTAGGTTTGCTTTGTGGAAATAATGAAATGGAAACAGCATGGTTAAACTGGGAAATTCCGCAGAATGAACGTACTAAGCTGGATTATCTGTATTTGTATGAGCAGCTGCTGCCTGATTTATGTGAGCAATATGCACCGGATACATTTTATTGGCCGTCCAGTCCTTCGTCGGGTGGTGGGTTTGATGATCCGGCAGATGAGAATCGCGGTGATATGCATTGTTGGGAGGTTTGGCACGGCGGTAAGCCCTTTACTTATTTCCGTGATACCTATTTCCGGTTTTGCTCTGAATTTGGATTTGAATCTTTTCCGGATATCAAGACTTGTGAAAGTTTTGCAACAGCTAAGGATATGAATCCGTTTTCTCGTGTGATGGAAAGTCATCAGAAATGTGTAGGCGGAAATCAAAAAATGCTGCACTATTTATCGGAGGATTATTTATATCCAAAAGATTTCAAAATGCTTGTGTATACTTCTCAGCTTTTACAGGCGGATGCGATGCGACATGCGATTGAACATTGGCGTGCAAATCGCGGTCGTTGTATGGGTGCTTTGTATTGGCAGGTAAACGATTGTTGGCCAGTGGCAAGCTGGGCTTCAATTGATTCGTTCGGGCGATGGAAAGCGCTTCATTATGAGGCAAAACGCTTTTTTGCACCGATTTTGCTTGCTGCATTTGAACAGGATTACTCCGTTATGCTCGCGCTTTCCAATGAAACACTTCATGACGCAAAATGTCATATTCGCTGGTCAGTGCGAAACAATGTATTTGAAGCGATTGTTCAAGGAGAACAGGATGTGATTTGTCCGGCATTGTCTTCCGTAAAACTTCCAGCGCTTGATTTGACGGAAAGTGTGAAAGATGCAAAGTATAATCGATTCTTTGTGTATGAACTATATGACGAAAACGGAAAACTGTTAACAAAACGTTCTTCTCTGTTTGTAAAACCGAAGCATTTTGAATGGATTCAGCCGACAATTACAGCGGATCTTCGTCAGGAGAATGACGAAATGACGATTACATTGTCAACAGACACATTTGCAAAAGGTGTATTTGTGCGCTTTCAGAACACAGATGTGGTTTTATCAGACAACTTTGTTGACTTGGTAGACGACCAACCTGTTGTTTTGAAGGTTGAAAAATGGCTTGGTGGAAATGCTGCAAGTTTGGAGGATATGAAACAGGGAATAGAAATTTGTTGTATCGCGGATATTGGTGAGTAGTTTATGAATGTTTTTTTATAAAGTCCTGTTAATGGGACACCTCTTTTGATATGATATTACAAGAACAGATGTAAGTCATAAAGGAGGGGAAACATGCGGCGTGTTGCACTTTTGGTGGACAGTGTGTTAAACAGTTCCTCGGGGAAAACATCGCTTTATTGTTTGTTTCAATCAGGATATCGCCGGCTTCAAAAAGGGGAATGTCTGTATAATTCGAAACTTGAGCAGTATTATGTAGAAGATTTTTTCCCGGTACGAGGAAGCATCAGTGCCGGAGAACCAAAAGCATTTATTACAATCGACAGGCCTTTTCCTGAAAGCAGCCTTGGAATTGTTTTATATACAAGTAAGACAGGCGCGAAAAGACAATCAGTAAAATAGGCGAAAAAAGAACGGATATCATTTTGATATCCGTTCTTTTTTCTTATGCGGCAAGTTCCTTAATATTATATTTTCCTTCGTATGGTTTAATCACACTATCATATAATGCAGAAACATCAGAATTTAAATAAGATAAGTAGAAAGTAACTTCGTTCGATTCAATCGGTTGAAGCGCACCGTTTTCCGCAATCAGATCGCTGACACCAACTAACGCATACAACGTGTATTCCCGTTCCATGCCATCTTGAGAAAGAACCGCTGTCATCTTATATTGATCAAACACCATATTGACAGAAGACCATTCATCTGGCGATTGGCTAGTGAGCAAATAGCTTTTTTCCACTTGAATATCTTTGAAGGAAAGGGTAGCCATAAATGAAAAATCGGGATCGTTGATCTTATAAATAATTGAATACCGATTGGACTCCAATGTCGATTCCAGTTTTGAAGCAGTAGATTCTGAAATGAGCAAACGCATATTGTCGGTGAGCATATCCGCAGACATCACATATTCTGAGAGATTTTCAACTTTGTAAGTCATTTCGGTTTCTGCAGCAACGAGTCCTTTCTCTTCGAAAAGCTGTTCATCATAAGAAGCTACGATTGTGATTTCATCGCCGTTTTTCACATATGTTACATCCTCTTTAAAGCCATATGTAAATAGTTTTTCTTCGGATGTATCCACCAATTCGATGGTCGCAATGGGAGAAACGCCTTCCACAGAAATGCTAAGTGTTTCAAATGGATCAACGACATTTGCAGCTTCCAGATTTTCTGCTGTTGCAGTGAGTGAAGCATTTGTTATAGTAATACCTTTTTCTTCTGCATTTGCTTCATCATAATCAGCGGTAGCTTCGATTGTCTCACCATTTTGAATATGATCTTCTTTGGTAAGCGTAAAAGTCATCGTGTTCAAAATTTCGTAGCGTTCATCTGAAGCAATTGTTTCAGCGGCATCTTCTTTTAAAACCACTTCAGCCTTTCCATATCCGTCATATCCTTCGATTTTAATTTCATAAAAATCGCTGACGTCAATTTGGAATCCAGAGAACACACCGCACAGGAACAAAATAAGAACAATAATACCAGCCAATACAAGAGTACCGCCGCCAATGATGAGTCCAAGCATCCATCCTTTTATTTTTTTCTTTTTAGGAGGTGCATTGTTCGGTATATTCTGTGGAGCAGTAGATGCCTGATATTGCATGGTTGCATTATCCGGTATATTTGGCCGAGCAGCAGGCGCCTGATACTGCATGGTTGCATTATTCTGCATATTCCGCGGAGCAGTAGGTACCTGATACTGCATGGTTGCATTATTCGGTGCATTCTGTGGAGCAGTGGGTACCTGATACTGCATGGTTGCATTATTCGGTGCATTCTGTGGAGCAGTGGGTACTTGATACTGCATGGTTGCATTATTCTGCATATTCCGCGGAGCAGTGGGTACCTGATACTGCATGGTTGCATTATTCGGTGCATTCTGTGGAGCAGTAGGTACCTGATACTGCATGGTTGCATTATTCGGCACATTCTGCGGAGCACCAGGTGCTTGATACTGCATGGTTGCATTATTCGGCACATTCTGCGGAGCACCAGGTGCTTGATACTGCATGGTTGCATTATTCGGCACATTCTGCGGAGCAGCAGGTGCCTGATATTGCATGGTTGCGTCAGTAGGCACATTCTGCGGAGCAGCAGGTGCCTGATACTGCATGGTTGCGTCAGTTGGTACGTTCTGCGGAGCCGATAGAGGAAGATCTTCTATCGGTGGAACGCTATCAAGAATTTTTTGTGCAAAATCATCCGGAAGTGATGATTCAGGTGCTTCAGAAGGAATGTTTTGTTGTTTTTCGTCCATAAATATAACGCCTCCTTAAACTGTCAGCAGTCAAAAATCAAGACTGTTTTCTTTTCGGAATGCACGGCGTCTTCGTGCGGCTTCCCATTCAAATTCTTCTTCAGCAGTTTCACAGCGCAAAAGAGGAACAGTCACTGGCGTATCGTTTTCGTCAAGTGCAACCATAACAAGATACGCACGGTTAATCATTGTTTCACTGCCATCTAAATGTTCTACAAATGTATCTACGCGTACCTCCATAGAAGTGCGTCCCACATAAGTGAGCTGCGCTTTGAGCACAATTGTATTGTTTACATAAGCAGGTGCTTTAAATTCCAGTTGACTGATGGAAGCGGTCGTAACATTATGACCTGAGTGACGTCGTGCAGCAACTGCAGCGACAACGTCAATCCATTCCATTAACTTTCCACCGAATAAACGCTGATACCCATTGATATGTTCAGGCATCAGAATTTGAATTTGTTCTGTGCGTGATTGTGCAACGGTTTTTACACTCCGTTCTTCATGATTCATTCTCATTCCTCCGATAATAAAATAGCGGTAGATAAAAGGCCAGAAGCGCCAAACGGAAGATCCGTTTGAATTGTTTTTGCGGTAAGAAGCGCATGCCCAGCCGCTTGAATACGGTTGCATAATTCATGTGCTTCATCTGATTTTCCGTAATACGATACAGCGACTGGTTGTGTTGACAGATGAAGTTTCCGCTTTAAGCACAAAAACAAAGCTTCAGCATCAGATCGAGCAAAAATTTTGCAGTATAAACGGACATGTCCTTCTTCGCCGATCGTATAGACTGATCGAAACATAGAACATGCAGACCGTTTATCTTTATCATGATTTGAAAGATAATCTGCCTGTCCATATGGTGCAGTAAATAGACAGAAAATACGTTTTTGCAGTGCACGAATACGTTTTAAAACAATAGAAGAAAAGCGTGCAGATCCTGCGGTTTTTGCTGTGAGTTCAGCAAGCAACAGCTGACCTGCGCCGAATGTTTTGGAGTCAATGATCACTGTATTTTGAAAACGAGACAGTGCATCACGGGCAGAGGCATATGTGCCGGAAAGCTGGGCAGGAGCTGTAAGTACAAAAGTAGTGGTCTGAGAATTACATACTGATTGTAATTCATCTTTAGAAACGCAAAGATATTGTTTTTGTATACTGCGTGGAAAAACAGAAGACATACGATTGGATAAAAATGGGCTGACAGTAGAAGGAAAGACCGTATCCGTGACAATATGGTATTCCATCACAGCATACCCCCTTTTTTTGCCTTCATGCAGATATACTTATAGATTCATTATACTATTTCTAAGCAAAAAAGTAAATGTAAAAAACAGAAACCCCGTCTGTTATACATGGTAAAACGACGGGGAAAGTACAATGTCTTCTTTTTTTAATTGTTCAAATGAAAAATGCGGAATAAGATCAACGGCTTTGACCGGTTCGGGGCGATCAATTAAGCCACAAAGTGCGGCAAGTATTCCGATCAGTTCTTCGGGAGAAAAACGGGTGAGCAGGCTTGTTAGACTTAATGCGGCATCTCGTTTGGAAAGTCGCCGATGATCCGGTGCAAGCAATAATGGAACATGTGCAAATCGGGGTGGAACTGCATCCAACAGATCGTAAAGAAACAGTTGACGAGCAGTGGAGAAGAGCAGATCACGTCCGCGAACGACTTCCGTAACACCCATTCGAGCATCATCAGCGACTACAGCCAGTTGATAAGAAACAATGCCGTCTGCGCGTTGTAAAACGAAATCACCGCAGGAGTGTGAGAGATTTTCTTCCACATGTCCTTGACAGCAGTCATTAAAAGCAATCGTCTGATTCGGAACTTCAATGCGAAGAGAGGGATTGCGAATCGTTTGTTTTTGCAGAATTTCCGCTGATGACAGGTTTCGACACGTTCCGGCATAAACAGGTGTGTAATCACCTAAATGCGGTGCGTTAATATCATGAAGTTGGGCACGTGTACAAAAACAAGGATATATATGCGCTCGTTTTGAAAGAATGGAAAGAACTTCATGATAATAATCATTTCTTTCACTTTGTACACATGATTCTGAAAAACGATCGGTCCCAGTTAAACCGCCTTCGTCATAATCAAGACCAAATAACGCCAGATCTTTTATGAGCTGTTCGGCGTATTCACGTTTACAGCGTGCACGATCAAGATCTTCAATGCGCAAGAGCATGATGCCGTTTTGCTGTCGAACAGATAGCCATGCAATCAGCGCAGAAAACAAATTGCCAAGATGCATTCTGCCGCTTGGCGTTGGTGCAAAACGACCGCGAACGGTATGACTCATACTTGAATCATGAAAGGCGACAGTGCGCGAACAACACTTTGCGTAAAGGAAGAAGCTGCACCAAAGTCGATTCGGAGCATACCGCCGCCGCCACCGCCGGCTGTGTGAACACGGGTATGACCAAAGAAATTATCGAGTGTAACAGTCAATGTCAAGCGATTTCCGGCACGAACGAAATGTTTTTCATACACGCTGATTAAGCAGTGCGTTCCGTCAGGATGATTTGCGACAAATCGGTCAATCAACGTTCCGCTGACATTTCCACGAATGATTTCATTGTCGATTGCTGCAGCCGCGTCCTGTATTGAAAGAGATACATAGAATGTGCTGGTTTCCATATTCATTCTCCTTTATTATATATTTATGGATTAGATTGTGCTAAAAAATTATCAATTTGAGATTGCAAACTGGTTTTAAGGGTGTCGATTCCGGCACCTTTTAATTCACTGAGCATTTTGGGAATATAGATATCAGGATCGACACTTCCGGTCATAATACTTGCATAGTATTTTTTATAGACGGTAGATACATTATTTGTGATATCCTGTAATTCCTCAAGATCAGGAGAGAATCCAAGCAGGGAAGAACGTGTGCATGAATTGTTGAATTCTCGATAAATTTCCCATTTGTTTTGTGGTTCACCTGCTTGTGTATATAAGATAAACCAATTTCCTTGGGTATAGCTCACGCCTGCGTAATCAGTAGAAAGTGAAACAACTTGATTGTTCTCATCTAATGTATAGTGTACGTTCTCAACACCAAAATTCAATAGGTTGCGTACAACCGGATCGGTGTTTACCAACGTTAAAAAAGTCAGACATTCCTCAGGATGTTTCGTTTTAGAATTCACAGCCATGATACCGCCTCGTGCGGATTCTGTTGTAACAACTGTATTAGAAACACGCGTGGAAACAACATCGATTCCAAAATTTGCGCTCCATGTTGCATCGGAATAAGGACCGCCGGATCCCATCGTGCAAAATAATTTTTCGCTTCCGGCCAAGTCGGTTGGTTCCCGCAGGGCAGCATCTTCGTTGATGTAACCCTTTTCATAAAAACGACGTATTGTTTGAATGGTAGATTGTCCGCATTCGGTTTCAAAAATATTTACAACTTGAGGCGATTCGTCCAATGATTTTACCATTAGCGGAATTTCACGCCCAATGATATACTCATACCCATCCAGTGAAAAATAGTTTCTTGCTTCGGAATCAAGGCGAAACGGCAGTCTGTCCGGTTCGTTTTGATGGATCATTTGCAGTAACGGCTCTAATGATTCAAAGGTTTGGTATTCATCGGGGTTAATTTCATATTTGTCGACTAAATCTTTTGCAAAAATAAACCATTCCGGGGAAGATAGTTCTTTATTGGTGGGAACGCCGTAGATCGTACCATTGATACGCATTCCTTCCCAAAACAATGGGTCAATCGTATCGTACAGCGTTTTCGCTGAGGTTTCCAAAAAAGAATCGAGCGGCAGCCATACGCCGTTTTGTGCGTTACCGGCATAGTCACCTTGATCTTTTCCGGTTGCAAATAGAATATCAAAATTTCCGCTGCCAATGAGAGAGGATACCTCACTGCTATACTCTGACCAAGGGATTTTTTCATATTGTACGGTAAAGCCGCAGGTTTTTAATAGGTATTCATTCAGTGCTTCATTAACGACATCTAAATCTTTATCAGGGTTGCCGATCGTATAGTAAATCAGATTTACTGCATCATCTTCCTTTTCTGAAAGTGGGGTGGCAGAATCACAACCCGTAAAAGTGATAAAAACAACAAGGATGATACTAAGAAGCGCTTTAACTTTCATTTAAACCACCACTTCCTCTTAAATCGCCGGGAGAAATATTGAAGTAGCTTTTAAAATGCGTGTAGAAATAGGGCATTTGCGAATATCCTACGCGTTCGGCAATCTGTTGGATGCTTTCATCGGTTGTTTGAATCAGATTAGCGGCAATCTCCATTCGATAAGCAAATAAGTAATCGGAAAATTTCATATTCGTATCCTGTAAAAAAATTCGTCCGATATATTTGCTGTTCATACCAAGTTGGTCGGCGATTGCTTTTAACGAGATGCTATTTGCTGTATTTCGACTGATGACATCCAACAGTTTTTTCGTTAAATTGGAATAGGAATCAACGGGTTTTGCTGTGACAGGATCAAGCGCAATTTTTTGCTGATTTTCAAGGACGGTGCCGAAATCTTCTTGAATAATTGTATTCAGGACGGCGTACAGTTCTTGTTTATTCACTGGTTTAAGCAAATAGTCCTTTGCACCAAGCAGCAAAGATTGACGAACAAAATTAAAATCATCATACCCGCTTACCATAATAAACCGCGGCGTAATTCCTACTTGTTTTAATTGAGGAATCAACTCATATCCCCATCCATCATCCAAACGGATATCGGTGATTACAATATCGGGGGAACGCTGTGCAGAAATGCTGCGTGCCTGTTGAAGACTTGCAGCGGTGTCCGGTGTGTCAATGGACAGAGAAGACCAGTCGATCATGGATGTAATCCCATATAAAATATCCGGTTCGTCGTCAACAATTAAGACTCGATACATAAGTCGTCTCCTTTTTCAGTGGATGGAAGAAATACAGACAGCATAACGCCCATGGTTTCCCGGTTTTCAATTTTCATTGAAAAAGAACTGCCGTATAAAATGTGAAGCCGTGCCCAGACGTTTTTGAGCCCGATTTCTTTTGAATCAGATTTTCCTTGGTCATTTTGCGTACAAAACCAACGGTTGATTTCTTCAACACGATCGGGCGGAATTCCATATCCGTTATTGATAAAACGAATACATGCAGCAGAAGATTGTACAATACCTTCTACAAACAAAAAATTGAATTCATTCGATTTATCAAATCCGTATTTAAAGAAATTTTCAGCGATTGGCTGCATCCAACATTTTATCGTTGGAATTTTCTTGATTTCTTCCGGAACATCAATCTGATAGGAAAATGATTGAGGATAGCGGAATTGCATTAAATCAAGATAGCGCGTCAGAATGGTGAGTTCTTTTCCGATTGTGATATTTTCCTTTTCGCGTACAATATCACGATATAAACTGCCGAGATTCTCAATCGCGAGCGACACTTCCGGTTGATCGTTTTTTTGCGCACGGTATCGAATGATTTCGAGCGTATTATAAAGAAAATGTGGGTTGATTTGATTTTGAAGCGCACGCATATGCGCTTTTTGCTGTTCAAGCGTTAATACATATTCCCGATCAATATACCGTTGAATATTTCGTCCCATTTTTTCGAGTGCAACAGCGATTTGTGTGTATTCGTCATTTTTTCTTGAAACAGAAATCTCATGGAATGCACCATTTTGCGCCGCTTCGATGAAGGAGAGAATGTTTTGTAATGATTTTGCATCTTGATTCAGTCGCCATAACAGTAAAATCATTGTCAGCAGATATACCAAAAACAAAAGACCTAGCAAAAGAATAAAAAAATTGATGCTTTGCAAAAACAATTGCTGTCGGCTTGCTGCCATAATCAGTTTATATGAATGCTGTGCAGAAGCGCCTACATAATAAGGAAACGGAAACATTTCATCTTGTGAAGTGGAATGGTAAATTGAAAGTGCAGTTTTGTCGTCAATTAGTCCATTCCCGGGGAGAAAGTGATAAACCGTTCCTTGCGATACAACGGCACCGTTATATAAAGCACTGGTATCTGTGGTTTCAAGAATGCGTTTAAAATCAATGAAAAAGATAATTTGTCCCAGTTCTTTTGAAAAATCTCCCGGGACTGTGATTGTTTTTGGATACTGATATCCTTCTGAAAGGTCTCGTCCTTCAAGAGATGATATAGATACATTAAAAGAATATTCAGCGCCACCGTTTTCAGAAAATAAAATACGATTGGTATAGTCCTCTGCGCAGAATAAAACTTCGCGGATTAAAAAATCATTTTCGCGTACAAACAATTTAAAGTCACGCAGAAAAGAAGGCGTTGTTTCCGGATCTGAGTTATCGTTTAACGTCGATTCCAGATAATTTTCGATATCATTGTTGAAATAGGAAAGGAAATCAGCGAGCAGATCAGGATTGGAATAAAGCCTGGTCATATACAGATCAATGGAAGATGTGACGCGAGTAATTCTGCTTTCAACGGATGAAAAAAATGTTCACTCTTTTGTGTATAACGAGATTCTTCGTTCGCCAATAAATTTTGTACAAGAATTGCCGACGCGAGAATGAAGATAAGCGTTACAATAATCAGGTACTGTCAAAATGTTCTGCGGTATACTTTGAGTTTCATAAACCGAAACATACGGCATCCTCCTTACCGTTCGGCAATCAATCTTCTTTTGTTTGAGCGTGATTTGAATGACATTCAGCACTGCAATACAAACAATTCCCGGTACACTTTGATTTTTTCTTTTGGCGATGTACAGAGAAAGCAGCAAGTATTGCAGCAGCTGCGAGCACGATCACGATAATCCAATCGGACAAGTTCATAACACACACCTCTTAAAAGAAGAAACGTCCAATTTGGAAAACAGCGAGTGCGGCGATATAAGCGGCAGCTGTTTGATATGCAGCACCTGCAAGTGCGCGCCGCCAAGAACCAAGTTCACGTTTAGCGGCTGCAAATGCTGCGACGCATGGCATATACAAAATCGTAAAAGTAAGGAATGACAGTGATGAAAGCGGCGTGAAAATTGATGAGAGCGCCAGCGAAAGCTGTGCATCTGTTCCCGCACCGGTGAGGATGGAAAGCGTACTCACAACAGATTCTTTAGCAGTGAATCCTGTGATCAGTGCTGTAGAAGCACGCCAATCGTTAAATCCAAGCGGTGTAAAGATCGGGGAGATAAAGGAGCCGATCGAAGCTAAGATACTTTCACCGCTGTTTTGTACCATTTGAAGATTCCAGTTAAAGCTTTGTGCAAACCAAATTACGATGGATGCTAAAAAGATGATGGTAAATGCTTTTTTCAAGAAATCTTTTGCCTTTTCCCACATATGCAGCAATACACTTTTGGCTGCCGGTAACCGATAAGCTGGAAGCTCCATTACAAAGGGAACAGGATTGCCGCGAAATACGGTGTTTTTCAGCAGTAAACCGGACAAAATCGCAACCAGAATGCCGAGCAGGTACAAAGAAATCATGACCAGACCGCCATGATGCGGGAAAAAAGCAGCGGTAATCATGCCGTAAATCGGAAGTTTTGCACTGCATGACATAAACGGGGTGAGCAGAATTGTCATTTTGCGATCACGCTCACTGGATAATGTCCGTGCGGACATGATTGCAGGAACACTGCATCCAAAGCCAATCAGCATTGGCACGAAAGAACGTCCCGAAAGACCGATTTTGCGAAGTAATTTGTCCATGACAAACGCAACACGTGCCATGTATCCACTGTCTTCGAGTAAAGACAAAAAGAAAAACAGAATGACAATGATCGGCAAAAAGGACAGAACACTGCCGACACCGGCAAATACGCCGTCTAAAATCAGAGAAGAAAGCCATGGGGTTACTTCGAGAGAGGTCAGTAATCTCTCAGTCTGTGTAGACAACGCTGCAATTCCTGCTTCTAATAACGATTGAAGAGGTGCGCCCAATACTTCAAACGTTAAAAAGAACACAAGAAACATCACGCCGATAAAAATAGGAATACCGAAAAATTTATGGGTTAAGACACGGTCAATTTTTTCAGAGCGAAGCTGTTCTCTTGATTCTCCACGCTTTACAACACACTGTGCGCAGAGTGTTTCGATGTACTGATAGCGCATATCAGCCAATGCAGCTTCTCGATCCGTACCGAGCGCTTGCTCCATATCCTGTACTAAGTGGTCGATTAAATGCAAATCATTTTCATGGATACCAAGTGCCTGTTGTGTTGGTTCATCACCTTCTACAAGCTTTGTTGCAGCAAAACGGACAGGGTATCCGGCATGATGCGCATGATCTTCAATGATGTGGCCGATTGCATGAATTGCACGGTGAACTTCACCGGTGCAAAAGTCAAAATGTTTTGGACGGAGATCATTTTGCACGACGTTTTCGACTGCATCGACAAGATCGTGGATTCCTTCATTTTTTCCTGCAGAGATGGGAACGACCGGCACACCTAACTGTTTTTGAAGTGCGTCTACATGAATTGTATTTCCACTTGCACGCACTTCGTCCATCATGTTCAGTGCAATGACCATTGGAATTTCAAGCTCCATCAGCTGCAGGGTTAAGTAGAGATTTCGTTCTATATTGGTTGCGTCGACGATGTTGATAATTGCTCTTGGATGTTCTTCGAGTAAAAAGTCGCGTGTTACCACTTCTTCTGACGTATAGGGCGAAAGTGAATAGATACCAGGAAGATCAACTAAGGTCATATCTTTGTGATGAAGGACACGTCCTTCTTTCTTTTCAACCGTTACCCCAGGAAAATTGCCGACATGTTGATTACTGCCGGTTAAACAGTTAAATAACGTTGTTTTGCCGCTATTTTGATTTCCGGCTAAGGCAAGCAAAATCTCATTCATTTTGAGGACTCCTTTTCCACCACGATATTGGCCGCATCTTCTTTTCGAAGTGTCAGCACGTAACTGCGTAAAAACAGTTCAATCGGGTCACCCATCGGTGCAACTTTGCGCACGTGGATTTTTGTTTTCGGGGTCAGTCCCATGTCAAGTAAGTGACGGCGAAGTGCACCGTTTCCGCCCACGGAAATAATGGTGCCGGATTCACCAGGTTTTAATGTATCAAGTGTCATTGTTTTAATGAATCTCCTCATCTATCATAAAATGAAAAATCAAATAGAAACCGTTTTTATTGTACTCGTTTCCTGTTTTTTCGTCAAGCATCGTACAAGAAAAAACCGCTTGTATATGATATACAAGCGGAAAAGAAATTAGTCGTGTGCGGGATTCACGTGTACCATACAGTGTTTGACATCCGGAAAATGATGTTCAATTTCTGCATGCACCGTTTCTGCAATGTGGTGTGCTTCTGACAGTGTTAAGGAACCGTCTGCAGTAATTTCGATATCAACATAGTAACGGGCACCGAACATTCTCGTTTTCATTAAATCAATGTCGACAACACCGTCTACTTGTAATACAAGCTCACGAATGGGAGCGACCACTTCTTCGGGGCAAGCTTTATCTACCATTTTATCAATGCCATCTTTAAAAATATCATAGGATGCTTTGAGAATGAAGATACAGATTGCAATTGCTGCGATTGGGTCTAAAATCGGTAATCCCAAACGCGCACCGGCGATACCGATTAAACTGCCGACAGAAGAAAATGCATCCGAGCGATGGTGCCATGCATCGGCCATCAAAGCGCCTGAATTGATTTTTTTCGCGGCATTTCTTGTATACCAATACATTCCTTCTTTTACGGCAATGGAGATGATGGCTGCAATCAGTGCGAGCAATCCCGGTGCAGCAAGCGGCGACTGTGTACTGGAAATCAAACTTTGAATGCCGGAGTATCCAATGACAAGTCCGGTGAGGGCCAACACACAAGCCAACAGAATGGCTGCGACACATTCCATTCGTTCATGACCATATGGATGTTCAGTGTCGGCGTCTTTTGCTGAAATATGTACACCGACCATAACAATAATGGTACTGAATACGTCCGACGCAGAGTGAACGGCGTCGGAGATCATTGCTGCCGAACCAGAAATGATACCAGCTAATAGCTTAAATCCAGATAATACGGCGTTGACAATGATGGTGTTGATAGAGACGCGCATAGCAATCGCCTTGGGCTCAGAGTTCTTGTTTCGCATAAATAATCTCCTTTAAAAAAATAAAACTGCGGAACAGTATATTTTGCTGTCCCGCAGTTACGTTCTGCTGCCTTTCGGCCCGGCAATCAATGCCTGAAATCAATTTTTAATTATTATAACGTGCAGTTTAAAAAAAGTCAAGATCTTTTTCGTTTACGGTGTACTTGCAAACATACCATTAAGATCATACACACAATGACAATTGCGCCAACACCAATCCAAATCCAAACAGAACCACTGGGCTGTGTTTCTGCTGAGCGATCAGCGGCTGATTCGGAAACAGCAGATTCAGATTCTTGTGTAGCCTGACTGGAAAAAATGTAAGGGCTTTTTCCTTTGTTTAATGCGGAAAGCGCCAGTACAGCTGTTTCTGTTGCTTCCAGTGAAGAAAGACCGCCGGGTTCTGCACAAAATCCTCCATCGTCGTTTTGACGCTGTAAGAGATATTCAATCGGAGAAATGTTGTCAATGGAATATCTATCATCGTAAGGATCAATTTGATTACAGATGAGTGCGGAAATCATTTTTGCAAGAATCCGTGTGGAAGAGTAGGTCGTTGCATGGGTCAGCCCTTTGGTCTGATTTAATTGACTGATATAGGATGCGGCTTCACGAATCGCATTTGCGATCATTTTATCTTCCTGTGCATAGCTTGAAAGAACGAGCATCGCATCCAAGGTTGTCCATGGACTGGAGGAAAATCCTTCATTGGTAGAGAAACCGCCATCTTCATTTTGTAACGCAAGCAATTGAGAACACAAGAAGAATCGCGTATTTTTTGCATCATCGGGAAGTGAAAAATTCCGGCTATCCAGTGCACGAAGGACTTGAACAATCAAATCACCATTGGTGCTGTCAATCGTACAGGAGGCAAGATATTCGATACGGTTTGAAACAGCCTGTGTGGTCTGAGAATAACCACATGCAGATAACATCAAGAGTTCTTCAGCGGCAGTTTTGGCATCTGTAGGTGTTTGATTTTCCAACGTATATGGAAGGGTAGCCACGTCGCTTGGGGACAGGGATTGGTTTGATGCTGTCATTGCCATAAAGTAAAGCGTGGTATCCTCTTCATTACGGGATAGCCAGTGGCCGGCATCTGTCAAGGCAGAAACGGTTAATTCATTTTGTGCGGTGAAAGAGTTCGCAGCAAGTGATGCTTGTTTTGGTGTTACAAGTGGTTCGCTGGAGAATACCACTTCAATGATGCTGGAATTTCCAATCGCGGCAAGCCAGACACTATCATCCAGAACAGTATTGTCTGTTTTTAAGTAAAATTGTCCTGATTGATTTTCTGTGAGGATATATCCTGATTCCGTATTGGAAATGGCCGATGGACTTCCGTTTTCAATGGTTACATCTAAGATTCTGTTTTCCTCAAGTTCTTTTAAAACTTGAAGATACGAGGAAGAGGAGGAAACAGAAACAGGTATAGGGTCTAACAGGTATTGTTCGTTTGTGGCATCATACACTGCGAAAATAACAGAAGGGGTCAAGTCTGCGCTGGATGCACAGACAGAAGTAGGAAATATAAAAGAAAAAACAAGTAAAAAAACGACGAACAATTTACGCATGATTCTGTGTCACTCCTTTCTATTTTCATTGTAACATGAAATAATACAGAGTGCAAGAAACGACAAGATATTTAAAAAAGCGCAATGAATATTTATCATTCACTGTGCTCTTTTAATAAACTCATTTTATGATTTCAGGTGCATCATACGTTTCGCCAAATGTTTCGACAGTCACTTTTTTCATTGTTTGATCTTTTACAGGCCGATCAGCAAAATCAGTAATGACGCCGACAATTTTATCTGCAGTTTCCATTCCTTCGATTACCTTGCCAAATGCTGCGTATTGTCCGTCTAAATGCGGTGCGTCTTCAACCATAATAAAAAATTGAGAACCAGCACTGTCCGGATAAGAAGTACGTGCCATAGAAAGGACACCGCGTGTATGACGAAGATCATTTTGGAATCCGTTTGCGGTAAATTCGCCGCGAATGGAGTATCCCGGACCACCAGTGCCGCGTCCGTCTGGATCACCGCCTTGAATCATAAAGCCGGGAATGACACGATGGAATGTAACACCATCATAAAAGCCTTTCTGACACAATGAAATAAAATTCTTTACAGTGTTCGGTGCAATTTCAGGGTACAGCTCAGCTTTCATGCAAGTGCCGTCATTCATTTCAATGGTTACGATTGGATTTTTCATCTTCAATAACTCCTTTTTAATTTTCAGTTGAGGTCTGCTCTTCGGATGAAACAGATGATTCCTGCGAAGATTCAGCCGTTTCTTCTAAAAATTCATTTTTTGTATCAGTGGATGCCTCATCAGGTGTTTGTGCGTTTTCAGAAGACTCTGCATCCATTACTTCAAGCATGGAAAGAGAAAGAATCTGATAATGATCGTCGACTTTCTTGACTTTAAACTCCATGACTTTTTCTACAATTTCTTTATGATTGGAAGAAAGACTCCAAGTGACGTCAGGCAGAATATAGCTGACTTTTAAGGTATAGATGTCTCCTTCTTGATGAATTTCGTCTACACGGGGCGTATATGGAAGAAGTACAGGTGTTGATTCTACACGATAGCTTTTGCTCTCAGCGTCATAACTCATTTCTACAGCAGAGTCACTGATCGTTTGATGTACAATCTCTACATCATTTCCGTAAAGCATACGTACATAGTATTCAACATCAGTGTCCGGAACGGTCATTCCTCCAACGTCGTCTTTGATATATTTATCTTTGGTGCTGTCCTCCAGAATGAGTTTCCAGATGGAAGAAGAAATGATGACAGAGCTATCAAGTTTTTCCGGAGAATCAAATTCAGGTGCATCAATAATAACAAGAGGGAATACGACATAAGCCATTTCCTCTTTGAGCTTTGTGGAATTGATCCACTCATTTGCGGTATTCACAGCAAATGTTGCTGTAGAGATGATTCCGATTACAACAAAGAAGCAGACAACAATTCCGAGAATCGCTGTGAAAAATTCTTTGCGGGAGAGCTTCCGCTTTTTGTACGAAGCAGGATGATGTGCTTTTTTCGGTTTTTCTTCCTGAACTGCTGCTTCAGAGGAATCTTTTGCATGCTCTTTGCCTTCATTGTTTTGAGCATCAGCGGGCTCGGTTGATTGTGTACTTGAAGATTCTGTTTGATTGAGTTTCGATAATACGTTAGAAAGGTTATCTGTATGTTCGTTGTTTTTCTGGGTGTCGTTCATAACGTCCTCCTTATGTTATCGTACCTGACCGGTACCATATATAATGTATTTGGCGCTCGTCATTTCATTGAGTCCCATGGGACCACGTGCATGAAGTTTTTGCGTTGAAATTCCGATTTCCGCACCAAAGCCGAATTCCTCTCCGTCTGTGAATCGCGTAGAAGCGTTCACGTATACTGCGGCGGAGTCCACACGCTGTGTAAACTGTCTTGCGCTTTCGATATCTTTTGTGATAATGGACTCCGAATGATGTGTGGAATATCGATTGATATGAGTAATTGCCTCATCGATCGAGGAAACCACTTTGACTGAAATGACATATCCTAAAAACTCGGCAGCATAATCACTTTCCGTTGCCGGTGGAATATCGTTTAAAATTGCGCGTGTTTTTTCACAGCCAAGCATGATCACATTTTTCGTATCCAACATTTTTTTGACGAGCGGCAAAAATACATCGGCTACTTTCTCGTGAACCAGCAGGCTTTCACATGCGTTACAGACGGATGGACGGCTTGTTTTTGCATTGAACACAATGTCAGCGCCCATTTGAAGGTCGGCTGTTTCGTCAATGTAAATATGGCAGTTTCCGGCGCCGGTTTCAATAACGGGAACTGTAGCATTTTGTACAACACTTTGAATAAGTCCTGCGCCGCCGCGCGGAATCAACACGTCGAGATATCCGTTTAACCGCATCATTCGTGTTGCACTCTCACGTGTTGTATCTTCTACCAGTCCAATAATGTCGGGGTTCATTCCTTCTGTGCGGATTGCATCCTGCATGATACGGACCAGTGCGGTATTGGTGTTGATAGCTTCTTTTCCGCCGCGCAGCATAACGGCGTTGGAAGTCTTTAAGCAGAGTGCCGCAGCGTCAACCGTGACATTTGGACGGGATTCATAAATAATACCAATGACCCCCAGCGGTACACGCTCTTTGCGTAAAACCAAACCATTGGGAAGTGTTTTTCCAAACAGAATTTCTCCAATCGGGTCGGCCAATGCAGCAACTTTGCGCACGCCGTTTGCCATTGATTGGATTCGTTCTTCGGACAGAGAAAGCCGATCGAGCATAACGTTTGGAATTCCGTTTTGCGAAGCGCGCGCAAGATCGGCGCGATTGGCTTCCAAAATCTCGTCGGAGGCTTCTGTCAAACGGTTTGCAATGCGCAAAAGAATTTGATTTTTGAGCGGTGTGGAAGCATGCGCAATTTGTGGCTGCGCATCTTTAATTCGTTGTGCAAGGGAAATCAATTTTGACATGTGCATTCCTCCTGTTCTTTTCTTTGAAACAGTGTTCCGACAGGAACGCCTTCAAATAAATCGTATAAATGGTCGGGATGACTTCCATTCAATAATACCATTGAGATGTTTTGTTCCATGCAGAGTTGTGCAGCATGCAGCTTGGTTGCCATTCCGCCGGTACCGAATTCAGTGCCTTTATTTCCAGCCGCAGCAAAGGTTGATTCATCTAAATATGTAACAAGCGGAATTAACTTTGCTTCTTTGTTTTTACGTGGGTCACTGTCGTAAAAGCCATCGATATCACTTAGAATGATGAGCAGGTCAGCAGAGACAATAGAAGCTACGATTGCCGAAAGTGTATCGTTGTCACCAAATTCAATTTCTTCCGTCGAAACGGTATCATTTTCATTGATAATCGGAATTACGGAAAGTGAGAGCAACCGTTCAATGGTGTTGATAACATTTTCTTTGCGGTCAGCGTCCTCAATGATATCGCGTGTAAGTAAGACTTGTGCAGCATTATGATTGTATTCAGAAAAATACTTATCATAAATATACATGAGTTCGCTTTGTCCGAGTGCGGCACATGCTTGCTTCGTTGGCATATCAGAGGGCTTATGACTGAGCATAAGCTTTCCGGCGCCGACGCCAATTGCGCCAGAGGTTACAAGAATGATTTCTTTTCCGGAATTTTTAAGATCGGAAAGAACCGTAACCAGACGCTGAATTTTTCGGATGTTCAAGTGACCGGTCGGATACGTCAGTGTAGAGGTACCGACCTTTACAACAATGCGCTTAGAATCACAAAGGGCTGACATAGAAACCTCCATTTTTATTGAATCGTTGCATCGCTTTCAGATTGATGGGTCAAAAGAATATCGTGTGCCAATACCGCAAATGTACTTTCAATAATCGGTAATGTCAATGGAAGCGACACGATAAACATACTCAGCAAGAGATATGGAATCCGATAGCCGATGACACACAGCAAACGGAAACGGTGCCCGTGCATCATGGAAAACGAAAGGCGAATGGCTTTAAGCGGAGAAGAAACCTGTCCTTCGATAAAAAGATAATCGGACAGAAACATTCCCGCAATCAAATAATAGCAGAAAAAGCAGCCAAGCAAAAATAAAACAGCGGAAAGAACAAAGCATACAATCAGCCAAAGTCCGGATTCCGGTGACAGCTTTGAAAGAATGGTGAGCAGCAAACTGCTCGGCAGAAAACAAATGAAAACAGAAGCAAAAAGAGCGAGCGCACGGAATGAAGTGAAGCAGAAAGCCTTTTTGTATTCTGTGAATGATGAAAAATAGGAAAAGGCACATCGAAGCGGTAAAAAGCCATTGTCTAAAAGAACAATCCAGCGTTTCATATTCAAATATAGCGGAAAGCATAGCAGTAATAGCTCGATGATGCCGATTACTGCGCAAACAGGGAAAAATTCATCTGTTTGCGTAGAAGATTCGAATAGTAACGATGAAACAAATAATTTGCATGCTTTTACAGATAACAGACTTCCGAGAAAAACGAGTAAAGAAATCATCACAAGGGAGGCAGCGGGTGTCATCACGCCGCGCATTCGTTTTCCGGAAATTGCTGCAATTTCATTGGTGGTCACAAAATCCCTCCGTTAAAATTCAATCTCGTGTTTGATAAGAATCCTTTTTGATAAAGAGAATGCATGATGCAAACATTGAAAATATAGTCAGCACAATCAGTCATATCGTAAAAAGATTTCGATATTTAATGGAACGTTTTAATCAGTGAAAATATCCTTTTGGCATGTAATCCTAAACAAATAGGACATGTCACTTTGTCCAGTACATCCAAATCATATATGTTGAAATCAATGAAGTCTTTCACTTTATTATAACACAAAAAATGGCTGTCTGCGCATTCTTTTTTCTCTTTATCGGTCATTTGCGAAAAAAACTTTAAAATGCCGTCTGTGCGGATAACCGTTACGTCAGAGGCTGCACAAAATGAATCCGTGTAGAAATGCACACAATTTATTCGTCATCCGCAATCATTTCCTTTTGATAATCCAACATGATAGAGTCTGTATCTTTTCCATAAGGAACTGGTGTGAAAACTTCAAACAGATGTTCATTTCCCCAAAGCCAGGCGTTGATGGAGAGGGTGAATCCACATCCGCTTTCAACTGCCCATTCGGCATACGGACGTTTTGGAAGGCCGCAAGCACACAGCAATGCTGTGATGACGCCCGCGTGTGTAAAAACGGCGGCGTCACTGATTTTATCTTTCATCATATCATGGATGACAGCATCCAGTCCGTTTAATACACGCTGACTGAATGCAGCAGGATCTTCTGCGTGCGGAGGAACTGTTTGCTGTGCGCTGTCAAGCCATGCACGATAAGAAGGAAGTTCTTTCAATTCCTCGGTCGTCTTGTTTTCAAATTCGCCGAATGAATATTCCCGCAGATCGCTTACAGTAACCGGAGTCATATGCGGATAAATAAGACGTGCGCTTTGAATACTGCGCTTGAGCGGACTGGTATATACACGTCCGACATTGGGGTATTCATACTGCTCTTTCAGGGACAAAAGGGAAGCAGCGCCTTGTTCGCATAAATCAACATCGGTTTCTCCAATATATTTTCCTGAAAAATTGGCTTCTGTTAACCCGTGACGGATCAAATAAATTCGATATGCTGGCATGGTACTTATACATCCTTTCTATATGTAACAGGTATGGAAAGCGACTGAATTTAGCACGAATCGGGAAAAATCAAAATGATCTGGCGCGATTCTTCGATAAAAACGAAAAAAACGGCAGTTTTTCGCCGAAAACCGCTTTACAATCAGTAGCTTTTATAATATAATTTACGTTACGTTAACAATTTGATAAGGGGTGACAGAATGAACACCGATTTTCCCCGAATTTTGACGTTGCTTCGGAAAGAACGCGGAATCAGTCAAAAACAGGCAGCGGCAGAACTTGGAATTTCGCAGGCGCTTTTATCCCATTATGAAAAAGGAATTCGTGAGTGCGGACTTGACTTTGTTGTTCGTACTGCCGATTTTTATGGTGTTTCATGTGATTATTTACTCGGCCGTTCTCCTGAGCGTACAGGAGCGCAGCTCACGGTAGAAGATATTCCGGAACCGGATGTTTTGGGCAAGGAAAATATTATGCGAGGAAGTATTTTGCCTACGCTGAATAAAAAATTGATTGCCAATGCACTGAATATCATTTTCGATTTGCTGCAAACTGCGAATGATAAGGAGCTCACAACTGCAATTTCTGCATTTTTAAACTTGTCGGTCTATCGTTCGTTCCGTGTGGTATATCAGATCAATCAGAAAAACGAGCAGAATTTGTTTACGGTTCCACCGTCTTGTGCGCAAGCAAAGGCACTGGCGGCAATGGTACTATGTGAGGCTCGTGCAAAAGAAGCTGCGCAAACGCTCGGTTCTGTGCCGCAGACAGCGCAAAAGCTTTCGATTTCAACCGAGTCACTTTCGAAAGACTATCCGTTGTTTGCTTCTTCACTCTTTAACCTGATCAAAAATGCTGAAGGCCAAATGGATAAATAAACATGCTTTATTGTATCATCCTTCCTTTGAAAAATAAAGAGATATTTTATTTCATTTCGGAAAGAATCTTGAAAAGAAACGATAATTTTTTGTGGGAAAGAGATTTATGATGAATCGAAAAAGAGCGGTAGTCATTGGTCTTGGCGCACTGCTTGTCATATTGGCCTTCTTATTTGGCATTTATGATTTAACCATTTCGCGTGCAGTTGTCAATCAGACGTCTGCCTTTGGGAGAATCCTTGAATTATTGGGTGTGCTTGTAGCGCCGGCGCTTGCAGTTTTTGCAGGGGCTTCTTTGGCTGTCTGGGCAATTACTGAAAAATCTGCGGTACACAGGAAGTTTATGATTGTCTGCGGAGCGGTTGGAATTCTGGCCGGTGCGGCATACTGTGGCTTTGTTTTCGCAAAAATTTCTGCTTTTGCAGCTTTGATATACACGATATGCTGTTTGCTGCTGATTTGCGGCTATGTAAGATTTTTGCTCCATACAAACGCAGAGATGCGATGGAGACTGATGCGCGTTTCTGTTGTATATCTGGTGTATATTGTTGTGCTGTTGATCGGCGTCAGCATTTTAAAACTTTGCTGGGGACGTGTCCGTTTTCGTCAGCTTTCGGATTTCAGTGATTTTTCGCCGTGGTTTTTACCGCAGGGGATCACCGGATATGTTTCGTTCCCTTCCGGGCATACTGCGAACGCAGCTGCGCTTTATTCCATTACGCTGTTTGTACCGTATATAAAACATAAAGCAGGAAAAGTTTTGTGTTATTTGGTTCCAATTATTTGGATTATAGTGATGGCAGCATCCCGCGTGATCGTGGGCGCACATTATGCGTCTGATGTACTGTTTGGAGCTGCGATTTCAATTGTTCTGTTCTATTGGGTACGGCACATTGTGTTTTCAAAATTTTTACCTGAACATAAAAAATAAGCGCATACTCTTTGTAAAATCAAAGAGTATGCGCTTTTATCGTTGCCTTAGCGCCGCATTGCGAGTAATCGATTCACACTGGTGCCGATCAGTGCACCGCCAACCGCTTTGAGCAGGTCGCCGAACAAAAACGGGACGATGGCGCCTGACAAAGCTGCCAATGGAGAATAATTATGGATCAGACACATAAACAACGCGCCAAAGAAATCGACAGTAGGAATACCGACAAAGATACAAATGAGACAATGACGGATAAAATTATTTTTCTTCCCTTTCAAAAGGCTAACCAAAACGGCACTGACAAAAAAACCGATTAAGAAGCCGCCAGTAGGAGAGAAAAGCTGTGCAAAGCCGGCGGTGCCACCGGAAAACACTGGAATGCCGCAGAATCCGAGCAGCAAATATACGCCAAGTGCGGCGGCTGATTGTGCGGGGGTCAGCAGAATGGCCGTAATATTGATGGCGATTGTCTGTGCCGTTACTGGTACAGGCGTCATGGGAAGAGGAAAAGAAATATATGCACTGATGCAGATGAGTGCGGTGCAGAGTGCAGTTTTTGTAAGAGATGCAACAGAAGTTCGGTTCATAAGTGCCTCCAAAGATAATGATTCGTTCATAGAATAGCATAAAGGATACATATTGTCAACCTAGTTTTTAGTTTTGGTTTACAATATGAGATGGCTGATTGCTTGATTTTCTATGGGCATTTTGGTATAATAAGCAAAACAATAGAATCGGATTTTCCGGCCTGCAGATGTGGGCTGGCAGCTTTTGTGCGTCATCTGAATCGATGACTTCTTTGGAGGGTTTTAGATGAAAGAAAAAAAAGGCCGTAATGAACATCCGCGGCGCGGCGCAGTGTTCTGCATAAAAGTGCTGCTGTTTTTGATCCTGTTTTTACTTTTCTTTGGGTTGTTTGCACCCGGATTTCCGCAGGTATTCGGATTCAGCCGTACTGCGGCAATCACGATGACAACGTTTGTCATTTTGGGAATCAGTATGACTGCTGTATATGGTGGATTTGCAGTTGGAAAACGGAAAAGTAAGGAGATCATTCCTTCTCTTTGTATTGCCGTGTTTATTACAGATGCGGTGACATTTTTGCAGCTTTATATTATGAGTGTGTCAAGATGGCCTCGTGCGGACTTGATTTGGCTCAATTTAATGATTTTGTTCTGTGTATTTCTTTTGCAGGTTGCCGCAGTTATTGCGTTTGTGTATTTAGGCAACTATGTGTATTTCAAATTAAATCCACCGGATCGTTGTGTCATTGTATGCGATCATTCTTCCAACCCCGATCAGCTTGTGAAATGTGTGTCACGTTATCGCAAACAGTTTAAGATCGATAAGGTGCTTACGTGGGACGATCCGCAGCTAAAGAAACGAATTCGGAAAACGGATATTGTATTCTTATATGACATTCCGGCATCCGAACGTCCGGCGATCATTGAATATGCGTATAAGCACTATACCAATCTATACGTTCAGTCTGATATTTCGGAAATTCTCTTAAATACAGCGAAATTTGAAATGTTTGATGATATGGCAATGCTGCACCTGCCGGTTACCGACTTATCAATGGAACAGCGCTTTTTCAAACGAGCGCTTGACTTGTTTGTTTCGGGAATTGCAACGATTGTGCTCAGCCCATTGATGTTGATTATTGCGATTGCAATCAAACTGGATGATCATGGTCCGGTATTTTTTTCACAGCCGCGTGCAACACGGGGCGGGAAAATTTTTAATGTGCTCAAATTCCGCACAATGAAGGTACACGATCCAAGTGTAGAGTATTCTGCAACTGCGGATGACGATCGAATTACACGCGTCGGAAAGTATTTGCGGAAGTTCCGCGTGGATGAGATTCCGCAGATTCTCAATATCCTGCATGGTGAAATGAGTTTGGTGGGACCGCGTCCTGAAATGCTTCAGAATATCGAGAAATACACGGAGGAGTTGCCGGAGTTTCAATATCGTTTGCGTGTAAAAGCTGGTCTGACAGGTTTGGCACAGGTCAACGGCAGATATAATACTTCAGCAAAAGATAAATTGATTCTGGACTTAATGTATATTGAACGATATAGCTTTTGGCAGGATATCGTATTACTGCTGCGAACAGTGATCGTGTTCTTTAAATCTGAGGAGAGTACACAAGGATTTGAAGCACCGGAAAAAAAGCCGGATGTCACGATTATAAAGCATGAAACAGAAGAAAATCAGATGCATCCAGAAGCATAATCAAAAGCAGAGCTTTTTAAAGCTCTGCTTTTTTGGTATTGGGAAATGATTGACTTTAAAAGACATTTATAAGGCGTCTTTGATTACACTGAGCTGAATGGGATAAAACAATAAAGACGTATTGTGCATCATGTTAGCGATAACACATATGGGTTGACTGAATAACAGAATCATGATATAATTTTGATAGAAAATTACGGAATTTAGAAAGGAGAAACGGTATGCATCCCGCACCGACAGAAAAACGATTTTGGTATTATGTGCTTCCTTCTATGCTGACCATGGTACTAAGCGGCTTTTATGTAATTGTTGATGGCTTTTTTATCGGACAGGCGACAGGTGATATCGGATTGGGTGCAATCAATCTTGCCTGGCCGATTACGGCAGTTATGCAGGCGACAGGAATTGGTGTTGGAATTGGCGGTTCTGTTTTATTTTCGATGTTTCAAGGGGCAAAGGAACAAGAGGAAGCGCGTTCAGCTCGTGGGAATACAATTCTCTTGTTAATTCTTCTTGCTCTGTTTATGATGGTGTTTTTTTGGTTTACGAGTGATTCCATTTTAATATTATTCGGTGCGCGGGGCGAATTGTTTGAGGCAGCACGCGCGTACATTCGAGTTGTGATTTTCGGAACATTGTTTCAAACACTCGGTTGTGGTCTTACGCCGATTATTAAAAACAGCGGCAGAACAATTAGTGCGATGCTCGTCATGATTAGCGGCTTAGTAACAAATATTATTTTAGATGCTTTGTTTATTATGGTACTTCCATGGGGGTTGGCTGGCGCTGCTGCGGCAACCGCGACGGCACAGGGCGTCGTTGCGTTGTTGAGTCTGATTTTAATTTTGCGTGACAAGAAAATTCCGTTTGCTTTTTCAGAGCTTCGTTTGAGCCTTGAAAAGATGCTGCGGATTTTAAAGATTGGATTATCGCCGTTTGGTATTTCTCTGGCACCATCGATTGTGATTATTTTTGCAAATTGGCAGTGCCTTTCCTATGGACAGGAAACGGCAGTTGCAGCTTATTCTGTACTGTCTTATGTTTCGGCAACTTTTTTGGCGCTTTTGCAGGGAATCGGTGACGGTGTACAGCCCATTATCAGTTATCTGCATGGTGCAGGAGAACGGGTGAAAATGGAGCATGTTCGCTTCCGTGCACTGCGTCTGGCGGTACTGTTAGGAATTTTGTTTTTTCTGATCTCTATTCCGACCACATCATTTTTCTCGGGATTGTTCGGTGTTTCTGATGCTGCTGCGCAAATGGCAAAAAGCGGACTGATTTTAACGGCAGCAGCATATCCATTTGCCGGAATTGTTCGATGCAGTATTTCTTATTTTTATGCAACGGGCGATACGAAGCTTTCCACACTATTTACCTATTTAGATCCTCTTGTTTTCACGCCGATCTTTTTATTTTTGCTTCCAATCTTTTTTGATGTACAGGGAATTTGGAGTGTTTTGGCGGCTGTTCAGATCGTGATGAGTCTTTTGATAGGCGTTACATTTTTTATGCGTCGAAAAAAATCAAAAAAAATTTTAAAAAGTACTTGACTTCTCAGAAAAAAGTGATATAATAACTATCGTTGCTTGTCGAGGCGTGGCTCAGTTTGGTAGAGCGCTGCGTTCGGGACGCAGAGGCCGCAGGTTCGAATCCTGTCGCCTCGACCATACGATAAAAGTACAACACAGTTTTGTGTTGTACTTTTTCTTTTTGTTGCCTTTAGGCTTAACAAAACCCCTGGTTCTACCAGGGGTAAATAAAAAAGCCTTGGCAAATAAATTGGTGGAAACTAGTAGTAAGGCAACATAAATGGATGTAATTTCCTCAGAAGAAA
>CALXAM010000025.1 GCA_944386285.1 uncultured Clostridia bacterium | reverse complement strand
AGACGGAGGGAATACCGCAGCAGCTTGATTTTGACGGATTGAAAATTGATATTGACAACCGCACGATTATCACAGGAAATGGAACTTTTGAGCTTCCACCAAAGGAGTTTGATGTACTTTTGCTTCTGGCAAAATATCAGGGAAAGATTTTAACGAAGCAAAGGATTTATGAAGAAGTTTGGGGAGAAGAATACTGCTATGACGATAGCAATATTATGGCAATTATCAGCCGCTTGCGTAAGAAATTAGAAGAAAACCCCGGAATTCCTAAATATATTCAGACTATAAAGGGTATTGGTTATCGGTTCAATAAGGAGGTATGACTGTTGTATATGGAATTTACCATGTATCTGTCAATTATCATTGCTGTCATTTCCGTTCTGGCTTCTTGTCTTATCATTAGGCGTGTAAAGAAACAGATAACGGAAATGTCTGATATGTTGGCAGACATAAAAAATGGCAATGGAAATCGACGTATTTTATCGGAAACACATGAAATTGTTGCCCCACTTGCTTATGAAATCAACGAAATAATTGTGTCCTATGAAAATAGGCTTGCCGCACTCCGTCAAACAGAAGAAACCAATAAACAGCTTATGACAAGCCTTTCCCATGATGTAAGAACCCCTCTTACCACATTGATAGGGTATCTTGACGCGTCACATAAAGGTATTGTTATCGGGAAAGATAAAGATGATTATATTGAAATCGCCCGCCGAAAAGCCTATGACTTAAAAGAATATATTGATGTTCTTTTCGACTGGTTCAAACTGAACTCAAACGAATTTGTTATGGAAATAAATACGGTTGAAGCCGTAGAGCTGACGAGAAATATTTTGATTGACTGGATACCGATATTTGAAGATAAGCAGATAGATTACTGTATTGATATTCCCGAACAGCCTTTCCGGGTTAAACTTGACCCTGACGCATATATGCGGATATTGAATAATCTCATACAAAACGTAATTTCTCATAGCCATGCAGATAAAATAAAAATATCTTTGTCAAAGCAGAAGGGAAATATTAAAATCCTTGTATCAGATAATGGGATAGGAGTTGGAAAAGAAGATTTGAAGCATATTTTTGAACGGCTTTATAAATGTGATAAGGGACGTTCTGAAAAAGGAAGCGGTCTTGGGCTGTCTATCGCACATCAGCTTGTTGAAAAAATGAACGGTACAATAAGTGTAGAAAGTGTACAGGGAAAAGGGACTACTTTTACTTTACTTTTTCCTCTGGTTAATTAAGGCTCTCCCTCTATGGTGAGGGCTTTCATTATTTTCGCTTTTCCAAATATCCAAAGTAAAAATTAAATTGCAAGGTTAATGCAAGGTTACTGCAAGGTTAATGCAAGACTGAAATGGTAAAATATCATATAAAAGGAGGTCAAAATATGAGTGAATACATTATTGAAACAAAGCACCTTACAAAACAATATGGCACGCAAAAAAGTGTTGCCGACCTAAATATTCATGTAGAAAAAGGAAGAATCTATGGTTTGCTTGGGAGAAATGGAGCGGGGAAAACAACTACCATGAAAATGCTGCTTGGGCTGACACCGCCGACCTCTGGAGAGGTCAAATTATGGGGAAAACCTTTACAGGGTAATGAGAAAAAATTCCTTCCCCGTATCGGCAGTCTGATTGAATCTCCCGGTTTTTACCCTAATCTGACTGCAACGGAAAATCTGCGTATCTTTGCTACTCTGCGAGGTGTGCCGAACCGTCACGCAATTAAGGACGCGTTAGATTTAGTCGGCCTGCCTTATAAAGATAAAAAACTGTTTTCACAATATTCTCTTGGAATGAAACAGCGGTTGGCGATTGCCCTTGCAGTTATGCACGACCCGGAACTTTTAATTTTGGATGAACCCATTAACGGGCTTGACCCTATTGGAATTGCCGAAATACGTTCTTTTATCCGTAAGCTATGTAATACCAGAGGAAAAACGATTTTGATTTCCAGTCATATTCTTTCTGAAATTGAATTGCTGGCTGATGACATTGGCATTATTGACCATGGCGCATTATTGGAAGAAGAAAGCCTTGCAGAATTGAAAGAAAGAAGTGGTAAACGTATCTTGTTTAAGATTTCTGATACGGCGCAGGCGGCAAGGATTTTGGAACGTATGTTTAATGAAAGAAATTTTTCTGTACAGGACGATCACAATCTGCAACTCTATAATCTTGATTTGCATGTAGGCAAAATCATTACTGCTTTTGTTGAAAATGGATTGGAGGTATCAGAAGCACATACCAGTGAAGAAAGTCTGGAAGATTATTTTAGGCAGGTAACGGGAGGTGAGGGAATTGCTTAAACTGATTTGGTGCGAACTTTTCAAGTATAAGCGCAATAAGATAATTCCTATTTTAACCGCTTCATCACTTCTTTTCCCTTTCGCATTAGTGGTTATGGCAAAATCAGAAATTAGCACTGCAACCACAATAACGGAATTTCATGCTTATTATGACCGCTTATATAATAATAGTTTGGTCTATAGCTCTATGTTACTGTTCCCTGGATTATTTGGCTGTATCAGCGCAATTCTTTTTTTTAACGAACGGGAGTGTGATACATTTAAGAATCTGCGGACAATACCTGTAACCAGGAATGGACTTATCTTTACGAAATTGATTGTGATGTATCTTTGGGCCGAGGTTTACTCTATATGTTCCGTAGTTTCAGTCACTCTGTTTTGTTTCTTTCTGGAACCGGCTGCCGTTTATGATGTTCTGTTTAAGATTTTATGCAGTATGTTAGCTGGCTTTACGATGGCAACCGTATCTTTGCCGATTGTAGTAATTGTAATTTATATGAACCAGAGTTTTTTGCTGTCGCTCCTGCTGTCTTTTTTATATTCTGTAGTGAACTGGCTTCTTTTGGTTGTGTTCTCAACAAATGAACCTTTTCTTCGTTGGCTGCCATTGATAAATGGGATTTTCCTGCCCTCTCGCTTTTTGGACTGGCGAAAGGCCGTTTTAGGACTTGATACTTTAGTGGCTTTACCACTTCAAGAATACATCCGCGTAGCATTGTACCTTGTGTGCTTTTTGGTGATATGTGTGTTTTTGATTGTTCGATTTTATAAAAAATGGTCGAGGTGATAATATGCTTGCTATTATAATTACAGAGATAGAAAAGCTAAAGCGATACGCTGTTTTGAAAGCAGGGGTTATTGTTGTGATATTTTCGGTCTTGTATTCATTCGCTCCTGTTTTAGCAAACGATGGATTTAGGGAAGATTTTCCTATTGTCATGAATAATATATTGAGATCCAACTGCATTAACTTTTTTCCCTCAATGATTGTGTTGATTGGGGGATTCATCGCTCGCAGAGAGTACACAGAGGACACTTTAAAAAATGTTTTGACGGTTCCTGTTTTAATCCGAAAGCTTTTACTCGGAAAGGTTTTAGTGCTATTTTTTCTGACAATTTTCTTTAGCGTGTTGAGTGGACTGCTGGGAATTATTTTGTGCGTTATCTCTAGTTTGTCGAATGTTACCATCCCGTTAATGATTGAGTGGATAACCAGAATTGTCTTAGGAAATATATTTTTGTTTATTGCGTTGCTTCCAATAACTATTATCTCAACTTTTTCTGTTGATACTGTTTATGTATGTACCGCAGTAGGGTTCGTTTATGGATTTCTTGCGTCTTTTGAATGGGCACCATTAAATTTTTATCCTGTCAAAGCGGTATTGATTTTATTCGACCCACAATGTGGCGTAGGGTATGACTTTTTACACTACTCCAAAGGAAGTGCATTGGTTGCTTTGCTAATAGTTTTTTGTATATCTGTCGGGCTTTTTATTTTTCTTAAACCGACTAAAAAGCTAAAAAAGGTCAAAACACCTAAAAAGGCAGTTCGTGCCAAAGGATGGTAACCTTTATGTTATTAGCTTATATTTGCACACAATACTATATTTAGTTACTGTTTAGATTTAAAAAAATACGATTTGCAATTTGCCGGACGACGGTAAAAGAAAAAAAGCCGTCGCAGAGCAGAGGTATTTTCACGCGCCATTTCACATTTGCGGCGGCTTTGATTTTCAGAGCCGCCGTTTCTTTTTGTCTATCATAAACCTACGACGACCCTTAGCCATGTAGAAATGGTGGCTTTAGGAGGTAGCCGCCATGATACATAGAGCGTATCGACAAAATCAAACAAGTTTCTACACATCAAAAAAAGCCCGGTCACCGCCGGGGAATATTCCACCATTAAATATGAACTGTCAAATCATCTGAATGTTTTTATTATTTCATTTGCGCCTGTCTGCGCCTTGCAGACGGGCGCATTTTGTTTGCTTAAAAATTTTTTCAAAAAATTTTTGAGAACGTTCGGCGTTTCTCAAAAAAGCCAGTATTACCCGGCGAAAAGGGGGACACCACCCAACCTTTCATTCGAGAAAGGAGGTGATAATGTGGAACCTAATCGTAGGGAATTTCAGAAACAATGTGCTTTTCAAAGATACTGTAACACGGTATTGCACAATGAAGCGTGCGACGCTCATAACGAGCTTCGTAAGCACCGGGCAAAGGAAGTGACTTTTTCAGACATGACCTTAGAAGAAGCGCGGCAGCTCCATTCCTTTGACGAGTATTTCAAAAAGGAAGATAGCGAACCGAGTTACGAAAAAGGCGGGAAGAAAATCACGCCGAAGCTGCTACTTGAAGCAGTCCGTACTTTGCCGGAAGAAAAGCGCAAGGCTGTACTGCTGTATTACTTTGAGGGAATGAACGATACCGAGATTGCAAAGTTGTTCAATACGTCAAGAAGTACAATACAGTATCGCCGGACAAGCTCTTTTGAGCTGTTAAGAAAATATCTGGAGGAAAATGCTGATGAATGGGACGAATGGTAATCAGTCCGGCTTTTCGGATAAAGCCCTTGTCCCCTATCCTGTCATTCTGGCAGCGACACAGGGCGACCCGGACGCTATGAAAATGGTCTTGCAGCATTTCAGCGGCTACATAGCCCGTCTTTCCATGCGGAAGCTGTACGACGAGCGCGGAAACGTCTATTTTGGCGTGGACGAGGATATTCGCGAACGGCTGCAAGCAAAACTGATGTTGGCTGTTCTGGCTTTCAAAGCCGAATAACTGCAAACCAGCAGCGGAACGCTTTACTCCCCCTTTTCCGTTCCAGAGCTGACGCAGCAAAAGCCACATCAGGCACCTTGACAAAGAAAGCGACGCAAGATAACGGCGGCGCAGTATAGGGCAAACCGGATACATTCGATATATGGGGAGCCGTTGGGCTGATACGCGACGACGAAAGGAGGGACAAACTGAGCGGAAAATATCAGCGTTCCAAAGCAGACTTAGCAACTCTGCCGCCATAATCCATATATCGGTACAATGATACTCCTTTACCGCCGTAGTCCGAGCGTTCAAAGCGTCGCAGGC
>CALXAM010000024.1 GCA_944386285.1 uncultured Clostridia bacterium | reverse complement strand
TTCCTGCAAGCTGAACAGTTACCTTGCCGGGGTTAATGAACAGGCAGAAGAAATGTTTTCCCGGCTGGTAAAACAACTGGCGGAAAAAGAAAATGTAACAGAAAAGCTCAAAGCTGAAAATCAAATGATATGGGTGCAGAAGATGAATAATATTCGTAACAGAGCAATAGAGGTCGTGAACAACGAATTGATTTATATGTAGCACATAAATTAAACTGATGAAGCATTTGCAAACGGCACATTTTAAAACATTAATGTTGTTGACATCGTTCGCATAAAGGATTATAATAAGATCATTAAATAAAAGAGCAATGTGAGGTTTTTATGTATATATCGGTTTCTGATGCCGCAGAGAAGTTTAATATATCAAAAAGAAGAGTTCAACTGCTTTGTGAGCAAGGTCGAATTGAAGGAGCAAATATGGTTAGTGGTGTGTGGTTGATTCCATCTGAAGCACAAAAACCTACTGATGCCAGAAAGAAAAAATTGACTCCGATCAATCAGATGTCTTTATTTGATGTGTTCGAAAATATGAATACAGAAAAATTATCACTTGACCAAGTGTGCGAGATTCTTTCTATTTCTAGTGCCACAGCAAAAAATTGGATTAGATTGGGAAAATTATCGGTTGGTAAGGACGGAAAATCTTTCGAGAAAGCATATATAGAAAATTTGGCACTTGAAATAAAAAGTGGAAAGGATAATCGTTTAAAAAGTCGTCGAAATAAAAAGAGCGTTAGCGGCAATGTTCTATACCAAGATTATGTAGAAAACGAAAGTAACAGAAATGTTGTGAAAAGTATTTTGGAAACCTGCAGTAGTATTTCCAAAGAAGAACTAAGAGTAATTATTGCTTTCTTTTCAGTACAGCTGTATTGTCAAAGCAGAGGAATTGTAGCAGCTAATGATAACTTTTCAAAACTCAAAACCGCCTCAAATAACTGTGTTTTTAATGCTTTAATTTCAGATTTGATTGGCGATATAGATTTAGATCATTTTGATTATACAAATATTCAATTTATTTCTAAACTCAAGATTTCATTTATTCCGCAGGAAGATACATTGGGGTTTATTTATATATCATTACGAGATTTAAGTTTACGAAAACAAATGGGCGCTTACTATACTCCCGCTCAAACAGTGACAAAACTGATCGATTATCTTTTTGCAGATGAAATTAACTTTGAAAATAGAACATTTTGCGATCCGTGTTGCGGAACAGGAAATTTTCTTATAGGTCTACTTAATAAAGGAGTAAATGTTGCTAGTCTATATGGTCAAGATATTGACGAGTTAAGCGTTTTGATTACTCGAATCAATATATTTTTGCTCAACGGAAACCTGAGTAAAGAGCATTTAGAGTCGCATTTTATTTGTGGGAACACATTGGAAAATACTTTTGTTCAATCTTTCTCAGTTGTATTAGGTAATCCACCGTGGGGGTATAATTTCAGCAAAGAGGAAATATCTTTTCTTCTGAAACATTACAAAACCGGTAAGTCAAAAGGAATAGAATCCTATGATTTGTTTATTGAAAGAAGCATTAACCTTCTTGAAAAAAATGGGTGTATGGCTTATGTCCTTCCCGAAGCAATACTTAGCGTTGCTTCACATTTGCAAGCTAGAGAATTGATTTTGGAAAATACATCGTTTAAGTTTGTATCATATTTGGGAAATGCTTTTGCGGGAGTTCAATGTCCAGCCATTATTCTGGGTGTACAAAAAGATGGAAAAGGCAATACGGAGCAGTGCAAAGTTCAGTTTGATAATATGGAGTTTCGTATTGGTGAGAATAGAAATTTTGATGCATCACTATTCTCTTTTAATATGAACGACGATCAATATGATTGTTTAAAGGTGATTGAAAATGTATCAAATGCAAAATACTTAGCCAATAATGCAAAATTTGCATTGGGAATTGTAACAGGAAATAACAAAGAATATATAAAAAATAACAAAGAAAATGGTTATGAGGTGGTTCTCAAAGGCAGCGACATCTTAAGATATGCAATTAAGGATTCTAATAATTATATTCGTTTTGAACCCGATTTGTTTCAACAAGTTGCTCCCACAGAATTATATCGAGCCAAAGAAAAGCTGCTGTACAGATTTATTTGTGAAGTACCTGTTTTTACTTATGATAACAAGCAGACACTTTCGTTGAACAGTTGTAATATACTGATTCCTCAAATTGAAGGAATGAGCATCAAATATGTGTTGGCTGTTTTAAATTCAAGTGTAGCAAGCTATTTTTTGAACAAAAAATTCAACTCAGTAAAATTGTTAAAATCGCATATAGAATCGTTGCCTATTCCAATGGTAGATCAAAAATTTCAGAAAGAAATTGAAAAAAAAGTAGACCGAATAATGGACGAATCCGAAAATGATACCGTTTTTCTTTATAATGAATTAGATAACGATATTTTTTCTATCTATTCCTTGTCTTTGGAGCAGCGGGATACTATTAAAAAAGCATTGTGTGACAAAACCACTTTTTTGAAATAAGAAAGAGCTATTGCAACATCTGTTTTATGTTGCAATAGCTCAAATATCATTAGGCTTTTGTTCCTTTTTGCTGAACCATCTTAAGAATATCTTTTTCTTCTACCAAAAAAGGTGAGAGTTCTTCTTCGGTCATAAATACTTGTCCCTCAAAAACTTCTATTCCAGCAACTCCAGTGTTTTCATTGCGATGCTGAGAGCCTAATTTGCCGGTATCTAGAAGTTCCTGACTGGTGAGTACCCAATAAATCAATTCATCACGGCAGGTACCAATCCAAATGAAAACATCACAGCAAGATGGCTTTAGCTACTGATAATGATATTTAAAGCCTGCTGCTTTTGCTTCGCTATGTAGATAAGCTCTGCTTGCTAAACTTCCTTTTCCTTTTTCATAATTGGCACGACAGGCTTTGACTTCAACGCGTATACCTTTTAACCAAAGGTCGAATTCCCCGTCAAATGATGGGTATTCAGAAGATACATTTTCTTTGGTTGCTTTTATAAATTGAGGAAACAGTGATCGAATATGCTGTTCACCCCAAGTTTGACCATATGTACGGGGCGCCATTTCGTATAGGTCAAGATATTTATTTCGTTGGGAATAAGATATGCTTAATTCTGAGAATTCATCATAAGTAAGCTCGCCAATAGATACGAAATAAGTCAGTAGTTTACATACTGCACTAAAAGGATACAAAGTTTTTTCGGTTTTGATTGACTCGATGATTTTTTGATCTCCATTTGTACTACTTAGTAATCTATCTACTACCAAATTAAGTTCTTTCATTCATTTTCCTCCAAAAACAGTTTATATGTTTCGATTTCAAGAGCATCTGCAATTCGTTGTATGTTTTCCAGAGAAATGCTGCGTCGGTAACACTCAATTGCACTAATATAGGTGCGGTGCATTCCGCACTTGTCAGCAAAGGCCTCTTGAGATATTCCCATTGCAGTGCGATATTTTTTTAAATTGTCTCCAAAGACTTTTATAATATCCATAGTTGCAATCCTCCTAATTTTATATTATAATAAAAATGAACACTATAAGTCTACATACAATAAGTCTCTAAACTGATTAAAGAGGTATAATAGTTGTCTTTGTAAACGGATGTTTTTGGCACGTGCATCAGAACTGCAGATATTCTATAATGCCGAAGTCTAATACAGAATATTGTGAGAGCAAGATAAACAACAATATTGCCCGTGATAAAATCACCTATGAAAGTTTATCAAAGCTCGGATGGAATGTATTGATTGTATGGGAATGCGAGTTAAAAAAGGACAAGCGGAACAATTCACTTGAGTGTTTGTATAATGATATTTTAGTTTCAATTCAAATAGTAAGGAGTTATTATGAAGATAGATTTAACGCCGCATACAGTAAAAGATATGACCGATAAAACAGTGGATGTTATTTCCACATCTTCGGTAACTGCCGATGCTTCTCCGATTGTTCTGAATAAAACGGATATGATTCGACTTAGATTTATTCCTACACTGGTATCAAATGAAAAAGAACCGCACAAATCTGTATCTGGGAAAATGCTTTTTGAGAAAAAACGAAAGAATGAAGATTCTTTTCCAAGCGACGCTACTAATACAACTGGTAAAATTTCTAGAGGTTCTGTTAAAGTTGGAGATTGGATGGAATTAAAATTTGATACTAGTGAAACATATGCTTTATACACCGGTTTAAAGCAACTTTATGAGTTGTATGAAAATATAGGAGAAATACCATATGGACCTGCCACTTATACTAGAGTCGATAGCAGTCTAAAACAATTTTTATCAATCATTCAAAATGACCCGTCGGCAGCAAGACTGATCGGGAACGAAGAAAACTATGAGTTAGTAAAAATTTTACTTCGTTTAATAACTCAAACAGATTCTCGAGAATCTTTAAAGAAGAGCCTTTCCGAGTTACAAAATGACAATTTGAGCACTTATCTTCCTCTTTAAATATAGAAAAGCTTAAAAGAGTGGAAACTCTAATGAAAGACAATCTAGAAAATGATGATGAGGAGTTTTGGCAATCTGAAGTTTTCAAAGAGAATCAATGGGTTTTGTCACAAATATTTGCGTGTCCTTGTACCATTTTTGCAGATAAAGCTTATGTCGGTGGAAAAAGCATTACTAATAGAGGCGGTAATATATGCGACTTTATTTATCAAAATAAACTATCTCAAAATGTAGCCTTGATTGAAATAAAAACACCTTGCACAGAAATAATAGGTAAATCATATAGAGGCACATTTAGCTTTAGTTATGAACTAAGCGGTGCAGTTAACCAGGTATTAAACTATCGAGATAACTTTACAAAAGATTACTATTCTTTATGTAAAAATGGTGATGATACATTTGAACTTCTTACTCCAAAATGTATAGTAGTAATTGGAAAAATATCAACATTAACAACGGAACAAATTGCGGCGTTTGAAAATTACAGAAATAGTTTAAATAATATTATCATAATAACATTTGATGAATTATTTGAAAGGATTTCAGATTTGATTGCTATACTTTCCGATAAAAATATTTCTGATTTCCAAAATGAACAAGAATATGACGATGATTTGCCGTTTTAAATGTTACATACTTTATTTTTAGTATTTAAATAATTTTGAATCTATGCTATATTATCAACCGTCAAGAAAAGCACACGCAATTATTCTTCGGACAGCAATGAAAAACTCTTGATTGATTTTGGTATGATAGCAGTAATTATGACAGTTAATAAGTCTTTAACAATTCGAATTATAATGATTAGGCTAAAAGTCATATATAAATTTGTACATATTGGGAGAACTTAAGATCGAACTAATAAACTGTGCAGAAAACAGCGTCACTTCGGCACAGTTTAAGTTATTCTAACTGGAGGCGGCGTATTATGTCTAATATAAAAACAATGCTTGAAAATGATAATTATATAATCATTCTTGATACAAATGTATTGCTCAACATATACCGTTATTCACCTGAGTTTTCTGAATTCGCTCTTGAATGTTTGAATAAGGTAAATAATTTTATATATTTACCTGCTACTGTTAGAATGGAATATGAAAAGCATTATAGAGGTGAATTTTCAAAAAGGGTGAAGCGTATTACAGAAGCGAGTAAGGGAACTGAAATACAAATTCAAAATGCTAAAGATAAAATACTCAAATCTTGTAATGTATTAGAGCAACTCCATTTTCCCGATATTCAAGAATTAAGAGATGAGCTTTCCCAAAAAATGGATGATGCATATAAAGCCTTTTGTGATTTTTTTGAGGACAGACCTCCGTTAAACATAATTCAAAATTTCTGGGAAGGAATAGATTATTTAGCACAATTAGTTCAAAAAATAGATACTCTAAATCATATTTTAGAATCTCCATCTCAAAAAGACATTTATACTTGGTGTGATGAGGGAGAGAAGCGATATAAAGAAAAAACTCCTCCTGGATTTAAAGATGCCAAAAACAAAGACGGTGTTAGGAAATATAGTGATTTAATAATTTGGAAGGAGATTCTCCGTTTTGCAAAATTAAATCATAAAAATATTATATTCGTAACTGATGATGTGAAACCAGATTGGTGGGAAGAGAGCGATGGGAATTTTACTTTTCATTCGAAATTATTAGCTGAATTTTCTCAAACACAGCAATTGATTGCTCCTATGACATCAAATCTTTTCTATTTAGATGTATCAAGTGCATTTGATATAAATCAAACAGATTCGATAGAAATGGCACTAAAAATGACTGATGAAGATTATTATGATAAGATAGCTGAAGATGTATTCGACAGCATATGCTCCACATTGTTATATGGTGCTACAGAATATATAAACGACGATGCAAATATAGGTTCGGAGGGCATTGATGAATTTGAAATATGTGAATATTCATTGATCGACGCTGAACGTGTTGATAGATATGATAATACTGTTCTTTATGAATTTGTTTTTAAGGTGAAACTTGCTGGAACATCTTATGAATATTGGGGACGAGATGATGATACTAAAGAAGTTATAACTTCGCCGGGTGTTGATCATATTTTTGAAGGTAATATCAAAGTTGCAGTTGAACGTGAAGCTGACATATTCATTGATTTTGAAGATGATAATAGTTTTGCAAATGCCGAAATAATTGATGGCAATTTAGAAGAAACAGAACATAATGAAAGAATAGAAGAACCTGGTGAATTTGGATATTGTCCTGATTGTGGAACGCCTTTAGACATTGAAAATGATGGTGGAAATGGATTTTGTGTAAATTGTGCATGGAACCATTGATAGCATCTGTTTAACTTTGATAAGCTACCAACATCTGTTTTACAAGAACAATGTTTCTTGGCAACACTATGGCAACAAAAAATCGGATAGCGTATGCTTTACCGATAATACAAATAATGTAGATACTATATGATAAATCACCCATACAAATCTGTTTAAGATTAGTTTGTGGGGAGCGAGTGGGAGTAAAACAGAATAAAGCACACATTATTTCACAATAAAAATCCGCGTCTGTATATCAACAGACGCGGATTTTTATTACTTATCAAGTGATGGGATATCATCAAAGTGCACTTGCATATGTCCTTCGCTGTCGCGTTTCCACTCTACTTGAATGGTACCATGGCAAGTGGTCATATGGCCTTTTGCCCAGGAAAGCGCTGCGATGTCGGCAGGCGCAATATCATATTGTGTATATCCTGCACTGTCTTTTGTTTGACGGATTCCTAGAATTTCTGTAAACAACAGTTTCGCAACCGCGCCGAACATCGGATGATCGTGAGATGCATCCCCGCTCCATGTTTCCCATAAGGTGGTTGCTCCAGATTCCATCATGTGAGCAAAAGAAGCGTCCGTACGACGCGTAAGCAGATCATATGCAAGAGTTGCCTCGCCTTCACGGAAAAGTGTTTCAATTAAAATAGGGGTTCCAAAAATACCGGTGTCCAGACAGCCAATGTCTTTATATTTGCGGATTAGATTACTGCGGGTTTGCGCGGTACCCAGTCCAATATCCAATGCAAAAGCGTCTGCACCGCAGAGTCCGTTGCAGAAACTGCCGGTTTGTGGATCAAAATAGTGTGCAACCCATGATTTTTCTACAGCGGATAGTCGTGCTGGAAGCCATTCGGGTGCTTCAATGCCTAAAAGATGAGAAGCTTTTAACGCGCACCGCATTCCCTTGATATAATAATAGGTGTTGACAAATGCAGGAGGAATGTCGGGCGGATTCATAGATGGCGGTGGGCACCAATCGCCTAAACACCATCCACCGTCTTCTTCCCGCACGACCAGATGGTCTTCTGAGTGGCTTTCCATATAATCAAGCCACTTGAGAATGTGCGGATAGCAGATTTTCAGTAAGGTGTTATCGCCATACACTTGGTAATACGCCATAGGGACAATGAAAATCGCGCCGCCCCATCCGCCGGGGCCACCGCCCCCTCCCATAAACGGAGCAGTATGCGGGATGTGACCTGTGACAGCGCCACGACTGTCTAAGATATCCTGCATCCATTTTTCGTACATCCGTTTTGTTTGTGTAGGGTCAAGCATCATCATTGCGGCTTCTGCTGTAATTTGTCCGTCACCGGTATATCCTAAGCGTTCCCGGTGGGGGCAATCTGAGGGGATGCATCCATGAATATTATTGAGCTGTGTGCGGATATAGGCGTCATACAGCCAGTTGAGGACTGGGTTTGAACACGAAAAGGAAGAGGTTACCGGAATTGCGGTATGGAAAACGGAAACCTTTTTCGGAATCGCGGGACCTGTCAGTTCAAAATATCGAAAGCCATGCCAACAGAATTGTGGTCGTACAGATACAGGCGTTTCAGCGCAAATGTATTGATCGGCTTGGATTTGTTCCTCACCGCCGGTTGAGCGAAAATCTAAGGCTGTTTTGTCAGGACTGAGATTTTCGCTGTAGCGAATGCGTACTTTTTGACCGTACGCTGCATCGCATACAGCATCTACCCATCCGGTGATGTTTTCCCCACAGTCGTAAATGCGGCGATCGTCTGATTGAAAAATAAGGGTTGGATCAATGGTACGGACGATTTGGTCAGTTGGGCAGTCCTGTTTCATCAGCTGTGTCTTGGGCGCGTCGCTTTTGTTGGCAGGACGCCATCCATCCAGCGATGCGTTCGGCGCAGACCAGTCAGCCTTTCGTCTTCGCAGATCATGCGTTTCACCGTAAAACAAATTATTTTCAATGATCTCACTTTCCGTCCAAAGGGTTTTATCGTCGCTTTCCAATAAGATTTGTGAACCGTTTTGCTGTGTGATTGTCAGTTCATAATGAAGCTTTGGAAATCCGAATACAAAATCTCCTTCTGCAGTACGCCGGGTTTGGTGATACCATCCATTTCCCAAATGCACCCCCAGTACATTTTCACCCTGTGTTAAGTATGGCGTCAAATCATACGTAAGATAGCCGGTACGGAATTCGGCACGCTCTTCAAAAACAGGATATGTGGTATGATGTCCGAAAATTGATGTATAGTTGGTGAAAGCCGGAATCATCTCTTCTGTATTCACGCGTGTTCCGTTTACATATACATGGAAAAATCCAAGTCCGCAGATCTCTAAATATGCACTGTTTATTGGTTTGTCAATCTGGAAAGATCTGCGGAATAATGGCGATTCACATGTTAGATCGCCTTGAATCCAATGCTCGTTTTTCATGATAATCTCCTTTTTCTTTTATGCAGCATTGCTGCCGTTTAGCGCATCTGTGTGTATTCTTTTAATAAAGCCACATAGATGCGATATTGATCGGCGGAAACATCCGGGGGTGTTTGATGATCCACCGACGGAATATAACGACCCGATCGAATCGCAGGCAGCAGGCGTTCAAATTCTTTTCGCATGGCTTCTTCACCCAGGTGCATGATTGTTTTGTCGTATCCGCCAATCATGAGCCATGTGGGATATTGCCTACGAATACGATTGACATCAACGCCGGCTTGTCGTTCCAATGGAAGGATGCCCTCGATTCCAGCCTCTTGAAACCACGAAATCAATGGTTCTACGTTGCCATCTGTATCGATCAATACTTTTACGCCATACTCCTTTAACAGCGGAACCACTTGCTGATAATAAGGCAGCATAAATTCGTCAAACAACTCTTTTGAAATCATCGGCCCGTGATTATAGGACATATCTTCCGCGAACGTCATAAATTCCGGCTGCCAGACAGGGAGAAGTGCATTTAAGCAGCGGAGATGAAACGCCGTTAAATCCTCATTGATTCGGTGTATCAATTCCGGAAAGTCATAAAACGCATATAAGTGGGGCTCGATTCCAAAAAGGGTTCTTGGAAACCAGAAAAATCCCTCCAGTGTGAGCCATCCGGCATAATCACCGCGCTGATGTCCCGGTGCCCATTCGGATGCAGTATCAAGTGCCTGATTGAGTTCTTCCTCGCCAAACAGATGCGGCCGCAGGGCTTCATAATCTTCTGGGGAAGAAATCAGTTCGGCTCCGTAATGTGCAGGAGCAGGACAATCTTTTCCTCTGGGAGAAATCCAAATTTGTCGAAGCGGATCTAATCCAAAATAGTTTTGCAATGTATCCGGTCCAGTGATTTTAGGAGCGCCTTCGGATTCCCACCGTGTTGTTGTGAGATCCCACCAGCTTGCCCATTCAACGACGGGAAGACGGTCGGTTGGCGCTCCTGATAGCGCTGCGGCAAAACGCTCTCGATTCGTCATATGTGACTCAACCCCTTGTGCTTTGTATGCCACTAGTATATAATGAAGATTAGAACAAAACAACCGGTGTTTTTGTTTGATTCTGGGGGTGAATTTGTGTCTGATCTTCTGAAAATGCCATCTGATTTTTGTATTCAGCTTGTAGATGTGGTAGATCCTTGTCCGTCGCATCAGCATGATTATCTGGAATTGGCATATATCTGTCAGGGGTGGACACAGCACACGTTAAACGGAAAAAGTCAAAAGTTATCAGCAGGCGATTTTGTTTTGGTTGATGACAAAGAAGTACATAGCTATGATGTGGTGGGACAACATTTGAAGGCGGTAAACTGTATGTTTCGTCCTGCAATGATCGACGGCGCGTTGGGTCATTGCCGCAGCTTTCAAGAGGTACTTGACAGTTATACGCTTGGAATGGGGTATACACGCGGCAGCTTTTTAAGAAAGCAAAAAATTTTTCATGATGATACAGGAGAAATTCGACAGATTTTAGATCGTATGCTTTTAGAATCACAGACACAGGCTGCCGGATATTTTCCGATGATTCGCGCTATGTTGACAGAGCTCATTATATTGGTGGTTCGAATGGTGAAGCAGCAGGAGTCGACAGTAGGACAATTTTCTGTTCAATGGATGATAGATGAAATTCATCGAAATCCGGGAAAGGTGCACCGGCTGATTCAGTATGCAGAGCAATTTGCGATGCGTCCGGAGACGCTGAGCCGTCTGTTTGCAAAGGAAATGGGAATGGGGTTCCAACAATATTTGCGGCGTGTGCGCATGCAAATGGCGTGTCGGCTTTTAGTGGAAAGCAGAAGTCCGATCACAAAGATTGCGGAGGAGTGCGGATATGAGGATGTCAAATCATTCCGTGCAGCGTTTCAAAAAGAAACGGGATTGCCGCCTTTTCAGTGGAAGCAGCAATGTGCGTCGTCTTTTCATCGTGTTTTCTAATAGTCGAGATATGCGTTCTGCGTTTCAGTAAGCCATTTATATGGTGAGCCGGTTGGTTTGTTTTCATGTGAGATGGCCATTGATGATGGCTTCATCCATGTAATTTGTTTTTAGAAAGGGTGGATGTATGATGAAAAACAGCAGCGTTAGGAGGGCACGCTTTGATTGACCCTCCCGTTAATTTAGGAGGAAATCAAATGGAGAAATTAAGAACGTTTGCGCCCATTATCTCATCAGAAGAGATCGAACAGTATCGGCACATGCAAACAAAAATGCTGACAGAAGATGTATTCTGTGCGGAAGATCTGTTGGAACCGTTCAGTACAGAAGAACAGCAGTATCTGTTATCTAAAGATTATCAAAATCGAATTGAATCCCTTTGTAATCGAAAGACTGATCCGATTCGGCGAGTATTCTTAAAAGAAAACGACACAGTGATTGGATTTTTGGTGTACTGCATCTATACGTTAGAGGATGGAAAATGTTTTATTTTAGATTTTTATATTATACCGTCCAGGCGATGTGAAGGCGTTGGAAGTGCTTTTTTTGCCGATTTTAAGGAACGTGCGTTTCTTGAGGGTGCAGCATATTTTGAACTGAATACACATTGTGTTCGTGCGCTTCGTTTCTGGGAGAGACAAGGTTTCTTGCAAAACGGGGCAGACGATTACGGAACGATTTTACTGTGCTTGCCGCCCGCAACGGAAGGAGAGCTTACAGTCGAGCAGCCAAACGATCTTGATGACAATGATTGTTTGTGGCAGGTACGGAAGCTTTGGAATGGAAAACGACGAGAAGAGAAGAATGTTGCAGTTACCGATAAAGAGATGGAACAATTTTTAGACGAGGTAAAGTGCGGACGGCTGAAGCTGGTTTTCGTTCGGCGCGGGTATCGTGTGATTGCTATGCGTGTAATAGAAAATCATACGGTTACAATGGAATTTGCAGAACCGGCGTTTGATAGCCAAGGAGTACGTTTGATGTTGAGAAATGTAGAAAAATCAATGAAATAAAATAAGAACAAAATAAGAAAGAGCCGGCAGAAATCTGCCGGCTCTTCATAATAGAAAATAGGATGAATCAATAAAAAACTGATTTTTCATAAAATGAATTAGTTGAAACAGCTGATGGTTCATGATATACTAAAAAAGGAGGGGTGTGCAATGAAACAAGTTCGAACATTATTTATGATCATTTTGATCTGTTTGTTTAGCGTAGTATTTTGCTTACCAACAGCTGCGGATATGGGTCCAAAACCATCGGTTACGCTTAATTTTCAAGGAATCGATACGCTTTGTTATGCAACACTCCTGTCAAAAGAGCCGTCTACCGGTCCGTATTCCGTATGTGATCCTTCAAATGAAAATGCAGTATATAATGAATCCGATCCGGATTATTCAATATATCAGAAGTTTGTGTCCTATGAAGATACGGATGGGTATTATTTTTTGCAGTATTTGGGGCAGTGTTCAGACGAAACACCATTTGTCTGGAGTTATTATCCGCCCGATACGTTTAAAATCTTACTCTATTTTCCTGAAACCGATCACTTTTCTGTCAGTAGTTTAAGTTATCAACGAGATGCGTTTCATAGTCATTATTCAGTGCATATTGAAGAGGAACAAATTACGCAGGTCGTTTCTGAGCAAAGTGTCCTGATTGCACGGATCTATCGCATTCTTAAGGAAGTAAGTGCTCTTTTGATTCGCATGGCTCTTACAATTGCAATTGAGATTGGCATTGCGTTTTTGTTTGGATATCGTAAAAAGAAGCAATTTCTTTTGATTGGCGGAGTGAATGTTGTCACGCAGCTTCTATTAAACGCATTATTGCTGTTACTCAATCATACAGCCGGCGGCGCTTGGGCAATGGTACTCTATTTGCCGATCGAATTTGTGATTTTTGTGATCGAAGCAGCTGTTTATGTGTGGATACTGGATCATATTGTAAAACAGGAACGAGAGGTTCATCGTGCAGTTTGGTTCGCAATTTGTGCAAATGCAGCATCGTTTATGATCGGATTCGGCGTAGCTTATGTTGTTCCGTGGATTGGATAACGTAGTGTTTGTTATTAAAAAAGCCACATGGAAATCACTGGTTTCCATGTGGCTTTTGACGTATCTGTTTGTGTCAATTACAGCACTTTGATATAACAAACCTCTTGTGCGCCATAACTCGTTTGCGTCCGATCTGTTAAAACAAATCCGTGTGCTTCATAAAATCTTCTCGCAGGGATGTTCTGCGCAAATACCCACAGCATCACTTGCGTATAGCCGGAGGTTTTCATCTCGGTGAGCACGTGTTTCATTAGTGCAGAACCGAAGCCTTTGCGGCGATTATCCGGCAGACTGTGAATGCAAATCAACTCAGCAATTGTTTTATCCAGATTATCTCGGTTTTGCCCCCATGCAGCGATTGCGTGAGGCGTTTTGCCGATAGAGGCAATTACAATCCGTGCAAGCTGTTTTGAAAGTACATGACGATACATGGCTTCTGCCTGTGCGACATCAGTATAACGTATGAGATCTTCCGGAGAAAGAATCTCATGAAAAGCACTGCGCCAAGATTCGGTTTGAATCCGTGCCAAAATCAGTTCGTCGCCGATTTTAGCATCTCGAAAGGAAAGTTGGCTTGTTTTAGACATTTGTATGTGGCCTTATTTGTTCGATAAGTATTCGTCGATGGCTTTTGCCGCCTTTTTACCGGCGCCCATTGCCAGAATAACAGTAGCTGCACCAGTTACTGCATCACCGCCTGCATAAATGCCCTCGCGTGAGGTCAGACCGGTTTCTTCCTCTGCTACAATACAGCCGCGGCGGTTCGTTTCGAGGCCTTTGGTGGTGGAGCGAATCAGTGGGTTCGGCGATGTGCCGATTGCCATGATAACGCAGTCCGCGTCCATTAAGAAGTCGCTGCCCTCAATCACAACCGGGCTGCGGCGGCCGGAAGCGTCCGGTTCGCCAAGCTCCATTTTCACACAGCGCATACCGCAAACAGCTTTGTTGTCATCACCGACAATCTCAACCGGATTGGTGAGCATGTCAAAGATGACGCCTTCTTCCATTGCGTGTTCGATTTCTTCACGGCGAGCAGGCATCTCATCAAGCGAGCGGCGATAGACGATATGAACTTCTTCAGCGCCCAGACGCATTGCACAGCGTGCAGCATCCATTGCGACGTTGCCGCCGCCTACAACAGCGACCTTTTTCGCGTGCTGAATTGGTGTATCTGCACCCTCGCGGTATGCCTTCATCAGATTGGTACGGGTCAAAAACTCATTTGCGGAGTAAACACCGTTTAAGTTTTCGCCTGGAATATTCATAAAACGCGGCAGACCAGCACCAGAGCCGATGAACGCAGCTTCAAAGCCGTATTCGTCGAACAGCTCGTCAATCGAGAGTACCTTGCCAATGACCATATTGGTCTGTACATGTACGCCGAGTGCTTTTAAGTTGTCGATTTCCTTTTGGACGATAGCTTTCGGCAGACGGAACTCTGGAATACCGTATACCAGTACGCCGCCGGCTGTGTGGAGTGCTTCAAACACGGTCACATCATAGCCTGCTTTCTGTAAATCACCTGCGCAGGTAAGTCCGGCAGGGCCTGCACCGATGACAGCGACTTTTTTGCCGTTTGATACCGGCTTTTCGACAGCTTCGGTGTTATGTGTCATATGCCAGTCTGCGACGAAGCGCTCGAGTCGGCCGATAGCAACCGGTTCTCCCTTGATACCGCGTACGCATTTCGATTCGCACTGTGTTTCCTGCGGGCAAACACGGCCGCAGACAGCCGGAAGTGAACTGGATTTCGACAGGATTGCATATGCACCGGAAAAATCACGTTCTTTCACTTTCGCAATAAAAGCAGGAATATCAATGCAAACAGGACATCCGGAAACGCACGGTTTGTTTTTGCAGTTTAAGCAGCGATTTGCTTCGTCAACTGCTTGTTCTTCGGTATAGCCCAGTGCAACTTCATCAAAGTTACGGCTGCGTACCTTTGGGTCTTGTACTGGCATTTCATTTTTTGTAAGCGACATATTCGGCATAATTAGTTGACCCCCTTAAACAGGTTGCAAGTTTCCTCGCGTTTTTTTGCTTCAAACGGGCGGTACATTGCGCCGCGCTGCATTGCTTCGTCAAAATCAACGAGATGACCGTCAAAATCCGGACCATCGACACACGCGAATTTTGTTTCACCGCCAACAGTCAACCGACAGCCGCCGCACATACCAGTGCCGTCAATCATAATCGGGTTCATGCTGACAACCGTCTTAATATTATATTCTTTCGTCAGTTTGCAGACGAATTTCATCATGATCAGCGGTCCGATTGCAATGACTTCGTCGTATTGTTCGCCGCTCTCAATCAGTGCTTTGAGCGCATCCGTGACAAGTCCTTTGTCGCCATACGAGCCGTCGTCTGTCATGAGCACATAGCGGTCACTTACTGCGCGGAAGTCGTCTTCCAAAATGACAAGATCTTTGTTCCGGAAGCCGACAACGGAGTGAACCTCAGCACCTAATTGGTGCAATTTCTTTGCAACCGGATACGCGATCGCACAACCGACGCCGCCGCCAATGACTGCCACTTTTTTCAGTCCTTCCACATGAGAAGCAGTGCCCAGAGGACCAACAAAATCGTGGAGACTGTCGCCTTCATTTAAATGATTCAATTTTTCAGTTGTTGCACCAACAATCTGGAAAATGATCGTGACAGTTCCGGCTTCACGATCGAAGTCCGCAACGGTCAGCGGAATGCGTTCTCCTTCCGCATCGACACGGAGAATAACAAACTGTCCCGGTTCTGCCTTTTTGGCAATCAACGGAGCGTCAATCACCATGCGGGTGACAGTTGGATTCAGCGATTCTTTTTTTACAATCGTATACATGATGTTTCACCGTATTTCTTTCATAAAATTCAGAGTAAATGAATAATAAGGGGCGGTATACACCGTCCCTTATTATATTATGCCGTGTAAGCAGGGGTTTGTAAAGCGTTTTTTGCAAAAACAAACGTGAAATCCTGCATTTTTTTAAAAATCGACAGGCAGATCGTAGTAGCACGCGGACAAAAGACGCTCCATGTCCTCCTGTGACGGAATCCGCGGGTTGGAACCGGTGCACGCATCACTGATTGCAAGTGCAGCCACATCATGCAGTTTTGCTTTGAATTCCTCTTCCGGTACCATACCGTTTTCGTAATTTTTAATACAGGACGGAATATTCAGTCTGCGGTTATAGTCTTCGATCAGTTCGCACAATCCTTCAACCTGCTCCAAAACAGTAGGACGTTCCAAGCCAAGTGCAGCTGCGATATCAGCATACCGTGCAGCTGCTTCTTCGTTTTTCGCGTTATAGCGAATGACTTTCGGCAGATACATTGCATTTGCACAGCCATGGACGATATGACCATTTTCATAAGCCGCGCCCGTTTTGTGCGCCATGGAATGGACGATGCCGAGCAATGCGTTTGAAAATGCCATGCCAGCCAGGCACTGTGCGTAGTGCATCGTCTCACGTGCGTCGTGATCGCCTTCATATGAATCAGCAAGGGACGCAACGATCATCTGAATTGCTTTGAGCGCAAGCGGATCGGTAAACGGCGAATGTGCAGTCGATACATATGCTTCAATTGCATGTGTGAGCGCATCCATGCCGGTATATGCGGTGAGCTTTTTCGGCATCGTTTCTGCAAGATCCGGATCTACGATCGCAACATCCGGCGTGATATTAAAGTCAGCCAACGGATATTTAATACCTTTGTGGTAATCGGTAATGACCGAGAATGCAGTGACTTCCGTTGCGGTGCCCGATGTAGACGGAATTGCTAAGAATCTAGCTTTTTGACGCAATGTCGGGAACGCAAACGGTGTAATTAAATCTTCAAACTTCGTGTCTGGGTATTCATAAAATACCCACATTGCTTTGGCTGCATCGATCGGAGAACCACCGCCGATTGCGACGATCCAGTCCGGTTCAAATTCGCGCATGACTGCAGCACCACGCAGTACGGTTTCAATGGACGGATCGGGCTCTACACCTTCAAACAGCTTTGTCTCGATTCCCGCTTCCTTTAAATTATTGAGGACACGATCCAAAAAGCCGAAACGCTTCATTGAACCGCCACCTACGACAACAACTGCACGCTTGCCAGAAAGCGTTTTTAATGTGTCGAGTGTTCCGCGACCAAAATAAATATCACGGGGTAATGTAAAACGAGCCATAAAAATCCTCCTTTATGAAGAAAAAACCTTAAATAAATAATAAGAAAGATTGTGAATCTTTTCACACTTTTATTTTATCATTGTTTTTAAAAAGTGGGTAATGTATAATTGTGATAACTGATATCAATCAAAAGAATAACATATGGAAGGAGGCGGCGTGTTGAATCTGCAGCAGCTTCGCTATGTAGTAGAAATTGAACGTACCGGATCGATTTCAAAAGCCGCAAAAAATCTATTTATGGGACAGCCGAACTTGAGTAAGGCAGTCAAAGATTTGGAGAACGAAATTCGTATCACAATTTTTAAGCGAACAGCTCATGGGGTAGAACCGACACCGATGGGAGAACAGTTTCTCTCTTATGCGCGCACGATCCTTTCTCAGATGGACGAGCTTGAATCGCTTTATAAGTCGGACGGGCAAGAATCATTTCAGATGGCCGTCAGTGTACCACGTGCAACATATATTGCGGAGGCATTCACTTCCTTTTTGAATCGTGCTCCGTCTGATGCCGCGTTGGAGGTTCATTTTAAAGAGACCAATGCGATGACAGCAATTAGCGATGTCGCAGGAGGAGAATCCGCGTTTGGCATTATTCGTGTGCAGAATGCGCATGAGGATTACTTCTTTTCCTATTTAAAGAGTCTTAAGCTGGAGTTTTCTACCCTGTGGGAATTTCGGATGTGTCTGCTGATGGCGAATACGCACCCGCTTGCGCATGCGGCTGAAATTCCTTATCATGCACTGGATGGTTACCCGGAAATTGTTCATGGGGATATTCAAGTGCCGTCGCTCTCTTTTTCTCAGATCAACCGTGAGGCTGTATTAAAAGGAAAGAAGAAGCGCATCTATGTGTATGATCGCGGCAGCCAGCTTTCGCTTTTACAAAATCTTTCAGGAAGTTATATGTGGGTATCTCCGGTTCCGTTTGATTTTTTGAGCGAACACGGACTGGTGATGAAGGAATGTCCGATGGCAGATAAAATGAATAAGGATCTCATCGTTTATCGTCCGCGTCATTTGTTTACGGCAGCAGAACAGGAATTTTTAGACACTGTACGAAAGATGACGTCGCAGATGGTGTGAAGAAAGGAGTTTAGAATCGTATGAAAATTGGATTTATCGGATTTGGCAACATGGCGCAGGCGATTGTGCAGGGACTGATTGCAGCCAACGCTGTTTCACCGGACGAAATCTTTGCGTGCGCCGCACATTACGAAAAACTGAAAACAAACGCTGCGTCGTTTGGCGTTCATGCCGAAGAATCGGCAAAAGCAGTGGCAGAGCAGGCAGATATGGTGGTGATTGCAGTAAAGCCCTATCAAATTGAGGCGGTTGTCGAACCAATCAAAGAACTGCTTTTTACAAAAATCGTCGTGTCGATTGCGGCAGGACGGCCGTTTGCGTGGTATGAGCAGGTGCTTTTACCGGGAACGCATCATATCAGTACCATTCCGAATACACCGGTATCGGTCTGCGAGGGTATCTTTGTGTGTGAGCAGAAGCATTCACTTACAGAGGACGAGTGGAACGCATTCTGCAATCTGTTTTCAGCGATTGCACTGATTGAGCCGGTCGATTCCGACCATCTCTCGATTGCAGGAACATTGAGCGGCTGTGCACCAGCGTATACCGCAATGTACATGGAGGCGCTTGCGGATGCAGCAGTGAAACATGGTGTTGCTCGCCAAACAGCATATCGGTTGGCGGCACAGATGATCGTTGGCACCGGTAAATTACAGTTGTCTACTGGTGCGCATCCGGGTGCAATGAAGGATGCCGTCTGCTCGCCGGGAGGAACGACCATTAAGGGGGTTGCCGCCCTCGAAGAAAACGGCTTCCGTAATGCTGTGATGAAAGCGATTGACGCCGCAGAAAGCTGAACGGCTTTCGGTGGATTATACGAGAAAAAGCCCGTTTTGACGGGCTTTTTTTATCAAAACAGAAAATGAAACAAAGAATGAGAAACAGAGCGTTTTGGAGCATTTTAAAGAGAAATCGAGAGAATGAGGTGTGTAAATTAAAAAAACGGACTTTTTGTTCTTGACAAGGAGGGCGGATGCCGATATAATAGGGAGCATGCTGAATAAATATTGGAGGTTCCTATTATGTCTACTACAATGGCAAAAGCACAGACAAGCCGGAAATGGTATGTCCTCGATGCAACTGATGTGCCGCTGGGCCGTCTTGCTGTGAAAGCCGCTGTTTTGCTGCGCGGCAAACATAAACCGGATTTTACCCCGAACGTTGACTGCGGCGACCACGTCATCGTTGTCAATGCTGCAAAAGCAGTGCTCACCGGCAACAAACTTCGTAACAAAAAATATTATCATCACACCGGCTGGATCGGCAATATGAAAGTTGTCTCCGCTTCCGACATGATGAAAAACAATCCGGAAAAAGCAATGACTCTGGCAATCAAAGGCATGCTGCCGGATAGCGTTTTGGGCAGAACACAGCTGCGCCGCCTGCGTGTATACGCTGGTGCTGATCACAGCCATGCTGCACAGAAACCGGAAGTTTCCCCGTTTTAATTTTTGAACTTTTAAAATAACATTAGGAGGCAATTCAGATGTACGAATCTCGTCCATATTTCTATGGCACCGGAAGAAGAAAAAGCTCTGTTGCAAGAGTTCGCGTATATGCCGGCGAAGGCAAAATCACCATCAACGGCAGAGACATTGACGATTATTTCGGCCTTGAGACACTTAAACTCATTGTAAATCAGCCGCTCGAGCTGACCGAAACCGTTGGCAAATTTGATATCGTCTGCACCGTTGCAGGCGGCGGCGTAACCGGCCAGGCTGGTGCAATCCGTCACGGCCTGTCCCGTGCATTGCTGCAGTACAGCGAGGAACTGCGCCCGATGCTCAAAAAAGCAGGTTTCCTCACTCGTGACCCGAGAATGAAAGAGCGTAAAAAATACGGCCTCAAAGCAGCTCGCCGTGCTCCGCAGTTCTCCAAACGTTAATCGAATTATATTGGCTTTTTCAAAAAAGATTCAGACACATTTGCGGTTTGAATCTTTTTTGTTTATCGGTGTAAAAGGATCAATGAAGGAGATCAATATGGAATCAAAACATCCAACAAATAAGATGGCTTTTTGGCTGCTTCGAATCGTACAGGGCGCGCTGATCGGTGTGGGTGCGGTGCTGCCGGGCATTTCAGGCGGTATCCTCTGCGTTGTGTTCGGGATTTATAAGCCGGTAATGGAACTTTTGTCAAATCCAATTCGTCGGTTTCGCACCCATGTACCGCCGCTGCTGCCCGTACTCATTGGTGTGGCAGTCGGATTTTTGGGCATTGCAAAATTGCTTGCGTTTTTCTTAGAAACATATCCGGAAGCATCGGTTTGCGCATTTGCAGGCATGATCATCGGGATGCTTCCCGATTTGTTTAAAGAAGCCGGTCAAAAAAGACGTTCGAAAGGATCGTGGATTTCGCTTTGCGTTGCAGGCGCTTTTCTGCTTGCATTGCTGAACGGTCTGCGTGCATTTGAAGTACAAATTGTACCGAATATTGGCTGGTATTTATTCTGCGGTGTCTGCTTGGCATTGAGCATCATCGTACCGGGTATGAGTTTTTCGACGCTGCTCATGCCGATGGGACTGTATACGCCGTTTGTCGCAGCGCTTGGCGGCTTTGACTTTGGTGTGATTGCCGTTGCGGGTGTAGGTGCACTTATTACGATTGCACTTCTCTCAAAAGCAGTCAACCATCTATTTGAGCGTTACTATTCGTTTGCATTTCATGCGATTATCGGCATTGTCATTGCATCGACGCTTATGATCCTGCCGTATCAGAGCTTTGTTTCCTCACCAGTGACGTGTGTGATAAACATTGTCTGCCTTGTCTGCGGCGTGTTGTTTGCATGGGCACTCGGCCGATTTAACAGCCGTTTTTCAAAAGAAGAGGAAGCATAATAGAAAAGAAGTGTATCTATGAAACTCACATACAAAACACCCGGCGTCGCATACAGTATTGAAAGTATGGCGCAGTTTTTTGCGGAGCCGGGGCAGGCAAACTGGGCAGAAATGTTTTTGGTGTTTTATCCGCAGCTTGACCGGGAAAAGCTGTTTTTCGGAACGAAAGCGGAGCGGCAGCGTCATCTGACTGAGGTGATGACAGTGGAATACACATCGCAGGAACCGGAAATTACGCAAAAACAGGTGCTTTATCAGGCGCATTGGGATGCACATGAAGCGGAGATTCAAACCGCATTTTCAGAGATTTTTTCGCTTGACTTAACCGGCCGATTTGACGATATGGAGGCAAGTATCACACTGAATCCGATTTGTCCGCGATATCTTTCGGCACATTCGTTTGACGTGTTTTTCAAAAACAGCCCGTCCGGTGCGCTTGGCATGGCATTGCATGAGATCACGCATTTTCTCTGGTTTGATGTCTGGGCAGAGGTGTTCGACGAGGATTCACCCGAGCAGTATGAAACGCCGCATCTTCCGTGGATTTTCAGTGAGATGGTGGTTGATCCGATTTTAAAAGGGGACAAGCGGCTGTACGCGCTCGACCCGTATTCACAAAACGAGGGCAGTGCGTATGAATGCTTTTATACGATGCAGATTGCGGGGGTACCGATTTTGCAGACACTTGGTGAATGGTATCAAAGCATGTCGATCCGCGAATTTATGAAAACAGGATTTTCCTTTTGCCAAGAGCATGAAGCGGAAATTCGTGCACAGATGATGTGAAAAGGCCTCGTTTGCTTTTGCAAACGAGGCCTTCTTTTTATGATTTATCGTGGGAATGGAAAAATAGCGCGACAAGAATCGCTAATAACATTGCTGCCGTAATCCCGCCGCTTGAAGCACATAGTCCGCCGGTCAGCGCGCCGATGAGGCCTTCTTTGTCGACCGCTTCTCTTACGCCGTTTGCAAGAGAATAGCCGAATCCGGTGAGCGGGACGGTTGCACCTGCGCCTGCAAATTTGACAAGCGGCTCATAGACCCCAATTCCTCCTAAAATGACGCCTGAAACGACAAAGGATACGAGGATGCGTGCTGGAGTCAGCTTTGTATAATCAATGAGAATTTGTCCAATCGCGCATAATAACCCTCCGACGAGAAATGCTTTGATGCAGTCCATCAGTAATTCCATGGAATATCCTCCTTTGATGCAGTCAGCAAAACAGCATGTGAAATACCGGGGATCGATTCTCCTTGCTGGATGCTTGTCGTCGACATCAGTGCACCGGTTGCCGCAAACAGCACACGATGAAGCCGTTTGCTTCTCAATCCGCTTAAAATATAGGAACAGAGTACCGATGCGCTGCATCCGCAGCCGGAACCACCGCCGTGTACATCCTGTGTTTCTCGGTTAAAGATCATTTTGCCACAGTCATTGTGTACTTGCTCAATGTGAAATTGATCCATACGTAAAAGCTCGCATAACAAGGAAGAGCCAATAAAACCAAGATCACCGGTTAAAATTAAATCATAATCGTCAGGTGCTGTTTTCGTTGCGGAAAGGAACCGTTTGATCGTGTCAGCAGCGGCAGGAGCCATTGCAGCGCCCATATTGTTGACATCGGTTATCCCGAGATCCTGAATCCGTCCAACTGCGACTGCCGCCACATAAGGGCCGTTGCCTTCGGCGCATATAAGCGCTGCACCTGCTCCGGTTACTGTCCATTGGGCGGTTGGGGTGCGTACGCCTCCGTATTCGAGCGGAAAACGAAATTGCCGCTCTGCGGAGCAAAAATGAGAAGACGTTACGGCAAGCGTCCGCGAAACAGCACCGGATGCGGTCATCAGAGAAGCAAGCGCCAATGATTCTGCCATGGTGGAGCAGGCACCGTATAAGCCAAACAAAGGAATGCCTAAATCCCGCAATCCGTATGTGGAACCGATGCACTGGTTTAGTAAATCACCTGCAAATAAAAGCGATACGTCTTCCGGCGCACAATTTGCCTTTTTGAGCGTTCGGTTTACGGCCTCTGTTTGCAGCTGACTTTCTGCTTGCTCCCATGTATCTTGTCCTAATTTTGTATCTGTAAAAATGTGATCGAAGTAATTCCCAAGCGGACCTTCGCCCTCTTTTTTACCCACAACGGCTGAAAAAGCGTTGATAGAAGGCGGCGCTTCAAAGGTAAAGATGCCACGTTCTATTTGTTTCATTTCATCTTCACTCCTTTGTTAAAACGCTGCGGTGAACAGCCAGTAAATGACCCCATAAATGACGGAAGCGATCGTACCATATGCAATGACCGGTCCTGCAATGATGAAAATTTTTGCGCCCAGCCCTAAGATGAATCCTTCGGACTTAAACTCAAGTGCAGGAGAAACAACGGCGTTTGCAAATCCGGTGATTGGAACGAGCGTACCTGCGCCGGCGTATTTGGCGAGATTATCGTAGACGCCCAGTCCAGTCAACAGCGCGGACAACAGGATTAAAGATGCAGCGACTAACGTAGCGGTATGTGTTTCACTGATATTTGAGGACAAAAACCATGAACGCAAAAGCTGTCCGATGACACAGATTCCACCGCCGATCAAAAAGGCACATAAAATTGTTTTCGGTGCTTTCGATTTAGGACTTGCACGTTTTACAAGCGCTTCATACTGTGTGGGAGAAAGATTCATGTCAGCACTCCTTTTCCTTTTTATAGGTAGTATCGGCAAAATGTTTGTGTGTATGCACGGCATGAAGTATATAAACGGTGCATATAAGTAAAACAGCTTATCTTCGGAAAGGAGAACGGATATGAAACGAATCGGAATGCTGACAGCAATGCTGTTGGTAGTGGCAGTTTTATTCACTGGATGCGGCGGCGCGGATGCTGCGCTTTATGAAGAGGTAGACACCGTACTTTCTGGCGTACAGTCGCTTACAGGAGGCGAATTTGCGCTTTCGGTACAGTATGAAGAGTCTCAAGGAAGTGGGGCATATACCGGTACGTTTGTGTTTATGCGAAAAGAATCAGGTGCGCTTTCGTATTGTCAGACACAGCTTGACCAAAATGACCAGGTGGTATTCTGTGAATATTCAGATGGCAGCAGTGTAGAGCAGTGGATGATTGGGCAGGGATGGCAGTCTCTTTCGCGTGAGCCGTACACAGACACCGAATTGCATCCATATTTGCGGATGTTGTCAACACAGTATGAGCGCGGCGAAATTCGTGAAATTCAAAAACAGGTGGACGAAAGCGGAAGTGTCTACACCCTGTTTATGGATGCGGAAAAAATGACGAAAAAGCAGTATGCTGATGAAACATCGCAAATTGCAGTCAAAGAACAGACCATTACGCTTACAGTCAATACAGAAGGGCAGCTGACGGCATATGAGGAGCAGACGATTCTGACTGACACACAGACACAAATAGATTCCTCTTACAGTGTCACGATAAATTTGTCAAAGCACAATGCTGTAACCGAAATTCAAAAACCGAAGCTGCGCGAAACATTCTATTGATTTGACGAAGAGACTGCTGCCGTGATACAATGAAGAAAAACGAAATGGGGAAAATAGGTGCCACAGCAAACGGTTTTGATTATAGGCGGTTCGCGTGGAATTGGCGCGGCAGCAGCTTCTCTTTTTTATGAAAATGGGTATCAGGTAGGGATTACATATAAATCATCAAAAGAGCAGGCAGACATACTGAAAAAGAATCATCCAGGCATGGAAGCGTTTTTTTGCGATGTGGAATGTGAGTCCTCCGTTGACGCAGCGGTAGAGCAGATGACAAGTACGTTTGGAAAAATTGATGTGCTGATCAATAATGCGGGAATCGCGTTAATCAAGCTTTTTACAGAAACAACTGCTGCGGAATGGAAGCGGGTGTTTCAGACGAATGTCACCGGAACGTATTATGCGTGCAAAGCCGTGCTGCCGCAGATGATTCGGCGGCAGAGTGGACGAATTATCAATGTGTCTTCCATGTGGGGGCAGACAGGTGCATCATGTGAAGTCGCATATTCTGCGTCTAAGGCTGCGGTGATCGGACTTACGAAAGCACTCGCGAAAGAAGTGGGACTTTCCGGAATCACAGTCAACTGTGTGGCTCCTGGCGTGATTGATACGGATATGAATGCGGAGCTGACAGAAGAAGACCGTATGGCACTGTGTGAAGAAACGCCGCTTGCCCGGATCGGTTCCCCGCATGAGGTAGCCGGTGTGATGCTGTTTTTAGCGGGCGAACATGCGAGCTTCTTAACCGGTCAGGTGATTGCACCAAACGGCGGAATCGTCATTTAAACAGAAAAAAAGCGCTGCATCTGCAGCGCTTTTTTATGTACTGATTTGTTTTTCCATGCGGAAGTGAGGAAGTCCTACTTCCATAAACGGTTCGCCGACTTTTTGGTAGCCGAGCATCTCATAAAAGTGAACGGCAGTCATGCGCGAATCAAGAACGAGCAGTGAAAATCCCAGCATGCGTGCTTGTTCTTCTGCATAGAGCATCATTTGATGACCAATACCTTTGCCGCGTTCATTCGGTGCAATGACAACTTGCCGCATTCGTGCAGTTGTGTCTGTTTCCGGTGTAATGATGCAACCGCCAATCAGTGTTTTATGACGATATACGCCAATATGATGATCAAACACCTCGCGGGAAAGATCTTCGTCAAACAAAGATAGCCCAAGTGGTACACGCATGTGTTTGTTTCGGAAGGAGAGCATTTCGCGGTACGCCTGCGAATCATAGCGTACCGGCTGAAACAGGATATCGTTGATCTGTGCGCTCATCTTCCGGCCTCACGAAGTAAAGTGATATATTCTTCCAGACAAAGGCCGTGTTCTTTCATATAAGCCGCATGCTCCTTCCCGACATAACGATAATGCCACGGTTCATAGTTGATCTGTGTAATTTGGGTTTTATCTTCCGGATAACGCAAAATGAATCCATAGTCCGTGCAGTGTTCAACGAGCCATGCATAGCCGTCTGTCTGCGCAAACCGATCGTCGAGCGTATACACGTCACGCTGATATTCCTCGGTTAAAATGTCGAGTGCCAACCCGCTGTGATGTTCGCTGTGACCCGGTTCGGTGTAATATTCGCGTGTTTTTTCTTCTGCCTCTTCGCGGGTCATTCCCTGCTGCATGTAATTTTTGATATTGCTTTCATAATACGTTTTTTGTAACGATACCGGACGGTATCCCGAACGTAAAAACAGATGAATCCCATCCGCTTCTGCGTCGGTGACCATTTGACGGTAGCTTTCCGCGATGCGTTCATCGATTTTTTGACCGTCAAACGTTTCGAAGGACAGGGAAAGATCTTCATCAATCTTATTTTCTGCCTCAGGATTTAAAAGGATCAAATTCCAGTCTGATAAATTCCCGGCCGGCAGCGTTTCTTCCGGTTCTTCAGAGGACTCTAATATCGAGGACTCTTCGGTTAAACCGGAGGATTCCGGTGTAGAAGTGGAAGAAACCTCTGTGCATCCTGCTAATAGTGCGGCGGATAAGGTGAGAGACAGACAATAAAAAACGATTCGTTTAAAGCGGTAGACCATAAGCGCGTAAAACCTCCTTTGCGTGCAAAACATCTTGTTCAGATGGGGACGCCACGTCCGTAAGCGTATAAGGGCGATCAACGGTTTCCCATTTGTATTCGCCCATTTTGTGAAATGGATTTAATTCCACCCGTTCGATACAGGAAAACGGCGCAAGCGCTTTTCCCATTTTATGAAGCTTCTCATCCGATAATGTGTAACCGGGTAGTAAAACGTGACGAATCCAAACGGATTTTTTTGTTTCTTCACAATAGGAGAGAAGCGCAAATGCCTGCTCATTCGTTTGACCGGTAAGTGTTTTGCAGTCCTGTTTGTCAATATCCTTGATATCCAAAAGAATGAGATCGGCGGCATCTACTGCATGACGGCATTGTGTGAGCGGAACCGCACCGGATGTATCAATCGCTGTGTGGAATCCGGCTTGCTTGCAGCGAGTGAGAATTGCAGCACAGAAATCCGGCTGCATGAGCGGTTCACCGCCGGAAATGGTCACACCACCGTTTTTAATAAAGTTTTTATATCCGCAGATCGTTGAAAAAACAGTATCGGCAGAAACTTTTTTTCCGTCTGTTTGAATCCATGTATCCGGATTATGGCAGTATAAACATCGAAGTGGACAACCCGAAAAAAATACGACAAATCGCACACCGGGACCGTCCACTGCACCAAAGCTTTCATAGGAATGAATGTAACCTTCTGTTTTTATCATAATGAACCCCTCGTTTTTGTGTTCTGCTTCATTATAATACAAAAGCTTTGTAAAACACAACGGTTTTGTTTAATTCTGCGGAAAAAACGTGAATTTACAAAAAAGCAATGGAAAACTGCCCGCAAGGGGTTGCAAAAATCAAAAATGATGATATAATGGTTACAAAGAGGTTACAAAATGTAACAATTCGATCGAGCAAAGATTTTAAATATCCAGGAGCGTTCGAGTATGAAAAACGAAGTCCAAAAAGGGCTGACAGAAGTCGTGGAAACACTGTCAGCACGCTTTTTAAATAGTATTATTGCAGTCGGTACATTCTTTCTGTCTTTTTTTGCGCTTGTGTCAAAAGCGGCAAAGGCTTTTTATCGCAAGTTTCTTCGTACCCCGGTGATTGCAGTTAAACATTTTCTTTTAAAAATTCGTAAACGGGAATCTTCTTTGTATCAAAAATGGCTTAAAAGTGTCTATGGTGTACGTCGGTTTTTCCGTTCAATGTATAATGTGCTGCGCAGCGGTTACCGGCAGTATCCTGAGAAATCGGTTCCGTTACGTGTATTTTCTGCGGGTGCCGCATTTTGTCATGCGGCTCGCCGCCATGTAAATTTGGTCTTTAAGGCACTGAATTATATTGTACCAGCGGTTTCGGCAGTTGTATTTGTATTTATTGTTCAGTATGCCTTTTCTCTCAATTTTGCGATTGGTGTAGAATATAACGGACAGCATATCGGCTATATTCAAGATGAATCTGTTTTCCAGGAAACAGAGGCGAAGATTCAGTCACGTCTTGTGTATCAGTCAGATGATCAAGAGCTTTCCTATCATCCGCGTTTTACACTGGCGATTGTTCCTACCGGTACGTTGATGACCAGTGCAGAACTGACAGATACCATCATCAGTGCATCCGGTACCGATGTTGTCGAAGCGACCGGTTTGGTGATTGATGGAAAGTTTGTTGGTGCGGTAAAGGACATCTCTGCGGTAAAAGAACACTTAGACAGCAAGCTTGCAGCGGCAAAACAATCGGAAACCGATCGTGTGGAATTTACCAAAACGGTCGAAATGGAAGAAGGCCTTTATTTTAAGAGCAATGTTGTAAGCGAAGAAGATCTGATCGCACTGATTGATTCCAATACACAAGTGGATCGGTATTATACCGTACAAGAAGGCGATGCACCGCTCTCTATCGCAGAGAAAAATGACGTGACATTGAATGAGCTTGTTGCGCTCAATCCGGATATTCTTACAAATTGTCCTGTGGGCAGAAGCGTGCTGATTAACAAATCGGAAAGCTATCTGCCGGTGAAGCGAATTGTGACGATTACCTATGAGGAAACGATTTCGTATTCTACAGAGTATATCGACACCTCGTCGCTTTATAAAGGACAAAAACAGACGAAGACAAGCGGACAAAACGGAACAAGATCAATTACAGCCGATGTTTCTTATGTAGATGGTGTGGAAATCGGACGTGAGATTCTTTCCTCAGAAGTCACAGCACAGCCGGTAAACGAAGTGATTTTGCGCGGTACAGCATCGCTGCCGACGACGTCGGGAGGCGGAAATCCTTCAAAATATGGTCTGATCTGGCCGACTTCCGGTTCCGGACGATATATTTCGTCGCCATACGGTGGATCGAGAAATCATAAAGCGATCGACATTTGTTATTATGGCGGTGCATATGGAAAAACGATTGTTGCAGCACATTCGGGTACTGTTACCTATGCTGGGTGGAAACCGTCTTATGGTTATGTTGTATTTATTCAAAGCGGATCAGTCACAACTGTGTATGCACATTGCTCCAAACTTGCAGTTTCCACTGGACAAACGGTAACACAGGGACAGTATATTGCAAACATTGGAAGTACCGGATATTCAACGGGACCGCATCTTCATTTTGAAGTTCGCATCAACGGCTCCCATGTGAACCCGGCGAGATATCTTCCGTAAAACAGAATATTCGCGTTTTGCCTTTCATCATATCTTAAGGGCGTCCGTTTGATAAGCGGACGCCCTTGTGTGTTATTCAGAAGATAATAATTTTTTGGCAGCTGACAGTGCGGATTCATCGGGATAAACCGCCATGATATCCGCATGGTGCTCGCCGTCTATCGCAATAGGGTCACAAACGGTAAATGTACCGCCGGTAAAATAAGACTGTCTCAGTGTAATATCATAGCGTGTTACAGTCGTTTCACAGGATGAAAAAAGCATCGAAAAAAAGGAGTCGTACGAATGTTTTATGGAGTCAATGCTGCTTGGGAGCATACGTTCTACCCATTCCGTTTGCGCTGTCAAATCGGGAAGTCCATCTGTGTCAGGCTGTGTGAGTAAAGCATACAATTTCCGCCCGGAAAGCTGCTGTTCGCCCGGATAAAACTGCTCTTCTCCAATAGAAAAGGATGAGGTGATTGTACAGGCTACGCCGCCGCATGAATCAATTATGGTGCATAGTCCTTCTTGATCGGTGCGCAGATAACGATCGGTTTCAATGCCGGTGAGTTCAGCAACCGCGCGACGCAGACCGAGAATACCGCCATATGCATAGTGACCGGCGAGTGTATCTGTGCGTTCGAGTGAGGTGCATAGCAGATAAGGGGAGAGTAAGACGGTTGAAAATTGTTTTCGTTGGGGTTCATAAGAAAAAATCGCTAAAAAATTTGGCGGATCGGAAATAGTAGGACAACTGATAAACAGTAAGGATAATGCCTCTTCTTCTGTGGCAACAAGTGGTTGTGCGGCAGGTAGTTCTTTTTCCTGTTCACGTGTGAGCGGCAGCCAAATGAGCAGCAACAGGACAAAGACCGTTCCCAGTGTGACGAGTGTGACACAGAACGAGATGAGAAAAACTTGCGTGCTGCGTTTTGGCTCGCGCATAGATCATAACTCCTTTTATTTGAATCATTAGCGTTAGTATCGGTTCTTTTTAGGCGTTTCATTCATTTCCCTGTTCATTTGATGTGTCATGTGATATAATAACCCGTAACAGAACATACTATACTGAGAAAAATAAAAGGAGAAACAGAATGAAGAAAGAAAAGCAGGCTGTATTGTTTGACTTAGACGGAACATTGATCGATTCTAAGCCGGGCATTTTTCATGCGATTGATTATACGATGGAAGCGCTTCATAAACCAATGCTTTCTGATGAAACAAAAGACCGGTTTATCGGACCTTCGATTGGAACGTCGTTTCGCGAGGTCTGCGGATTTGACGAACCTCTGGTACAGACGGCGATTACCTTGTTTCGTACGTATTATAAAGCACAGGGAATGTTTGAGTGCACACTGTATAGAGGTCTTGATCGACTGATTGCGTTATTGCGCAGTCAAGGAAAAACGATCGCTTTGGCAACAAAAAAACCGGAAGTATTTGCTGTTGAAATTTTAAAAAAACTCGAAATTTATGATTTATTTGATGTGATCTGCGGTGCGGACTATGCGGATACGTCCGCCCATAAGACGTATATCATTAAGCGTGCGGCAGAGCAATGTCATTGTGCACCGTCCGACTGTGTGCTGCTTGGAGATACACGGTTTGACTGCATTGGCGCGAAAGAGGCTGGCGTGGATTGTATCGGTGTACTTTATGGCTACGGTACAAAAGAGGAGCTTTTGGAAAACGGTGCAGTTGCATTGGCGGAAGATGCCGATGCATTGGCACAGCTGCTTTGCGGACAATCTTTGTGATCGAAACGAATCAAATCGAAAGAAAAAGCGTGTATGCATTTGCATACACGCTTTTTTCGTTGTTGCCTTTAGGCTTAACAAAACCCCTGGTTCTACCAGGGGTAAATAAAAAAGCCTTGGCAAATAAATTGGTGGAAACTAGTAGTAAGGCAACATAAATGGATGTAATTTCCTCAGAAGAAAAT
>CALXAM010000023.1 GCA_944386285.1 uncultured Clostridia bacterium | reverse complement strand
AGCCGCTTTCAGCGGCTGCCTGTAGTAGTGATGCGATGACAAACTCTCAGTACCCCTTCCAGGGGTCAGCAAGTACTGACCCCTCTGGGGTCTGAGCAAACCACTAGTTTACTAGTGGTTTTGATTTGCGCCGGAAAGTGTGCGGTTATTTTAAACGGCTGCCGTCTTTGAATGCGCTGCCGACCCGCTCGCCCAGTACATGATAGCCGTTGTTTGCCGGTTCAAAGGAGATCGGACGGAACACGTTCAGATCGAGATTGCCCGATTCATTCAGCACACGTTCGTCAATGCTGATGTTTACAATCTTGCCGATGACATTGCCGTCTTCGTTCACTTTGATCAGCTCGCATTCGAGCGCAACCGGCAGCTCGTCAATGAGCGGCGCGTTGACAAACGAACTTTTGGTGGTGTGGAAACCGGCTTTCATGACCTTGTTCGGTTCGGTATTGCCGGAAACCATTCCCACATAATCGGCCTCTGCGACGTGATCGGCGTCGGCAAAGCTTAAAGTGAACGCACCGGTCTGTTTGATATTCGCGGTCGTTTTGTGACCCGCGCTCAAACAGATCACCACTTTGTCGTCGTCATACAGTCCGCCCCATGCGGCGTTCATGGCGTCGGGCGTACCGTCTTCGCCGTATGTTCCGATAATCAGTACCGGCAGCGGATAAAACCATGATTTTGTTCCGAAATTTTTGCGCATAGGAATCCTTCCTTTCAATCAGAGCGTTTTCTTTTATTATACAACGAATTTTATAGCAGGACAATCCCTTGGGTGCTTTCGTTTTTGAGAAAGCGCAGATGTCCGATTCCTTATTGCTTTGCATGATGCAAAATGAGCAATACGCGGAATCCGATATCACATAATTTTCTCACGGGTGATTTCCAATCGGTTTCAAGCTGCTGTCCGCCGTACGTTCCGATTCCTTTTAGTACCTCTTCTAATACGGAAATTCTGCAAATTCCGTTTTCGTCAATGGCATTTGCCAGTTCATCCACCGCTTCTTTTAACACGGGGATATATGGTACGATACCGCACCTTGCAAACCATTCGATGTATTCCAAATGATACTTTGGTACTTTGCCGTTATCAATCGTGATCGGAGAGGGGGAGAGGCAGGTTTGCTTGATGGCAAGCCCCTGCGACGGAAAACATCCGAGTGTGCCGAGCGGATAGGACACCCAGGAATTTGCGGTCTTATTGATGAGTTCCGGGCGATCCGTTTTCATCATCTTGATCATCGAATCCGCCAGCATTTTTTGATTTTCCGGCGTTTTCCATGTATCCGTATGTGCCAAAATATCGAGATGATACCGGCAAGGCCACTTTTCGTATTCATGAAAAAACGAAAAAATACCGCTCGGATTGCTTCGGCTTGGCTTGACCTTTCTGGTATATGTGACATCTAAAATCGAATCAACCTCTAACACGCGCTGAAACGAATCAAGGGAAAGTTTCATTTGCGGTGTGATGTCGATTTGATCGTCGTAACCGGCTCGTGCGATACACGCACAGCGAATCAGGTTCTGACCATTTGCCGGATAACGAAATTCGTCAAAATATTTTCCTTTCGTTTGATAGCAAGGGTCGGTGAGATCGGTCGTCACGAATGCTTCCATCGCACGCTTTAACACAGGATCTGTTTTTCCGACAGCTTTTTCCGCGAGATATTTGATGCCGATTTCTTGATTTTCATAGGGCCCCGCATGTTTGTTTGGCCCATGAAATCCGTTTCCAATCCATCCGTTTTCTTTTTGCGCGTTTGCAATCAGCTGATAGATCGGCTCTTTTCGAATCTGCGATTGAAGTTCCGCTTCTTCTTTGGGGGTGATACAGGAAAGAACTTCCTGTTTGACACGCAGCTTAATGGAAGGATTGGCGTATGTGAGCAGAAAATCAATGAGTCGCTGTATTTTCGTTTGCATCATATTCCTCCGATCCAATATGGGCTGCCGCGTTCACTTTCCTGTGGGGGAGCGTCCTATGAGAAAAATTGCGCGGAGTGTAAAGCGCTCGATGGTTCGACGATTTCAACAGAGCAAATTCATTTCATTTGAATGATATTCTACAGAGAATGAGGTTTTACGTCCGTCAGCGGTTCTCCGAACGCCTTCCGAATTGCTTCCATTGCTTCTTTTAGTGTCTTGCAGTCCTTGATGACCTCGTATACCTTGCCGCATCGCTTTTGCTTGTTCTTGTATGGTTTGATATAGTCCGTAATTATTGACCGTTGTTTTCCTGACATTTTATCTCTGAAACGTATTTGAGCAGTTTTGCACGATTGGTCAACGGTTCTTGCATACAAATTCCCCCCTTGATCCTAACACCGCATCGAGCAGGGATAGCGGCCGTTTGCATTCAAATTCTGACAAAACACCATCAAACAGAACATCTTTATCGTCATTATATCGGTTTGTTGTGTGTTGTTCAATATGCTTTCAGGAGAAATTTTCTTTATTTTCTTTGAATCGCTGTTGACGTTTGCACTTGTTTTGTGTATAATAATATGAAACCGTAGCTGTTTGGCTTCCCAAAGAATTGTACTTTGGCTTGGCTTTACAGCTACGGTTTTTTATATCAAAATGTGTGTGTATTTTCCTGCACGCAGGCTAAGCCTGATCACTTTCTCATATTCTCGGCGCGGGCATCTAAACTTTCAGGGAAAATAAAAAGCCTGGAGCGCGAAATGCGCGCCGCAGGCAGGCGAAGTCTGATTGCATTCTCATATTCTCGGCGCGGGCATCTTAACTTTCAGGGAAAATAAAAAGCCCGGAGCACGAAATGCGCACCGCAGGCAGGCGAAGTCTGATCACTTTCTCATATTCTCGGCGCGGGCATCTAAACTTTAAGGTAAAATAAAAAACCTGCGGAGCGCGAAATGCGCACCGCAGGCAGGCTAAGCCTGATTGCTTTCTCGTATTCTCGGCGCGGGCATCTAAACTTTCAGGGAAAATAAAAAACCTGCGGAGCGCGAAATGCACACCGCAGGTGTGGTGGAGACGGAGGGGCTCGAACCCGCGACCTCACGGATGTGAACCGTGCGCTCTGACCAGCTGAGCTACGCCTCCAAACTTGCAAAAAATATTATAGCACAGTGCCGCATTTTTTGCAAGCTTTTTTTCAAAGAATCATACGGCTTTTTCACGACGTTGGCACATGGGCGCATCCGTGGTATAATAAAAGCAGTTATTTTATGAAACAAAGTGAGGAATGCCGTATGCGTCCGTTTTTTTGCACGCATGGAAATTCATCCGGCGGTTTTGGCAAACAGAAGAAAATCACGCCTACCCTGACAACCAAACGGCTGATTCTGCGTCCGTTTTGCATGGAGGATGAACAGGCGATGTTTGAGAACTGGACGTCTGACCCTGAGGTCGCGCGCTTCATGGTCGGAAAGGCACACAGCAGCCGTGCAATCACACGGTGTGTGCTCGAAAGCTTCTGTCACAAAAACAGCCGGCAGATGCACTGGGCGATCGTGTTAAAGCCGGACGATCCCGCCGCGCACGATTGCGGCGTGTTTGCATTAGAGCCGGTCGGCTCGGTGAGCTTTGTCCATATCGACCCGGTCACGCGGGACGCGGAGCTCGGCTATGCGCTTTCGCGTGCGCTGTGGGGACAGCGCATCATGCCCGAGGCAATCGGTGCGGTCACCGAATGGGCGGCGTCCGCACTGCGCATCAGACGGTTTACAGCGCAGGTGTTCGCTTCTAACGAGGCATCCGTAAAAACACTTTGCCGCTGCGGCTTTGTGCAGACGTCGGTACGAAAAAACGGTGCGCTGCGCAATACCGGGGAGGCGGAGGATGTGCTCGTGTTTCAAAAACGGGTGCGGCAATCCGACGTTTATTGATGCTTGAACTGGGATTCGTAAAGCTGTGCGTACAGCCCGTGGTTTTCCATCAGCTGTTCATGTGTGCCCGTTTCTTCGATGCCATTATTGGTGAGCACAACAATCAGATCGGCATTTTTGATCGTTGACAGCCGGTGCGCGACCACAAGCGTCGTTTTGTTCTGGCTTAAGGTGTCGAGCGCGGACTGAATCATCTGCTCGGTTGCGTTGTCAAGCGCGGAGGTCGCCTCATCAAGAATCAGAATCGGCGGGTTCTTTAAAAACAGCCGCGCGATCGAAAGACGCTGTTTTTGTCCGCCGGAGAGCTTCACGCCGCGCTCTCCGATAAACGTATCGTAGCCGTCCGGCAGGGTGCACACAAATTCGTGGATGTTTGCGAGTTTTGCCGCACGGATGATCTCTTCTTCCGAGGCGTCCAGATTGCCGTAGGCGATGTTGTCACGGATGGTTCCGGTGAACAGGAATACGTCCTGCTGGACAATGCCGATGTTTCTGCGCAGGGAATCCCTCGTGAGGGAACGGATGTCCATGTTGTCGATTGTGATTGCACCGCCGTCAATCTCATAAAACCGCGGAATCAAATGACAAAGCGTCGTTTTGCCGCTGCCCGACGGACCGACAAACGCAACCGTTTTTCCGGCAGGAACAGATAGGCTGATGTGCGATAAAACGGCTGCACCGTCTTCTTCATAGGTAAATGTGACGTCGTTGAACGCGATGTTTCCGTCAAGATGAGGAACGTCGATCGCGTCAGGAGATTCCTCTTCACTTTTGGTGTCCATGATCTCGCAGTAACGCTCGAAGCCGCTCATGCCGTTTTGGAGCTGTTCGATAAAGTCGATGATGCGGCGGATCGGGGTTAAGAAGAGGTTGATGTACAGCATATATTTTAAAAATTCGCCCGTGGTAATCAGTCCATAGAAGCAGCACAGGCCGCCGCCCACCAATACGACAAGGTTTAAAATGTCGGTGAGCAGTCCCATGCCGGAGTGGAACTCGCCCATGGTGCGATACGCAAATTCCCGCGCTTTTAAAAAGGCGCGGTTGCTTTTTGCAAATTTGCGTTCCTCGTGCGACGCGTTTGTAAACGCCTTTGCCACGCGGATGCCTGCGATGCTGTTTTCAAGATCGGCGTTGACCTCTGCGATTTCCACGCGCGTCTGTTTAAACGCACGCCCCATCCGTTTGCGCATCTTAATCGCAAACAGAAGAAGAATCGGAATCAGCGCGAAAATGCAGATCGTCAAAAGCGGATTGATTGCGATTAAAATGCAGAAGCTTCCGATAAACATTACCGCTGAGATGAACAGATTCTCCGGACCGTGATGCGCAAGCTCGGAAATTTCCATCAGGTCGTTGACAATCCGCGACATGATCGCACCGGTCTTATGCGTATCGAAGAACGAAAACGGCAGGGTCTGCATATGCGAGAACACTTCCTTGCGCATATCCGCCTGCATCCGTACACCGACGCAGTGTCCGTAATATTGGACGATATAGTTCATGATTGCCTTTAAAATAAAGATGCCGAGCAGTGCTGCACCCCAAATGAGCATCAGCTTTAACTGCCGGTTCGGAATATACACGTCGATCATATCGCCGGTGATCGTCGGGAAAAACAGATCGCACAGCGATGCGATCAGCGCGCAGAACATATCCAGAATAAACAGCGGCAGATGCGGTTTATAATAGGACATAAATCGTTTAATCATCAAAAAAACCCCTCTCTTTTTCTTCTTTTTCGTTCTTTTATTGTATCATGGTGTATTTTTTTCGTCAAGAAAGACCGCCCCTTAAAAAGGATGCAGGATTGGCTGCCGGTCTTAAAAAGAAAAAGGGAAGCCGGCGGGTTTTAAAATGGCGGTCAGCGAGAAGAAAAAGCGCGCGGCACTGGATCACCTTATGGGGAAGGAACACAGCGCCGCACGCCATCGTATAACGCAGCCGTATCAATCGGCTGCGTTTTGTTTTGCTTAAACAACCACTGGCTGTGCCAGTGGATAAAGAGCTTATAGCTATGGACAAAAAAAGAACTCCCCGATAGAGTAAAGGAAAAGGTCTGCCAACCTAACCCAAAACTATCGAGG
>CALXAM010000022.1 GCA_944386285.1 uncultured Clostridia bacterium | reverse complement strand
GCACACACTCCCGAGAGAATCCGCGTGAAGCGAGAGGCAATCATTATTTTTGATAGGAGGAATCTCATGACACAAGACGTGATCAATCTGACCGTTGACGACGTAAAACGCGCACAGACCACACTTGAAACCTACCGTCAGGGAAAAGTAAACCTTGACCGGCGCATCATCGAAAACGAAAAATGGTACCGGCTTCGCCATTGGGAAACGTTTTCAGGCGACCGAAGCCGACGCCACCCAAGCTCGGCATGGCTGTTTAACGCCATCGCAAACAAACACGCCGACGCTATGGACAATTATCCCGAGCCAAACGTCCTGCCCCGTGCCGCCGACGATAAACCGGCCGCCGAGGCGCTCTCCGACATCCTGCCGGTGGTGCTCGACCGAAACGACTACGAACGCGTCTACTCAAACGCCTGGTGGCAGAAATTAAAATCCGGCACCTCCGTAAAAGGCATCTTCTGGAATCCGCGCAAGCTAAACGGATTGGGCGATATCGAAATCCAGAACATCGACCCGCTCAACCTCTTCTGGGAGCCCGGCATTTCAAATATCGAAGCGTCCCCCAACCTGTTCCACGTAAGCCTTGCCGACGCACGCCGCCTAAAGGCACGCTTCCCCGACTGCGACATCCCCGTGGGAGATACCGGCCTTGTCAAACAGTATCAGTACGACGATACGGTCGATACCACCGACAAGGTCACCGTCGTGGACTGGTACTATAAACGGCTGCGCGACGACGGCACCACCGTTTTGCACTTTTGCAAGTTTGTCGGAGAAACGATCCTGTTCGCCTCGGAGAATATGCCCGAATTTTTGGAGTCCGGATGGTACCGCCACGGGCGCTACCCCTTTGTGTTCGACGTGCTCTTCCCGGTCGCCGGTTCGCCCTGCGGCTTTGGTCAGATCGACGTCAACAAGGACACACAGGAACAGATCGACAAGATGAATCAGGCGATCGTCGAGAACACGATCATCGTATCCAAAAAACGCCGGATCGTCAACACGTCCGCACTCTCGATCAACCCTGCCGACTTAACCGACATCACAAAGGACGTCATCCCTGCCGCCGGCAGCATCGACGAAAGCAACTTTAAAGAGCTTGCAAGCGACCCGCTCCCTTCGATCTGTGTGAGCGTGTTAAACAACAAGATCGAAGAGATCAAGGAAACAAGCGGCAACCGCGATTTTTCACAGGGCGGTACCTCTGCAGGCGTCACCGCCGCTTCCGCGATCGCCGCGCTGATGGAGGCCGGAAGCAAGCTGTCCCGCGACATGATTAAAGGCGCTTACCGTGCGTTTACACAGGAATGCTATCTCGTCATCGAGCTCATTCGCCAGTTCTACGACGCGCCCAGAACGTTCCGGATCACCGGCAAGGAAACCGCGTTTGTCACGTTCGATAACGCCATGCTCAAAGAAAAGCACGCGGTCATGTTCGGTCAGCCTTACTCGTATGAGCCGGTGTTCGACATTCAGGTCGTTCCGCAGAAAAAGTCCCCGTTTTCAAAGGTCAGCCAGAACGAACTCGCCAAAGAGTTTTTCCAGATGGGATTTTTTAATCCGCAGCTTGCCGATCAGGCGCTCGCCTGCATCGACATGATGGACTTTGACGGCAAAGACCTAATCACCGCAAACATCCAGAAAAACAGCACAATGTATCAGACACTTCTGTCGATGCAGCAGCGTTTGACAAAGATGGCCGCTGTGATCGACCGTCAAAACGGCACGACGCTCTACGACCAGTTAACCGGCACATCGAGTGAGAACACGGCGCCAAAAACGCCGAAAACGCTCAAAAAAGAGACACCCGACCGTGTGGAACAGGCAAGAGAAACCGCGAGAGGAGTCACACAGCCAAAATGATTACGATTACACACAGACAAACCGGCACGCACCACACACTTTCGGTGCGCGGCCATGCGAGCAAGGACGCTTCCGATGTGTGCATCGGCGTATCGACGCTTGTCACCCACCTCGCGTTAAATTTGCCGGACGGGTCGTTTGCCTCCCTTGAATCCGGAGATACGCTCCTTTCCTGGGACGGATGCGACGCGCTCTTTTTGCCGGTCGCACACACGCTCCGCGCTTTCGCGAACGAATTTAAACAGGAAATTTCGTACCGCAATGACTAAATAGGTGGGAAGCCGATCGCAAAAAGGATTAAACTGAATGTAATGACACGGATTTCCGTGCAGGAGGTATACCGATATGAAAACACTTCATTCACTGCTTCACCTGTTTTTGGAGGAATCGGGCGAATCACACGCTGCCGACGCCGGGCAGCCATTCGGGCGGACGGATACGCCAGACAGCGTACCGTCGCATTCGGGTCACGACGCCGGTGACCGGGACATGGACGCGGAATTTGAAACGCTCATCAAGGGCGAGTTCAAAGACGCGTTTTCAAAACGTACGGAAAAGATCGTGAAAGCGAGGGTCAAAGATGCTTCGCTTCTGCGTGAAACGCTCAGCGCACAGCAGCCGATCATGGCCATGCTGCAAAAACGCTACGGCCAAAGTAACACCCCTGCGCTTCTTGCCGCGATGCAAAACGACGCGGCGCTCTCTGCCAGCATACTGCACACGGACGCATCCGGTACGGACACATCCGAAACAGGCGCATCTGATAAGGACACATCCGAAACGGGCGCACCCGGGATGGGGACATCCGGCATGGATGCTTTTAAAACGGGCGCACCTGATAAGGACGTATCCGGTATGAATGCGCCGGCAGACGACGCGGGAAATGGGCGCGTGCCAAACGGCATGCGGCAAGCGGAGGATTTACCGGACGCGGACGAAGCGAAAAAAGCTTCACCGGATGAGGACGCGCGCCGGCAGGAAGCGCTCACAAGACGCAGACAGGTGCTTGCGCATTTTCTGTCTGAGGAACGCCGAATCAAGGAGCAGTATCCGAACTTCGCGCTTGCTTCTGAGCTTCGAAATCCGCAGTTTGCGTCAATGCTTGCAAACGGCGTTCCGATGCGCACCGCGTTTTTATCGGCGCACATCGACGAATTCTTAAACGGCGCAATCGCATACACCGCAAAGAAGGTTGCGGCGCTGACAGCTGAAAACATCCGAAAAAACGGAACGCGTCCGCCTGAGGGCGGCGGCTTTCTCGCAGTCAACACGGCACCCGACTATAAAAACATGTCCGCAGACGAGATCACTTCTCTGTTAAACAAAGCAATCCGCGGGTAACCGCATTGCAAATTCTTATGGAGGTATTATGAATATTGACGTTTTGAATCTTCATCTGTTTGAAGACACCCAGACAACCGATTCCTCTCACCTTTCGGCTGAGATGAAAACCTTTTACGACACCGCGCTCATTCGTCTTGCGAAACCGAAGCTCGTCCACGACCAGTTCGGCAAAAAGCAGGGCATTCCGAAAAACCGCGGCAAAAAGATCGAATGGCGCACCTTTACAAGCCTGCCAAAGGCGCTCACCCCGATCGTTGAGGGCGTCACACCCGACGGCTCGAAAATCGACGCGTCCGCTGTGACCGCGACCGTCGCGCAGTACGGCGATTACATCCCCTACTCCGACCTGCTGTCGATGACCACCATTGACCCGATCGTTTCCGAATACGCCTATGCGCTTGCGGCGCAGGCAGGTCTTACCAAGGACACGCTGACAAGAAACGAGCTGTTGACCGGTACAAACGTGCTGTACGCCGACAAGGTAGGCCCGGACGGCACAGTCACACCGGTAAAATCGCGCGCAGAGCTTGACGGCACGGCGATGCTCTCGGTCAAAACGCTTTTAAAAGCGGCTGCGATCTTAAAGGCACAGAACGCGCCGACCATCAACGGCTCGTATGTGGCGATCATTCACCCGTATGCGAAAAACGATCTGATCGCGCAGGCCGGTACAAACTGGATTGACGTGGCGAAATACGGCGATCACGTCAAGCAGATCATGGACGGCGAGGTCGGCAAGATCGGCAACATCCGTCTGGTGGAAACATCCGAGGCGAAAATCTACGCGAAAAATCAGGATTCCTGCCCGAACAGCATTTTCTGCACACTCGTTTTGGGTGCGGGCGCGTACGGTACGGTAGACATCGAGGGCGGCGGTCTTGAGATGATCGTAAAACAGCTCGGTGCAGGCGACGACCCGCTCAATCAGCGCGCGACGATCGGCTGGAAAACCACGCACGTGGCAAAGATTCTCGTACAGCAGTACCTGTTGCGCATTGAATCGTGTTCGTCAGAGTTTGCGGACGTTCCGGAAAACTGATCCGCACAGACAAAAGGAGGTATTTTCATGGCAAGCGAAGCAAAAAAAGAACTGGTTTCCGTATTCATTCCCGTTGATCCGGCGATCGAGGAGGACGACAATCCCCGTTTGTTTGTGAGTGTCAACGGCATTTCCTACAACATTGCCTGCGGCACGACCGTCGAGGTTCCAAAAGAGGTTGCCGACGTTTTGCAGTACGCTGAGGCTGCCAAAAAGCAGGCAAGCGCATACAAACGCAAAATCCAATCTCCGCTGGGCTAAGTCCAGTGGTGCCCGCTAAGCGGGATTGACGCGCCGCGGGAGCATCCGCGGCGGGGTGCTTCTTTAGGAAGTGACAGCGCAAAAGCAAAGCACTCACTCCCCATGGAAACCACGCCGCAGGCGTGAGGCAGTGCCCGG
>CALXAM010000021.1 GCA_944386285.1 uncultured Clostridia bacterium | reverse complement strand
GACCTCCTCGATAGTTTTGGGTTAGGTTGGCAGACCTTTTCCTTTACTCTATCGGGGAGTTCTTTTTTTGTCCATAGCTATAAGCTCTTTATCCACTGGCACAGCCAGTGGTTGTTTAAGCAAAACAAAGCGAACCTGTCCAAACGGACAGGTTCGTTTTATTACTTCTCTGTTGTTCCTTCCTGCTTTTTAACAATCTCTTCAGCTTCCTGTTCCACAACAACTTCTTTTTTCACGTTTTTGATCTCCCAGTGGATCAAGAACGTCAGCGCCGCACGCAAGAGGATAATCGCGCCGACAATTAAGATTTCACTTAAATCGCGCACCACCACAGTACGCAAGATCTCACTTCCAAGCTTAAACTCAAGCCCCATCGCCATGCCCTCTGCAAGCTTTAGACGCGTGAGCGGATCTCGTTTTATATAGTGAATCACACCCTGAATGCCTGTCACGATAAGCACCAGCACACCAATCAGCTCAAATAAGATAATCGCCGCATTACCAATCACCATGAGCGCATTATGCATCCATTCCATTTTCTTTATCCTCCTGTAATTCCGTTTAGATTGCTTGCGTCAAAACCGAAAGAAGCAGCATCACTGCCAAGAATAACACATTAAGCAGGAAAAATAGCCCGGTAAACCGTTTGGCATTGGGCGATTCGCTCTTTAAGTACAATTTAAATGAAATCAAGCTCGCAAGCGATGCAATCGGTGTCCCCAGTCCGCCGATATTTGTACCAATCAATAGTGCCGCGCCGTTTTGCGTGAATCCCGAAAGTAAAACAGCCGCCGGCACATTGCTAATTACCTGACTTGCCGCCGCGGCGGTCAGCATCGGATTTGCAGAAAGCATGGAAGTAAGCAGTTCACGTACCGCCAGAATCTGGCCCATATTACCAGAAAAAACAAAGAAAAACACAAAGGTCACAAGCAGGCTGTAGTCAATCTGTTTGAATGTCTGCCGCGAAAACAGTAACAGACACAATACCATGATGCCAACTAACACATCTGTGCGGAACAGCCGCAGCACACACAATAGACAGAGCACAAACAGAACAGAAAACAATACAAGCGGTTTTTTCTGAATTGGTGCAGGAGACGTTCCAACCGAAACCGACACCGGCTGATTTTTCAAAACAAAAACGCCAACGATCAACAGCACAAAACTGCATACGCCAAATGGCAGCACTGTTTTGAAAAAGTCCCAGAAAGAAAACGAATACGACGCATATAAAAACAGATTCTGTGGATTACCAAATGGAAGCACCATACTACCTGTATTGGCGGCAATCGTCTGAAGCACCACGACATATGGGATCGTCTGTTTGGCTTCACATAGCGACAAAATCAGAATTGCAAACGGTACAAACGTGATAAGCGCAACGTCGTTTGTAATGAACATGGACGTAAAAAACGGCAGTAAAATCAAACTCATACATAACAAACGAATGCTTTTCTGTCCGCTTAACAACACTTGCGCCATCCGGTTAAACAATCCGCTTGCCGAAAGGCCTGCCACCACCGCCATTAAGCAAAATAACAGTCCGAGTACTGACCAGTCGATATAATCAAGATATGCTCTGCTCGGCGGTACAAACAAACATGACACTGCCGCACAGACAAACGCCAGCACTAAAATGAGTTCCTTTTTCACCCACGCTGTGATACGCTGCCCCATATATTTCACCCCAAACCAAATCCTTTTGCGTTTGAGTATAGCACAAATAGAAAGAAAAATCCACAGGCCGACTCCAATCACTTGTTGTTTCCGAATTACAAAAAATATTTATTGTAATACGATAAATTTATATTGACAAACGAAAAAATCCGATTATAATAAAAGACAAAAGGAGGTATTCTTATGAAACCGAAAACGATCGCATCATGGCTGTTTGTCGTCATTTTGGGCATTGGATTTTGCGGAACTGCCGTTTTGTTCTACGCCATCCCCACGCTCGCATCATCTTTCTGCCGTCAATACCCTGAATTTGCAGGTGCATTCTGGCCCTGGATGATTTTTTTGTGGATTGCTGTGCTCCCCTGTTATGCAGTACTTTGCTATGCTGCCACCATTGCCGCTCAAATTGGAAAGGAAAACGCATTCTCCAGAAAAAATGCGCATTCTCTTTTGATGATCGCGCATCTTGCCGCCGCAGATACCGTGTTCTTTTTTGCAGGCAACGTGGTGCTGTTCCTGCTCTCTTTAAGCCATCCGTCCATTTTCCTTGCCGCAATGGGAATTTGCTTTGCAGGCGTCTGCATCGTCATCGTTGCACGCACCCTCGCTTATTTTACGCAGAAAGCTGCCGTTTTACACGAAGATGCCGCGCTGACAATCTGAAAGGAGTCGTCCCAATGATTCAAATCAACATTGATGTGATGCTTGCCAAGCGGAAAATGAGCGTCACCGAACTTGCAAACCGTGTCGGCATCACACTTGCAAACCTGTCCATTTTAAAAAATGGGCGTGCAAAAGCGATAAAACTCGAAACACTCGACAAAATCTGCACAGCACTTAACTGTCAGCCGGGTGATATTCTCACCTTTTTACCCGATGAAGAGAAAGGGTGATTTCCCATGAAAAAATTTTTCTGCTTTCTGCTGTCTATCCTGCTTTGCCTTTGGCTGACCGGATGTACTGTTTCATCGCCCGTCTCATCCTTTCAGGCGCTTTGTCACACGCTTGTCGATCTTGGAAATGTGACACGTCACATCGACACACACGGCGGATTCCACGGCGACGGCATCGAATACACTTGTGTTTCTTATAATGAGCAAACAAAAAGAAAAATAAAAACCATGCTTTCAAACGATGCACGGTTTTCCCCACTGCCAATGGAAAACACTCTGCTTGAATCATGTGAGTCAAGTATTTACGAAGAAACCATTCCACTGCCCTCATCCTGTGCACAAAGCGGACAATATGCCTATCTTGATCGATCGCCTAAAGATGATGATTTAGCGACATCATATGTATTAAACTTTACGTTAATAATCTACAATGATGCAACAAATACACTTCACGTCTGGCGTGCAGATTCATAAACTAAAAACGCACCGGAAGACCGGTGCGTTTTTTCTTTAGATTTTCAGTTTTCGCTCTAAAAACGATACGATTGCATCGCCTTTTACAAACAGCAAAATTCCTGCTGCCAAAATAAACAGGCTGATAAACTGCGAAGTGGATAAAAACCAAATAAAACCGCGCTCCACATCATCATAACGCAGATATTCCAGCAAAAACCGTACAACCGCGTAATAACAAAGGTAGAATGCAACACCTTCATGTCGTTTGCACTGTTTTCGACCTGTAAACCAAATGAGCAAGAGGAAAAGCACCAGATTTGTAAACGTTTCTAACATCTGCACCGGAAACAGTGGAATGCCATTCGGCGCAATCTGTGAATGCGAAAACGCGATGCCCAAAGGTGGATCACATGGGATTCCATAACAGCATCCTGATAAGAAACATCCGATTCGTCCAATCCCGTGAAAAATAGGGATAATTACAATCAATTTATTTGCATAATCAAATAGATGGAGTTTAAACTGACGGCAGTAGATCATTGCACCTGCGATTCCGCCAATAAGCCCGCCGTAGAATACAAATCCGCCCGAGAGATACCGTGCGGAAAACGTCTGTACGTCGGAAAACAGCAATGGCAGATCACGAATCAGCGCAGGTGACACCTGAATCAGATACAGTAGCTTTGCACCCACTAGTACGCCAATCATCGCATACAAAAGCATGAACATTGTATCTTCCACAGAATGTACAGACGATTTACGAACCCGCAAATAGGCTGCCAAAAACGCTGTCGCCACACCAATCAGTGCGCAAATTCCATATGTAGGAATCATATGGCCAAAAAGTTCGAATGAAGGGCACATGAAAAATCTCCTTAATCACATAAAGAAAAAATAAGGCATACGAAACCCGTATGCCTCATTTTTCATTGTTTGTTTCTCAATCGAATCAATAATACAGCGGAAGGCTGCTTGCTGCACAACCAAGTGAACCAAGCACTACTGCACAAGCAACAAATACAATACCGCCAACAACAGTACCAATGATCGACAGAACAAGACCTGCAGTCAGCATACCACCGACAAAGCCCTGTTTTTTCGCATTGACTGCCAAGATGATACCTGCAATACCTGCCAACAGAGAAATGAAAGCAGAAACGCCAAACCAGAAGAATACACACGATGCAATACCGCAAACGAGCGAAGCAATTGCTAAGCCTTTACCCGGTTGATTTACCGGCTGCTGATACGGTTGCTGATATTGCGGAGCCTGCTGATACGGTTGCTGATATTGCGGAGCCTGCTGATACTGCGGCTGCTGATACTGCGGAGCCTGGTACTGATTGTTATTGTTGTTATTGTTCGGAAATTGTTGATTATCCATCTGAAAACATCCTCCTCAACTCCTGAATTTATTTTATCATAACGCACACACTGGAAAATGTCAATAGGAATCAGATAAAATATGAATAAAATATGACAAAGCAATTTACTTGCCCCATGTCGAAAACTGTGCTACACTGAAAAGCAAAAAAGGACGGACGATACAAATGATTAACACCATTTTATTTGATTTAGACGGCACACTCCTGCCTATGGATCAAGAACTTTTTATGAAAGCGTACTTTCAGGCACTGGGTCAAAAATGTATTTCACTTTCTCTTGATGAAAAAGCAATGATCAGCGCCATTTGGGCCGCAACCAAGGCGATGATGAAAAACGACGGCAGCATGACAAATGAAACCTTGTGCTGGAAAGTAATTGATGAACAGATGGGCGGTAATATTTTGGAGAGGAAAAACCTTCTCACCGCTTTTTATGAACACGAATTTTGCACAATCGGTAATCATGTCACACCTGACCCACGTGCTAAGCAGTGCGTCACACGTTTAAAAGAAAAAGGATATACGCTCATTCTTGCAACAACACCGCTGTTTCCGCGTGTAGCAACACTCGAACGTATACGCTGGGCTGGACTTTCACCGGATGACTTTTCTCTGATTTCTACCTATGAGACTTTCTCTCATACCAAGCCAAATCCAGACTACTACCGTGAAGTACTGCAAAAATGCGAAAAGCAGCCGCAGGAATGTCTGCTGATCGGCAACGATACCGTTGAGGATATGGCTGCAGCAAAAGCAGGCATTTCACTGTTTTTCTTAACGGAACATCTCATCAACCCACAAAATACAGACCTTTCCGATCTTCCACACGGCGATTTTGATGCGCTGTGCACGTTCGTTGAATCCCTGCCAGATGTAAAGTGACTTTCTGATCATCTAAAAGCGTTCTAATGTCATCGCGTTAGAACGCTTTTTTGCATTTGTCCGGCAATTAAACGGGTCCCGTCTGAATAGCCTTCCTCTCTGCCATCCAGTTCACGAATTAAAATAGAACGAAGCGCATCAATGCGAGCTTTACAGCTTGGATCATCAATACGGTCATGCAATTCATGCGGATCGTCAGAAAGGACAAAATACTGTTCTCTTCCGCTTTCCATAAACCAGATAAACTTATCATGATCCGTGACAATATACTGATTGCCGATCGTACCGCCGCTATGTTCCCCATGAAGATATGAATGTACCTGTTCGGTTTCGCCGCGCAGTACAGGCAACAGCGAGTGTCCATCGAGCGTATCAGGAATCTCTGCTCCCGCAAGATCAAGCAGTGTCGGCATAATGTCTTCAAGACACATAATCCCCTGATGCTTTTGCTGTGTCCCAAGTCCCGGTACACGAATGAAAAACGGAATATGCATACTGCCCTGATATGGTCGGATTTTCCGATACGTATGGTGATCGCCCAAAAGCTCGCCATGGTCGGAGGTAAACAGGATAATGGTATCATTCAAAAGCTGCTCACGCTCAAGCGCCTGCAAAATACGACCGATTTGATGATCTAAATGGGTAATACACGCATAATAACCGATCTGCGCCTGACGCATCAATTCCGGATCTGCCGGTCCTTCTGCACTATCATATACACGTCCTGTACGCAAATATGTTTCTTGATCTGCCCATCCGCCAATAACGGGAGGTATAATCTCCACATCTTTATACATATCGAAATAACAAGCAGGTGCATCAAACGGCGGATGCGGACGCACAAATGACGCAAACAGGAAAAATGGTTTGTCACGGTCACGCTGTCTTAAAAAATCAATGCAGCCACGTGCCACCCAGTTAGTCGGATGACTCTCCTCATCATAAATCCACGGACGTGCAACAAACGAGTTACACTCTACACCGGTTGCTGTGACATCTGCATCGATTCCTTTCTCATTTTTTAACCAATGGAAGTAATCATCGACATTTTCCTGTGCATAACACACCGGTGTATCTGTACGTCGATAATAGGCAATATAGCCGTCATGCAGCTGTACATTCTCAAATCCCATTCGATTACGCGGCGGATGCACGTGCATTTTTCCGACACATTGTGTCTGATAACCTGCTTTCGTCAGTTCACCTGCAAGTGTCACCGGAAAATCAAAGCGCACGCCATCTTGGTATCCAACCCGTCCGTTATGAGCAGGATACAATCCCGTCATCAGAGCTGCGCGTGCTGCAATACAGGACGGGCATGTCGTATAGGCGTTTTCAAAAAAGTGACCGGTCGATGCAATCGAATCAAGATACGGTGTTTTGACGTTTGGATGTCCGGCATATCCAATACAATCACCACGCATCTGATCCGTCATCAGAAATAAAATATTGGGCTGCTGATTCACAAAAAAACCTCCTTTTTGATGAATAGTTGAAAAAACAAGGACACACTAACAAATAAGGGGGAACCGCCATGAAACCAATGCTTTCTCTGTCACACGTTCAAAAGCGATACACTTCACACGGACTGTCTGTACCGGTCCTTCATGATCTAACACTTACGATCAATCCGGGAGAATTCGTCACCATTTCCGGAAGCTCCGGCTCAGGTAAAACAACCATGATGAACCTGCTCGGCTGCTTGGATACTCCCGACAGCGGGACATATTTACTTGATGGAGAAGATGTATCGGCACTGTCTGAAAAAGAATTAAGCGTCATCCGAAACGAAAAAATCGGATTTGTATTTCAAGGATTTCATCTCATTCAATGTCTGACCGCACTGGAAAACGTAGAGCTGCCGCTTCGATACCGTGGAATTCCGAAAGAAGCACGGCGTATCTTAGCCACCAAGGCACTCGAAAAAGTAGGACTTTCGAATCGCATTCATCATCTTCCCACTGAACTTTCCGGCGGACAGCAGCAGCGTGTGGCGATCGCTCGTGCGGTTGCCGGCAGTCCGCCGCTCATTTTAGCCGATGAACCAACTGGAAATCTCGATAGTGTATCCGGTGCCGAAGTGATGAAATTGCTCACCGGCCTTTGGAAAAACGGTGCAACACTTGTCCTCATTACACATGACCCCGCTGTCGCTGCTGCTGCACCCCATCAAATTAAAATTGCAGATGGTGCAGTTGTCAGCGACCTTCGGATGTAATACATGATAAGATAAGGTCACACAGTGTTTGACTTTCGGCGCCTTTAATGAGCGTAACATGATTTCGCTCTTTGGTCACGATCGTTTTGCCATAATATTTTTGGCTGTCCACTGTAATGCCGCACTGTTCTGTTTTAAAATATTCCGGAAAGAGATAATAAAGCACTGCCGTCGAGTCATGCATGGTGGAGCCTTCTTCTCCATAGCGCGTGCAGTTTTTATAGTTCTCTTCAAGAATTTTTTGCATCAGGCAAGCAAGCGGCGTCTTAACGGATGAAAGACTTTCAATCTGTTCCATGGAAAACGTCACATGATTCGTCGTATCAAGCGGCACAAGCGCAATTGGCAATCCGGATGCAAATACCTCATCTGCACTTTCTGCATCACAGTGAATATTAAATTCTGCATGGGGTGTCACATTACCACATGCAATGCCGCCACCCATTGTGACCACACGTGCAATATGAGAACGAACATCAGGATACCGTTTGAGCAGCAGTGCCAGATTCGTAAGCGGTCCCAATGTGATATAGTCAACCGTCCCAGCTTCTATAATCGTATCATATAATGTTTTTAAAAAGTCGCTGCTTGCAAGCGGCTGTTTTTTTGACGTTCCCAGTGACATCCCACCCAGTCCGTCTGCTCCATGGATATGCGCAGCATCTTCATAGCTGCCATACTGCGGCACAACTGCTCCTTTTAAAACCGGTGTATCCATCGAGAGCAGGTCACACATAAGGAGCGCATTCTTCACTGTTTGCTCTGCTTTAATATTTCCATATCCCGCTACAATGAGCCGTATATTCGTTTTGCGGAAATGATGAAGCACAATCATTGCGACTGCATCATCAATGCCGGGATCTGTATCTAAAATAATTGGATGTTTCATAGGATACACTCCTTTTCTCGTTGTTACTGCCATGATATCACACCCATTCCCCAATGTAAACCGCTTGTTGGTTTCTCTTTTCTATGTTACAATAATGTTAAAAGAATATGAGCCGCTTTTAACAAAGAGAAAAAGATGCGGCAATAAAAGGGGATTGGTTTTTATGGTGATGAAAAAGCTGCTTTCGCGCTTTTTCTCTGTCCGCTACATGTTAAAGCCGTCGCAGCGAACAGACAAGCCGCTTCCATCATCCAAAGAAGTGTATGCACGGCAGTACCGAATGTCTTGGCCGTGTGCACTCGAATCGATTCTTGTCAGCTTAATCGGTTCAATGGACACCATGATGGTGGGTGGAATCGGTCCGGAGGCAATCACAGCAGTCGGTCTTACAAATCAGCCGAAGTTTATTTTACTCGCTGTGATTTTCTCATTAAACGCAGGCGTTACTGCTGTATGTGCACGCCGAAAAGGCCAAAATGACTACGAGGGCGCAAATCGATGTTTACGTCAGTCATTTATTTTGAGTTTCGTGCTTTCCATTTTGATGGCTATTTTAGGCGCTGTATTTGCTGAACCAATTTTGTGGTTTGCCGGTGCAGGAGAAGACACCATTGCAGACGCAACTGCCTATTTCCAAATCTTAATGATCAGCATTGTGTTTATGTCGATCAGTCTTACAATCAATGCTGCACAGCGCGGCTGCGGCAACACAAAGCTTTCGATGCGTACAAACGTTGTTGCCAACGTCGTAAACGTTATTTTTAACTATTTTCTCATCAACGGTATTTGGATTTTCCCTGAACTCGGCGTACGCGGTGCAGCGATTGCCACCGTTATTGGTAACATTGTCGGTTGCGGGATGTCATTTTTCTCGGTGGTACATAAAACAAACTTCCTTGATTTGCGCAGTAAAATCAGCTGGGGATTTGACCGCCGTACCATGGGGTCTCTCGTTTCGATCAGCGGCAGTGCAATGGTTGAGCAGGTATTTATGCGTATCGGATTCTTCACCTATGCAAAAATCGTGGCGGGCCTTGGCACGATTCCGTTTGCAGCACATCAGATCTGTATGAATATCATCAATCTGTCGTTTTCTGTGGGCGACGGAATGGGCGTCGCAGCTTCCTCTCTGGTTGGTCAAAGTCTTGGAGAGGAACGTCCCGATATGGCCATCATCTACGGAAAGGCCGGACAGCGAATGGCGTTCTGTGTTTCAACACTGCTGTTTTTCATTTTTATCTTTGCACGTTCTTTCCTGGTGTCGCTGTTTACAAACGATCCAAACGTCATTTCCATGGGAAGCGTTATTATGATTATTATCGCATTTACCACACATATTCAAACGGCGCAGGTTGTGTATTCCGGCTGTCTGCGTGGTTCGGGCGATACAAAATTTGTCGCACTTTCTTCCTTTGTGAGTATCGGCATCATTCGTCCGGTTCTTTCATGGGTGCTGTGTTTCCCCTGCGGATTGGGACTCGTGGGCGCATGGCTTGGCTTACTCGGTGACCAAAGTATGCGGTTATTGTTCTGTATGACACGATTCTGTGGCGGTAAATGGACAAAAATCGAAGTATAACAATCTATTTTGCGATGATAAAAAGCCGCTGGCGAATACCCGGTGCTAATAAGGCAGTAAAAAGTAGAGAAGATGGTGTAACCCGATATGTGGCGGGTTACACCGTTTTCTTTTTTATGCAGTCAGCTGTTTTGGAAGCAGTGATGCGTTTCGCATCTGTTCCATCATTTTTCGGATCTCCTGCTCGTCAGGAAGGCTCACCAGCCCCACCGCTGTGAAATAGATGTCGACCTTCACCGATTTTCGGGCGTGCTTTTTCTCCGGATTGTGTACCTCAATGCGCCGGATCAGTTTGTTGACGATCGTCGGCGTCAGCTCCTTCATGTCGGTAAATTCCCGCAGCCCCTGTAAAAGCAGGCGCATATCCACCGATTTCTGCTCCATTTCGGATAGCTGCTTTTCTTCCTCCCTGACCTTGT
>CALXAM010000020.1 GCA_944386285.1 uncultured Clostridia bacterium | reverse complement strand
CCTTAAGGGGTGGCCTGAGAAAGTAATGCAGGTGGCAGACCTTTTCAGGCCCCCTTTAGGGGGATTGTCTGTAAAATGCCCTTCTAGGGCTAATCAAGCCTCCGGCTTAGCCGGAGGTTTTGACTTTGTGTCGTGTTTTTGCAGATAGGCTTTTAATACGAGGTTAATATTGCGAAAGGGAGCGGTCACAATCCTCCGCAAGAACACGCAGCTTTTTGATGATATCCTCATCGAGTGTAATGCTGACTTTTTGTTTTAACGGTTTCATCATGCGCTCCTTTCTTGTTTTATATTACGGTTCAAACGGCAAAACCTGATTGAGTTCCGCCGAACGCAGTGCTGTTTCCATCACACGCATGACGCGCAGAAGCTCGTCGTGTTTGATGAGCTGTTCTTCCCTGCCCTCGATGGCAGCCATGACGTTGCGATAGAAATCTTTGATGTCGGAATTGACTTTGACAACCGGTTCGGTGTGAATCGTATCGTCGGTGCGCGGTGCCATTGTTTTGGTGAGACCTGCCGCTGTTTTGACCGGAACGGCGTCGTTTTTGTCCCAGTCGGTAATGCGCACGATTTTGCCGTGAACCAAAAAGTCGTCGATCTGCACACTGCCGTTTTCACCGAGCATATACCAGCGCGGCAGTTCAATGAAGTTGCTGGTACCGACTTCTAACAGTGCGGTTTTGCCGCTCTCGAAAGTGAGAATCAGCGTAAAGCCGTCGTCAACTTCGTAGTTTGTGACGTGGTTCACTTTGCAGTAAATCGAGGTGATCTTCTCTTTGACCATCATGAGCATCTGGTCGATGATATGAACGCCCCAGTCGAGCATCATGCCGCCGCCGTGTTCTTTTTTGCCGCGCCAGTCACCCGGAATGCCGCGGGAACCGTGCACGCGCGATTCAATGTTGAACACATCGCCGAGTGCGTTTTCGTCATACAGCTTTTTAACGGTCAGGAAATCTTCGTCCCAACGGCGGTTTTGATGCACAGTGAAAATTTTGCCGGTGCGTTTTGAAGCGTCGATCATTTCGAGCAGATATTCGCTCGAAAGGGTAACCGGTTTTTCGCTCACAACGTTTTTGCCGGCTTCCATTGCTTTGATTGCAATCGGTTTGTGGCAGTCGTTCGGTGTAGAAACCAAAATCATGTCGACGGTTTCGTCTGCGAGCAGTGCGTCAAGGCTTTCATATGCGCGGTAGCCGAGTGCGCGTGCCGCTTCCTGACGCTCTTCTTTAATATCAAACATGCCGGCAATTTCCAAATTTTCAATGCCGGATTCAATCAGCTCACGGTGCCAGTTGCCCATGCCGCCGAAGCCCACGATGCCAAGTCTATGTTTTGCCATGGTATTTTTTCCTCTTTTCTCTTATGCCCACCACATTGCGCCGAGCTTTTCGTGGGTCAGTACTTCTTGTAAAAAGTTGATTGCTTTTGTAAGGCCTTCGTTTACGGACATAAGGGAATCCTCATGTTCGATTGAGAGAACGTGATCATAACCGGTCATGACGAGGTTCGAGATCATGTCTTTCCAGTATGCGTAGTCGTTGCCGTAGCCGCAGGAACGGAAGATCCAGCTTCTGTTGATCTCGTCGCCGTAGTGTTTCGTATCGAGCACACCGTTTGCCATGGTATTATATTTGTCGACTTTCGTGTCTTTTGCGTGGAAGTGGAAGATAGCGCCCTCTTTGCCGAGAATGCGGATTGCATATGCTGGATCGATACCCTGCCAAATGAGGTGCGACGGGTCGAAGTTAACGCCGATTTCCTCGCCGACAGCCGCACGCAGACGGAGTGCCGTCTCCGGATTGTAGACACAGAAGCCCGGATGCATTTCGAGTGCAAATTTGTGTACGCCGTGCTGTTTTGCAAACGCAACTTTTTCTTTCCAGTACGGAATCAGTTTTTCTTTCCACTGCCAGTTTACTACCTCGGTAAAATCATCCGGCCACGGGCAAACGACCCAGTTCGGATGCTCTGAAGTTTCGCAGTCGCCCGGACAGCCGGAGAAGCAGTTGATGACCTCGACGCCCAGTTTTTCTGCGAGCAGAATGGCGTCGGTCAGATCGTCGTCGAACTGTTTTGCGATCTCTTTGTTCGGATGGAGCGGGTTGCCGTGTGCCGACAAACCACTGATGATCATGCCGTATTTTTCGATTGTTGCTTTGAATTCATTGAGTTTTGCTTCATCGTTTAAGAGCACTTTCGGGTCAGCGTGTGCTTTGCCCGGATAGCCGCCGCAGCCGATCTCGACTGCTTCGATGCCCTTCGGTTTTAAATATGCCAATACTTCATCCAATGGTTTGTCGCCCATCAGATTGGTCAATACACCAAGTTTCATATTGTTACGCTCCTTTTTTCTTCACAGGTTTGTTACATACGCAAAGTCTGCGCGGATGGCTTCGATCTGCTCGTCTTTTTCCTCGGTAGCTTCGCTCTCGACGACTGCCCACGAAAAATCGTGCGCTTTTGCGTAGTCAAACACTGCCTGTAAATCGACATTGCCTTTTCCGGCAAGAGTACCCTCTTCCATTGTGCCGTCTTTTGCATGGAAAATGCCGGTGCGGCCTTCATAGCGGGACAGATATTTGATCGGATCTTCGCCGCCGCGGTATACCCAGTAGACGTCGAATTCGAGTTTTAATTCCGGCAATTCTTCTGCTAAAATATCGATCAGATACTGATCCTCATCTTTTGCGAATTCGTGGTTGTGGTTGTGGTAGTAAAGCTCCATACCTGCCGCTTTGATTTTCGGCAGTGCTTCTGCTAATTGTTTTGCGACCGCGCGGGTGTCTGCTGCCGTTTTGATGTCCGACCACGGGCAGATGATGCGGTGGTTACCGATTGTTTTGTGGAATGCGATCATGTTGTCGGTATCGCCGCAGATTTCCTCAAGCGGGATGTGCGCGCCCATTGCGCAAAGACCGGTTTCTTTGAGCCAAGCGGCAACTTCGTCTGCGCTGTGGCCGAAGAAGCCTGCAAATTCCACACCGTCATAGCCGATGTCAGCAACAGCACGCAGACCTGCGTGGAGATCCTCTTTGCACAGTGTGCGGATCGCATACATTTGTACGCCATATTTCATGAAAAACGCTCCTTACTCTTAAAACATCAGGCTGCGGATATATTTGATTGTATATTCCACACCCTTGTCGCCGAGCTCGCCCTGCCATACCGGCGAGTGCGGCTCGATGGACAGTGTGCCGTCATAGCCGTTTGCATAGAGCACTGCCATGAATGCACCCCAGTTTGTGCCGTCTAAACCTGCCGGCGGATCGTCAAACCGCTCGCCGTCAATGAGCAGGCTTCCCTTGATGTGCACGTGTGCAAACCGTTTGCCCCATTTTTTCATCTCGGAGAGATAGTTCTCGCCGTTTGCATACACAGAATGGGACGGGTCGTATTTGATCCACAGGTCTTTAAGATGTCCGTGAATGACGCTCCATGCCGGATCGGAGTGAATGAAGTTGCCCCAGTGGCAGTTGCAGGTTGCAATTTTAATGCCGAACGGTTTTGCAAATTCAATCAGTTCCGAAAGATAGTTGATTGCACAGGTGTAGTTTTCATAGAGTGAAAGCTCCTCGACATAGTCAACACCCAGCACATAGACGCCGCAGCCAAGTGTTGCTGCCGCTTCGATGAGTGTGTGGTCGGCGACGCGTTCTTCTTCGTTGACGCTTCCATCCGGCAGTGTCTTTTTGCCTGCCCAGCGGCCGACTGAGCCGGTGAACAGACCCAGTTCATCGAGGTTTTTCTTGATTTCGGCAGCGCGTGCGCCAAACTCCGCATAGCGGTTGTCAGCGTCTGCGTTGACGCAGAATTCCACAAAATCAAGACCGAGTGCTTTTACTTTTTCAAAGCTTTCGCGTTCAAAGCTGTAGCTGATAATTCCAAGTTTCATGTGGGTTCCTCCCTCGTTTTACTTGATGAAAGGCGGGCAGCGATGGCGTCGCACAGCCAATCCACTCCCCTATGCCGGAATGTACCGGATAAAATGAGATCTGCGCGGTTTTTGGTGGGTTCGACAAGCTCGTCGTGGCGAAAACAAACGGTGTCTAAATATCGGTCGGTGATTTCGTCAAACGTCTGCCCCATTGCCATATGGCGGCGAATGCGACGGCAAAACCGCTCCTCTGCACGCAGATCGACAAAGACGGACAAGTCGCTTTGTTCGTAAATTTCGGGAAAATAGAGCGCAAACAGTCCCTCAACCAAAACCAAATCGTAAGGGCCGGAAAATGCTTCCTTGCAGTCAGCAAACAGCCGCGGCAGTTCGAGCGTATCCGGGTGGTTATGCTCGGGATACACCTTTTTCGTAAACGGTGCAGTAACGTTAGGCGGGTTTTTCTTAAAATAGTGATCCATGTGAATCACACGCACATTAACGTGAGAAAACCGTTCCTCGATCAGATTGCACAGCGTCGTTTTTCCCGAACACGTCCCGCCGCCGACCGCAATGATCAGCGGACGGGCAGTGTGGCTTTTCTCAGTCTTCATTGTTCAAGTAAACCGGTTTGCCTGTTTTTGCAGATTCGTAGATTGCTTCGAGAATCTCGGTGACGACAGCTGCCTGCTCAGGCAAAACGGTGAGCGGAGTGCCTTTTGTGATTGCGTTAATCCAGGTGCGGCACTCGAAGTCCTGCGGCTCGCCGCCCAAGTCACCGTCAAAGTAGTCAACGCCGCCGGACTGCAGGTTCGGCTCTTCGACGTACTGTTTGTTGTATTTGACACCGTTGATGCGCAGGCCGCCTTTCATGTCTGCGCCTGCTTTTGTGCCGCAGAGCGATGTTTTTGCCTCATCTACGTCGAGGGAGTTTAAAGCCCAAGAGGACTCGAGGATGATGGTTGCGCCGTCTTCCATGGTGATGAAGCCGAATGCGGAATCCTCAACAGTGAATTTCTCCGGATCCCAATCGCCCCAAGCGTTGCCTGCTTCTTTCTGATCGCCGAGTTTTTTGTAAGTGGTACCGACAACCATTTTCGGTTTGTAGTTGTTCATCATCCACAAGGTCAGGTCGAGTGCGTGGGTGCCGATGTCGATCAGCGGACCGCCGCCCTGCTCGTATTCATTTAAGAATACGCCCCAGGTCGGAACGGCACGGCGGCGGATTGCGTGCGCTTTTGCGAAGTAGATCTCGCCGAGCTCGCCGTTTTCACAAGCACGTTTTAAGTACTGAGAATCCGGACGGTAACGGTTCTGATAGCCGATGGTGAGAATTTTGCCGGTCTCTTTTGCAACTTTGACCATCTCTTTTGCTTCCGCATATGTTTTTGCCATTGGTTTTTCGCACATAACGTGTTTGTTTGCACGCATTGCGTCAATCGAGATGAAGCTGTGCGAACGGTTCGGTGTCAGCACGTGAACTGCATCGATTGTCTCGTCTTTTAAAAGGTCTTTGTAGTCGGTGTAGACTTTTGCGCCCTCGACACCATACTCTTTTGCAGCTTTTACTGCGCGCTCTTCAATGATATCGCAGAATGCAACAAGTTCTGCTTCTTTGATTTTTTTGAGCGCCGGCAGATGTTTGCCATTTGCAATGCCGCCGCAGCCGATGATACCAATTCTGACTTTTTCCATGATAAAAACCTCTCCTTTTTTCTATGACGAGCCGGAAATGCTCCGGCGTTTAATGGACGTTTGTGTTAGATGTGTTTTTGCACCGAGTTTCGCTCGATGATCTCGTGCGGCAGTGTAATTTTGACCGCACGGTTTTCCTCGCCGCGCATCGCGTCAAGCAAAAGTGATGCCGCTTTGTAACCGATTTCATAGCGCGGCTGCTGTACCGTTGTCACAGCGGGCAGAAACGCCTTTGAAATTTCGGCGTTGTCGAATCCCATGACGGAAATATCATCGGGAACAGAAATGCCTGCTTCGATGAGCGTACGGATCGCACCGATTGCGCACGAATCGGATATGCAGAACACCGCGTCGGGCAGTTCTTTACAGGAAAGCAGCTGTTTTGCCGCACGTACGCCTGCGTTTATTGAAAAGCCTTCTTCGATGATCCAGTCGGGATTCGGTGTGAGTTCGTAGTCTAAGAGCGCTTGCAGATAGCCGTCTTTGCGGCAGATCGAAGATGAAAGCGTGTCGCTCGCACCGAAAAACGCAATCCGCTTGTGCCCGTTTTGAATGAGGTACGAAATCGCATCATAGGCGGCCCTTTTGTTGTCGATCGAAACCGATGCCGCTAAAAAGCCGTCCCGCGGCTCACATGCCTGTACCACAGGGATTCCGCGGCACGCTTCAGTGAGTGCTGTGCCCTCTTGTTCTGCCGAGAGGAACACCGCTCCGTCAACGAGCTTTGTCTGCAGCAGCGTAATTGATTGCTGTTCAAGTACGGGATCGCCATGCGTCATGCAAAGCATTACGGTGTAATGCTCCTTTGCGGCGCATTCCTCGATGCCGCGTACGACTTGCGAATAAAACGGGTTTGAAATCGTGTTTAAGAGCACAAGGATTTTTTTCGTTGTACCCTGCCTTAAATTTCGTCCCAATAGATTCGGTGAATAGTGAAGCTTTTGAATGGCATCCTGCACACGGAGCTTCGTCTGCGGCAATACGTTTCCCTCTTTGTTTAACACCCTGGAAACGGTTGCAACCGATACACCAGCAAGTTTTGCCACATCTTTGATCGTTGCGATGATCCTCACCTCCCGAAACGTTCATGTAATCCGTTACATCACGGCTTTAGGATAGCACATCAAATCGTATTTGTAAAGAACATTTTTTCAAAAAAACAAAACATTTTTTGAATGAGAGCAGAATTGAAAGAAATTTTGCTTGTAATATAAAATAAAAAACGTTATACTTAAAAATAAATGAAAGAGGGGATAAGAATGCGGGTTTGTCCAAAATGCGGCACAGTCAATAAGGATGAACGAGTTGTTTGTGCGGAATGTCAGGAGTATATTGGTGCAGTAGAAAAAAGTGGTACCAGTGATTATGCAAAACGATATGTAGACACAATTTCAAGAAAAGTACAGTTAAAAAATCGGATTCATTTGATTTTGTTTATCGTTATTTACTTGTTGTTGATTGCATGTACAATTCCTGCTTGTTTTGCGACGCATGGAAACCTTGATCGCTGGCTTGTATTAGTGCCTTTTTTAATTCCATGTGCAGTACTGTTTTTCTTTCCATACGATCGAGTTTATCGAGTTTTATTAAAGAAGCGTGGAAAACCTGATCATTATTTAAGTGAGAATTGGATTATTTTCTTTCGGATTCTCGCATGGATTTCACTGATTATTATGTATGTACAGTTTTATGATAATCTGGCGCGTGTCTGAGCACGATCTTGTTTTATTTTAAAAAATATAGGGAATGTCATGATTTTTTATTTGACATTCCCTTATTTTATTGCACGATTTTTAAAAAGTAAGTATACTGAAAATAGTTAGTGGATAGAATGAACCATAAAGATTGCGTGGAGGACTTATGAAAAAACATATTCTGATTGGATTATCGGGCGGACCCAGTGTGGCGATCAATGCATCAATGGCAGGTGTCATGAAAGCGGCAATGGAATCAGGACAATATGATCACATATACGGTGCGCTGCACGGTGTAGAAGGCGTGTTAAACGGTGATATTATCGATCTCTCGCCGTTTTGTTCCGATGAGCAGCTTGCGTTGCTTGTGCAGACACCGGCAATGGCACTCGGCTCCTGCCGCAAAAAACTTTCTCCCGAAGAGTTTTGGAAAGTGGAAGAAGTTCTCCTCCAGTATGGAATCGGTGTATTTTTCTATATCGGCGGAAATGATTCGATGGATACGGTCTTAAAGCTCAGTCGATACTTGCGTGAAAAGAACTCTCCGATTCAAGTAATTGGTGTGCCAAAAACCATTGACAATGACTTACCTGTTACAGATCACACGCCTGGTTTTGGAAGCAGCGCGAAATATTTATATCATACGATGCACGAGATTATCCGTGATAGTGAGATCTATCCTGTAAAAAATGTAGTTATTGTCGAAATTATGGGCAGAAACAGTGGATGGCTCACACTTGCAGGCGGATTGCCAATGTTCTTAGGCGGTGTGTACCCGCAGATTGTGTCGATTCCCGAAGTTGCATTTGATGAAAAAGCCTTTTTGGAAACAATCCGGAAAGAACTGAACACTCGTCATACAGTCATTTGTGCAGTGAGCGAAGGAGTGCGCACAAAGGATGGCAATTATGTCGGTATGGAAACAAAAAGCGGTGCAGTAGATTCATTTGGTCATGTGTATTTAAGCGGCGTTGGCAAATACCTTGAGATGCTTGTCAATCGTGAAATTGGATGTAAAGTACGTTCCATTGAGTTAAATGTATTACAGCGGTGTGCATCACATCTTGCATCGAAAACGGATTTAGATGAGGCTGTTTTGATTGGTCAAGAGGCAGTCAAAGCAGCAGAGGCAGGACAGACAGGGGTTATGATGGTTTATCGTCGTACCAGTGATGCGCCATATACGATTGCAATCGATGCAGTTGATGTCGCGAAAGTGGCAAATCTTGAAAAGAAAGTGCCGCAGGAATGGTTTAATTTAAACGATGAAGAAGTTAAAGCACAGATTTGTACGTATTTGTTACCGTTAATTAAAGGAGATATTTCTCCGGTTTGTGATGAAACAGGAATCCCACGTTATGTGAATATTCGTTCGATTCACGAAACAAAATGAAACAGAAAAGATGGTTTTTGCGGTTTTCTTGTTTTCTGATTGCCGCAATTTTGACAGGATGGATCTTTTCTTTCAAAAAACAGGATGTAGAAAAACCCGATCGTTTGTTGGAAAACGGTCGGGTTTTATTGGATGCGATCGAAACATTTTCACCATCAGCGGTCGTTACAGATGTTTCTTCTGAAGATCTTTCCGCTATGATATACACCATTTTACAACAGCGATCTGATTTGTTTTGGTTGTCCTCATCGTATCGTTATGAGCTGCAAGGAGAAACAATGCGGATATGGTTTTCTTATATAATCGGACAGGATGAAGCGGTACGTGTAAGCGATTTGTTATCCCGTCGCGCACAGGAATTATTGATGAAAATAGACGATTCCCTCTCTATCATGGAACGTACGAGAGAAATTCATGATCGATTGTTGTCATTTTTAAATTATCATAGAGAATCTTCAAAGATGCCGCTTGCGGATGCGTTGCTTTCAGGAAGTGCAAATTGTGAAGGCTATGCCCGTGCATTGCAGTATTTGCTGATGAAAGCAGGAATTCAATCGTATTATATTACCGGAGATGCAGGAGGGCCACACGCATGGGTGATGGTGCAAGATGAAGAAGGTGCCTGGATGCATGTTGATCCTACATTTGATGACGTAGTATGTGAAGACGGTACGGCATTTTGTTCTCATGCGTACTTTTGGGTGAGTGATCAAGATCTTTTACGTACACATTCGTGGAAAACGTCCTATGAAAAAGCACCAATTCCCGTTGCACAGGGTGTATCCTATCCATCTATCACTGATATAGAAAAAGCAGAGACGTTTCTGCTGGCAGCGAAACAGGCATTGCAAACAGCTTCGGCACAGGGCAATGGCGCAGCAGAGTTATTATTTCTAGACGGAATGAACGAACAAGTATTATCGAAACTTGATTCTGTTATGATGCAACAAGCGGATATATTTGGTGTAGAGGTCAAACGACGTGTGGTGTCTAAAAACAGTCGAGTGGTATCTTATATTTTAGAAAAATAAAAATGCCCGTCAGAAGACGGGCATTTTTTAATCTTTCAAGATTTCTGTTAATGCATTGACAAGGAGATCGTTTTCTTTTGGCCGTTTGACAGCGATTCGAATATACTGTCGTCCGTCAATTCCTCGTTTGTTTGAAAGGTCTTTAATTAAAATGTTAAACTGTGTAAGCAAACGTTGTGTAACTTCTGATGAAGAGTGTGGCGGTAAAATTTCGCACATTAAATAGTTCGCTTGCGAATCAATAACACGTAAACCGGAAATCTTTCGTAAGGACTCAATGTAATGATAGCGTGCCTTATAAAAACGCTCCAATGCTTCCAAGTAATCCGACTGATATTTTTCTGCAATCTGCATGTAGAATTCACCGAACGAATTGATGTTCCAAATTGCAACATCTTTTTTTAAGAAAGCGATCAATGCTTCATCATCGGAGGCAAGAATCCCTAACCGCAGGCCTGGAACGCCATAAGATTTAGAAATACTCTTTACAACGATAAGATGTGGATATTCATGAAGAATTTCATTGGAAAGAAGAGACGGTGAGGATTCCTTGTCGCAGAAATCTACAAACGACTCATCAACAATCAATCGAACATTGTGTTCTTCTGCCCATTTTGCAAGCCGAAGTACATCGTTTTTTTCAATATAATTTCCCGAAGGATTATCTGGGTTGATGAGAGTTAAAATATCCACTTTATTTTTTGAGTAAAAAGATATTAAATCATCAGCAGTATAAGAAAACGTATCATTTTGGGGAATAAACGGAATCAAATCTTCTTTTTCACAACGATTTGGGTATTCCTCAAAGGTTGGGAAAATAACACCGATTTTGCCGTTTAAACGAGACATCAGTGATTTGATCAATTCTGCTGCACCATTGCCGACAACAATGTTTTCTTGATGTAATCCAAATAGCTTTGCAGCTAATAAGCTGTTTACGCGCATACCGGAAGGATAATTTGTCAAAAGCTCTTCGAAATTCGCTTTGATTTCTTCCATTAGTTTTTTACAAGGATAAAACGGGTTAACAAGGTAACAAAAATCAATCAAGTGTGGATATCTCCAGTAGCCACCAAAACGACTTTGCATCTTTTTCAGTTTATCTGATTCATCTGCAAAAATAGATTCCGCAATATCTAAATCTTGAACATCATCGATTTCATACCAAGATTCGTTTGTCAAACATACGGCTTTGATTTCAGGTTTATCAAGAAGTGTGATGACTTTGAGCACTTGCTCATAATATTCGTTGTTACCAAGCGCTTTACAGTATGCCTCTAAAAACGGGACATAATGTGTTTTTGAGAATTCTTTTGAGAATTTATAGATGTTTACGGTTTTATAATAGTTCTCAGTTTTTTTAAATTTAAATTCCTTTTTAGAACGAAATCGAAGAATATTGCCTTCATCGTCAATTTCTACGACTGTACCATCCATCCAGCTTTCATATTTTGAAACAAGCGCCAATGAAGGATATGGGTTTTCCAAAATACGATCAAGGACAGCCTCTTCAAAAACAAGATCCGATTCTAGTAGTAAAGTATCATCTTCGAGCAGATAGTCTTTTGCAAGGTAAAGAGAATAGATATTATTTGTTTTGTTGTATATTTTGTTTTCAACAAAACAAATGGGCGTTTGGATCGATAACGTTTGAATAAAATCGACCAACTTCTCAGCTTTATATCCAACAACGATTACGATACGTTCGAGATTTCTTTTATCCAAGGAAGAGAGCATACGTTCAATCATGGTGACATTGTTGACTTTTACCATGCATTTTGTAGCATCATTTGTAAGTTCTTTGAGCCGTTTCCCCATGCCGGCGGCTAAAATAATTGCTTGCATAAATGCGCATCCTTTCTTTTGTTATATGCTGGTCTTGTAAAAATTGTATAACATTTTTGGAGTCGTGAATCCAAACGTTTGAGGAATGGCAGTGTCTGATAAATCTTTTCCGCAGAATTTATTTTGGTTAAAATAATTTACACCCGAAATCGATTCGTACCAAGAAAGAATCTGATCCATATGTGGTGTTTTTACTCCTGCAATTTCTGCAAAACCACGTAGAATACACAATCCATAAGGAAAATCTTCTGTAAAATATCTGGAGGATAAATCCACATAATATTTGCCGTTTTGCTCTTTCATTGGCGAACCAATTCCCTGGAAAGAGCGAATACTTTTTATTTTTTGTGTTAATAGTGCAGGCGTTTTTGATGCATAGTGAATCGGAAGAGGAATTACACCGCTTAGGTCAAAATCTGAAAATGCATGACATATTTGCTGTAATTCATTATCGCAGCAAAATAACATTTCAGAAGATGCATCATCCCATTCTTCGTAAAAAAGTATATTGTGATTATAGGGAGCGTCGATCGGCTGGTCATGATACATGGAATAAAGCCGAGATGTGTGGAGAATCGGATTTGATGGTGTAAATGTGATTGTCAAGTAATTAGAAAGCGGAAGGCAGTCTAACTGTAACAAGTTTTTTAATGTGTCACATAATTGTGATGCGTTAGTTCCCGGAAATGAGGAAATACGAACAGATGTCTTTTTTTCAGCACGAACAGACTGTCCGTAACGTTCCAAACGACTGATGAATGGAACCCGATCAAATCCAAAAAAAGTACCGCCTTTTTGGATAAAAGACTGACCAAAAAATTCAGCACCGCCCGTTCCCGGCACAATACCAACAGCTGTTTTTATATTGAGATACGGAAGAATTTTAGCAAACGATGAAGGGAAAACGGACGAAGGAACGGTAAAGAAAACAATTTGTGCATCTGCAGCTACCTGAGGATTATCTGTCACGCGAAAAAGTGAAGCAGAAACAGTCTTTTGTGTCTTTATGTCGGTCATAGATAAAGTTTTTTTAAAATCAGATGGATGCGAAGTCATTATCGTTACTGCCGCGCCGTTTTTAGCCATTTCGACTGCCATTGCAGTTCCAATATTTCCGCCGCCAATAATTGTTACGTTCATAAAAAAACCTCATAGAATATGTTCAAAATACAGTAGAACATTTTACAAGAATTTAAATTTAATCTGACCTTATTATAATCTTTTTTAAGGATACTGTCAATTTAATCAGAAATATCAATCTTTAAAAAACAAAAAATTAAAAATCTCTTCGTAATAATGTGAAAAAGGGTTTAAATTAAAATGCCTCTTTTCGGGATACTCATCAATCGTTTTCCGAAAAGAGGCATTAACATGTATGAAAATACTGCTTTAGAAAAGATTACATGCCAAACGGTGCGTTTGCATATGGCAGCGCGTGGAATGTGATATGGGAAGGCAGGTAGCGGCTGCCGTCTTTGTCAGTGAGCAGAATAAACGTCGGCTCGACCTCGAGCGTGACGGTTTTTGTCTCGCCTGCCTCCAAAGAAACGCGGTCAAATGCGCACAGCTTGCAGTTTGGCGTGATGTAACGCTCTTTGCCGTATGTTGCATAGATTTCGACAACCGTTTCGCCTGCTTTGTCGCCGGTGTTTGTCACATCGACTTCGATTGTATAGCGACCCGGTTCGTCGTTTGCGGTCACACGCGGTTCACCAAACGAGAACGTCGTGTAGGAAAGACCGAAGCCGAACGGATAGAGCGCGTCGTTTTTCATATAACGATAGGTGCGGCCTTCCATCGAGTAATCGGTGAATGCAGGCAGTTCGTCGAGCGAACGATAGAATGTGACCGGTGTTTTGCCGCTCGGGTTGCGTACGCCGAACAGCAAATCAGCGATTGCATCGCCGCCCATAACGCCGGGATACCATGCGAACAGGATCGCATTCATGATTTCGCTTGCGCGGTTTAAGTCAAGCGCGCCGCCTGCAAATGGTACGAGAACGGTCGGTTTGCCGAGTGCGGCGATTTTCTCCATGAGTTCCGGCTGAAGTCCCGGGAATGCACCCGATTTGTCGCCTGCGCCGTATTCGTTGTTTGCGTCGCCCTCTTCGCCTTCGATCGACGGGTCAAGACCCATGCACAGAATGACTGCGTCTGCCGCTTCTGCAACAGTGAGCGCCTCTGCGAAGTTATCACGCGGACCGGCACAGCTTTCATCGGTCTGTTTGTAGAGCGGACAGCCTGCCGCATACAGCACGCGTACGTCGTCGCCGCAGACACGTTTTACGCCGTCAAGCACGGTGCGGTAATCGCCGGAACGACCATTGTAGTTTCCTTCGAGCACCTTGGTGCTGACTGCATTCGGACCGATGACTGCAACGGTTTTGAGCGCTTTTTTATCGAGCGGCAGAACGCCGTCGTTTTTGAGCAGAACGGCGCTGCGGACTGCTGCTTCGTAGGAGAGTTTGCGGTGTGCGTCGCATTCGACGAGCGAGTAATCGGTTTCTTTGTTGTAGCTGCATTCCGGATCGAACATGCCGAGTTTATAGCGAATTGCCATCAAGCAGGTCACTGCACGGTCGATGTCTTCTTCGGTGACGCGGCCTTCGTTGTATGCCTGCAGTACGTGCAGATAAACCTGTCCGCAGTTTAAGTCACAGCCGGCTTTTAATGCAAGTGCTGCCGACTCGATTGCCGTGTGGGTCACGAGACAGAACATGTGCATGTCAGCCAGTGCGCCGCAGTCGGAAACGAAATAGCCGGTGAATCCCCATTCTTTGCGGAGTTTTTCTTCAATCATCGGGTGTGCACACGACGGAATGCCGTTGATCATGTTGTATGCGCCCATGACCGACTGGACGTCTGCTTCCTCGACGCACCATTTGAATGCCGGGAGATAGGTGTCGTTTAAGTCAAAGTCATTTACTACACTGTCGAATCCGTGGCGGCCGCCCTCCGGTCCGCTGTGTACAGCAAAGTGTTTTGCACAAGCTGCTGCATGCAGATAGCGGTCGTCGTCGCCCTCCTGCAGCGATTTAATGTATTCCTCGCCGCACACACTGGTGAGCACCGGATCTTCGCCGTAGGTCTCCTGTCCTCTGCCCCAGCGCGGATCACGGTAGATGTTGATATTCGGGCTCCAGAAGGTCAGACCTTTGTAGATCGTGCGGTCGCCTTTTGCAGCTGCGGCATTATATTTGATACGGCCCTCGAGTGCGGTGATGCGGCCGCAGTCACGCAGTGCTTCGCGCGAAAATGTTGCGGCGAGTGCGATCGACTGCGGGAAAATGGTTGCGATGCCGGCACGTGCCACGCCGTGCAGACCCTCGTTCCACCAGTGGTATGCTGGAATGCCCAGACGCTCGATTGCTGGTGCTTCCGAGCAGAGCTGAGAGGTTTTTTCCTCAATTGTCATTTTAGATACGAGCTCTTTTGCTTTTTTTAAGTACAGTTCATGCAGTTCTTGTTTCATAGAAACGCTCCTTTTTTCAATATGTGTCCGCACACGGGCGGCAACACAAACCGGCGGGATTCGCCGGTTTGTAATTTTTGTTTCTTTTAATACTGAGTGTTGACGTTCGGCGTCGAGATGTAGTTCCAGAAGTTGCAGTCAACGTTGATGTCTTTTTCTTCACCCGGGGTACGGCAGTCGAACGGCAGACGCTCGATTTCTAATTCCTCAATGCGGTCGATATCGCCTGCAAGATATGCGTTTACGGTGTCTTTCGCGGTGATAATGCGCTGTTTTAAACCACCAATGCGGATATCCTGCACATCGAAGCCGCCCGGACGGTTTTCGTTGTACCACTGGGTGCGGAATGCGTGATAGAATACTTCGATACGCGAGAGAAGCTCGTCAAATTCCTCGTTTGCCATTTTTGCAAGCGCTTCACGGTCATTATTGTCATATGCAGCTTTCAACCGGATACCGATGTCGCATTTTATTTCGAGCACATGCGCGAGTTTTGCAAGCGTGTCAAACACATACGAAACCGGCAGATCGCGTGAAGCCAGTTCGGCGAGCGTGCGCTCACACTGTGCAAAGTGCGCCGGGAAGGTTTCGTTCACATGGCAGTCGAACAGTCCCATGAGCACATCCTGGAAGAACAGGTATTTGCCCGGGTTTGTATGCGGTACGATTGGCTCAACTTTGGTGGTACGATTGATGTCGCACATTTTAAGAAATTCTTCGGTGGTATAGCCGGTCATTGCCAAAACGGCACGGTTTACACGTGCGTCGATATCGTCAGTTCCATAGCTTTCCTCTGCGAACAGTGAGAGCACCGGCAGAATCGAATAGATGGAAGCTTCTGCACCGTTGTCGCCCCACTCGGTTGCAAATACGGTGTCGATGCCGTTTGCGCGGCAGGCGTCGAGCGCTAATTTTGTGACGTTCATACTGTGATCGGTCGATGGAACGATGCTGCTCCATTTCCAAGCGCCGCCTGCAAATCCGATTTTGTTGTCGAATTTCAGATGGCTCTTTAACCGTTTGTCATACTCTTCATACGAGGTCGAGTAGTAATCCCAATAGATGAGGGTTACATCTTTCGGCACCAGATCAAGCAGGTTCTGATCGAGTTCGCCGTCTGCATACAGGCCACCGAACATGAGGTTAAAGAACATATCGCTCCAGATCATCGGTTTTAAGCCGTATTTTTTGCAGATGTCGAGCACACGGCGCAAATGATTGCACATCAGCTCGAAGTGCGGTTTGTAGCCGTGTTTGTTCAAGTACTGGCCGCGGCCTAAGTAGTACGCCTCGTCCATGCCGATGTGGAACACAGCGGTGTCGACGCAGTCGTGCCACGAACGGATAACGTCTTCAATGAGCGTGTATGTTTTCTCCTCCTCCACGAGCAGGGTGTCGCCTGCGTCGCAGATGTCGCGGTGGCATGCCCAGCGGAGTGTCTGTGCGAGGTGTGCAAGTGTCTGAATGCACGGAACGATCGTCACGCCGAACTGTTTACCGAAATCGTTTAATTCGCGGACGTCTTTTTTCGTGTAGCCCATGCGCATATAACCGAAATACGGATGCTCCGGCACTTCGAATGTCTCTTCGTTATAAAGCAGGATGTTGTCGAGTCCCATGAGTGCCGAGTACATGATGACTTCTTTTGCTGTTTTCATGTTTAACACAGCGTTGCGGGAGTTGTCGATCATATGACCGTTAAATGCAAACTGTGCTTTTTCGTGGAGTGAAACGGTGTCGTCTGCTTCATGCTCCATAAGGATTAAAATACCGCGGAAAAATTCGCACGGTTTTTCGAACACAATGTGCGCGTGTCCGTCTTTTTTGGTGACAGTCATGCCGTCGTTTGAGGCTTCGCAGGAAAGGGTCAGTCCGTCGTCTGCAAGGCGCACCGGAACAATTGCGGACAGCAATTCAATCTGCGGTGCATATTGGGATGCTGAGGCATCAAGTTTTAAAGTAAGCATTGGTCTTCTTCCTCCAAAAAATCGGTGTGTAAATTACACAATCTCTGCCTTTATTATACGGGCGGGATTTTAAAAAGTAAAGAGGAAATCCAGATGAATTTTTCGCAATTATTGCAGAAAGTACTTGTATTTTTTCTCTTTCTTTGCCATACTCTAAAATGGGTGAAGCGATATGAACCGAATCCGCGCACTGCGCAAAGAAAAGGGATATACGCAGTTAAAAATCCAGATGATGACCGGTATTGACCAAAGCGACTATTCAAAAATCGAAACCGGAAGACGGTATTTGACATTCGAGCAATGCCGAAAGCTTGCAATCGTACTCGAGACGAGCATGGACTATCTTGCGGAACTGACCGACGAAAAGCAGCCATATCCAAGAAAAAAAGAGGACTGAACATTCAGTCCTCTTTTTTGTTATCCTTCGACCTGTGCGGTGTACAGATGATAATAAAGTCCTTTCTTTGCCATCAGCTCATCGTGGCTGCCGCTCTCGGCAATGCCCTTGTTGCTGATATACAAAATGCGGTCGCAGTTTTTGATCGTAGATAATCGGTGTGCAATGATGAACGACGTCCGGCCTTTTAAAAGTGCGTTTAAGCCCTCCTGCAACAGCCGTTCGGTCTGTGCGTCGATCGAGGAGGTTGCCTCATCAAGAATCAAAATCCGCGGATTTGAAAGCAGTGTGCGTGCAAATGCAATCAGCTGTTTTTGTCCCTGTGAAAGCCGTGAACCGCGCTCGTTGACTTCGGTATAGTAGCCTTTTTCCATTGCCATGATGAAGTCGTGTGCACGGACTGTTTTTGCCGCCGCGATGACTTCTTCATCGGTTGCGTCGAGCCTGCCGTAGCGGATGTTATCAAGAATCGTGCCCGAGAAAATAAAGCTGTCCTGGAGCATGATGCCCATTTGCGATCGCAGTGAATGGAGTGTCACACTCGACACATCGTGGCCGTCGAGCGTAACAGCACCGCCGGTGACGTTATAAAACCGTGAAATGAGGTTTACCACCGTTGTTTTGCCGGCACCGGTCGGGCCGACAAGCGCAATGGACTCGCCGGGGCGTACATGCAGATCCATGTGTTCAAGAACGTTTAATTCTCCATCATACGAGAAGGTCACGTCGTTAAAATCAACACGTCCCTCGATTGGCGGAAGCTCACTTGCATTGGGTGCGTCATCGATGGTAACCGGTTCGTCGATCATCTCGAAAATACGCTCGAGGTATGCAACGGCATTGATAAACGTGTTATACAGGTTTGAAAGCTGCAAAATCGGCTGCCAGAACCGCCAAGCATATGAGGAAATTGCAATAAGCGTACCGATTTTCACGGCAGGTCCTAACATAAACAAGCCAATCAAATACATCGCCGCAATGACAATCGTTGAGATATTATCGACTGAATACCATACAAGGTTTGAGGTGAACTGTGCTTTCATCCAGCTTTTGACGTATTTGCGGTTTAACTTGTCGTAGATTTCGGCGTTTTCATCTTCACGGACAAATGCCTGTGTGATTTTTGCGCCGTCTAAGCTCTCATGCAGGTAGGCGTTTAAGTTCGAGCCTTTGTTCGACACATCCTGCCAAGCGCGGCGCTGTGCCGGTTTTAAGAAGAATACAACCACCACGAACACCGGAATGCCTGCCATGACGATGAGGCTTAACCGTACATCGCATAAAAGCATAAATACAGCGATCAGAATGAGATTGAATGTTTCTAAAACAAAGTTAATAATGCCGTTTGAGAGTGCGTCCGACACGTTGTTCACGTAGTTGATGACACGGGTTAAGATCTTGCCATGCGGACGATCATCGTAAAACTGAAACGGCAGTTTTTGCAGGTGTGCAAACAAATCTTTTCGGATGTCATAGATGATTTCCTGTCCGACGATCGTCATGTATTTTGAGCGAATCCAACCGAACAGAATACTCAGTGCGATCGAAACCGCCATCGCCAATGCGAGCCAGACAAGCATCATATAATCCTTGTTCGGCACAGCTACGTCGATGGCTGTACTGATGAGCAGCGGGCCAATGAGTGAGCAGACTGCCGAAATCGCAGAGTAAATAAGCGACAGGATCATTTTTTTGCTGTGGCGTTTGACATATACGCCAGCACGCAGTAAATGTTTGATATTAAATGGGGTTTCGAGTGTTTCGTCGACGTCAAATCGGTTTCTTGCCATGATGATTCCCCCCTTATTCCGTCATGCCGTTTTGGAGCAGGTAGACTTCACGATAGTAGCCGGGCTGCTCCTTTAATTCGTCATGTGTGCCGTACTGTACAATGCGTCCATGATCCAAAATGACAATTTTGTCCGCACGTTTGGTGGTGGAAATACGCTGTGCAATGAAAATTTTTGTGCATTCAAAATCGAGTGAATCAAGTGCATTTTGAATTTCCTTTTCTGTTTCCAAGTCGACTGCCGAGGTGGTGTCGTCGAGAATCAGAATTGACGGACGTACCGCGAGCGCACGCGCGAGTGCGATGCGCTGTTTCTGACCGCCCGAAAGGCCGGTGCCGCGTTCACCGATCAATGTGTCAAAGCCGTCGGTGAGTTTCTCAGCAAAATCGACGGAAGCCATTTTAGCGTATCGTTTGACTTCCTCTTCCGAAAGGGTGGAATCGCCGTACGCGATGTTGCCGTCCACGGTATCAGAGAATAAGAAGACGTCCTGTGTGGCGATGCCAATGCTGTGCCGCAGATCATGAAGCGGCATCATGCCGACCGGCACGTCATCAATCAGGACTTTGCCCTCAGTCGTATCAAAAAATCGAGGGATTAAATTGATCAGTGACGTTTTGCCCGAGCCGGTCGGTCCCATAATGGCAATCGTTTCCCCGGGATTGATCGTTAAGTCAATGTCCGAAAGCACCTGTGTACCGTCTAATTTTAAACCGGCGTGGGAGAAGGTCACTTTGCCTTTCACACGACCCATGATTGGAACGGCATCTGTGCGGGTGATGATTGTCGAACGGGCATAGTAAAGTTCAATGATTTTGCTTGCGCTTGCAAAGAAACGCTGCAAATCATTGATGTGCATGCCCAGTGTACGCATCGGGTTTGTAAGCGTCCAGGAAAGCGAGTTAAACAATGTGAACGTACCGATTGAAATACGACCGGTAATCAGAAAAATACCGCCGACCAAAAGTACAGAAATCGCAAGCGACTGCGACAGTGCGTCTAAGATCGGACTATATTTAAGCCATGTCATGGTTGCGGCGAGATTTGCTTTTTTGAACGCTTCATTTTTTTTGTCAAATTGTTCGTTCTCGTAATCTTCGCGCGCAAACGCTTTGACAACACGGTTTCCGGAGATGTTTTCCTGTGCACCGGTATTCATTTGAGAAAGCCGCTCACGCAGATCGACATACATCGGGCCAATGCGTTTTGCAAAGCGTTTTGTAATGAGGAAGATAAACGGTGTAACTGCTAACAACGTCAGTGCAAACAGCCAGTCGGCAATCAGGAAACAGATCGTTGTTGTTAAAAACAGGACAGCACACTCCAATAACTGACGAATGACCCAGCAAACGGTGTGACGAATCATGTCCATATCACCGGTTAAGCGTGTCATCAAGTCGCCGGTACGGTTTTTGCTGTAAAACCGCATATCCTGCTCCTGCATGTTCTTATAAAGGTCACGACGCAGACGATAAGTCAGTTGCTGAGAGCAGTGCTCATATGTCATGACGACACCATAAGTAAATGATGTACGCAAGAGAGTAAAACCAATCAAAAGAATAAGCCAGAAAATAAGTGTTTGAATGAGTGACTGTGTAACCGGTGTACCGGATTGAATCGGGTTGAACACTGTATCCATGATCTGTGCAGTGATCAATGAGCTTACAAGCTGTGAGGCAGCGATCAATACAGAGCCGCACAGCGCAAAAATGTAGCGCCCATGATACCCTTCCATTCGGGCCCAAACCCACCGAAGTTGAAACATAAAATCCCCTCTTTTAATAATCAGATTGATTGTAAAATCAAATGACAGTGTCATTATAGCTGAACAGAAGAAAAAGTAAAGAGAAAATAAAGATTTTACCTCTTAAAATAGTGCATAAACTTTCTCTCTATTTTTTGGTTATTTTCATTAAAAGAAAAAAAGCAAAAGGAAAATGTTGTATCTTTTTTAAAAAGCGAGTATACTCAAAAGAAAAGGGATAAACGGAGGAATGGCATGAACAGCATCAAAAGCGCAGGGATTTTTGGCCTTATGGGATATTTAGTCGAAGTGGAAACAGATTTTGCTCCGGGTCTGCCACGATTTGATATTGTAGGTCTGCCGGATGCTGCAGTACGGGAAAGCCGTGATCGTGTCAGTGCAGCAATCAAAAACTGTGGATATACACTTCCGCCTGCAAAAATTACGGTTAATCTGGCACCGGCTGATCTAAAAAAGGCAGGACCTGTTTATGATCTTCCGATTTTTCTATCTCTTTTGTTGTCAAGCGGACAGCTTTCGCGTAATGTATCGGAATGTATGTTTGTTGGCGAACTATCTCTTTCCGGTGCCCTTCGACCTGTTGTAGGTGTGCTTCCTATGGTAATTGGCGCGCGTGATGCCGGCTGTAAAGCCGTTTTTGTACCTGAGGAAAATGCCAAAGAAGCAGCAGTTGTATCCGGAATTACGGTATATGGTGTATCCCACATCAATACGCTGCTTGCATTTCTTCTGGGAAAAGCAACCCTTTCCCCCACGGTGTATGCTTCTGAAAAAGCACAAGAATCCCCGTTTTTACCCGATTTTTGTGAAGTCAAAGGACAACAAGGCGCACGACGCGCACTTGAGATTGCAGCAGCAGGTGGTCATAATGCACTCATGATCGGAGCACCGGGTGCCGGTAAAAGTATGCTTGCCAAACGGATTGGCTCGATATTGCCGGATATGACGTTTGAAGAGTCGATCGAAACAACGATGATTCATTCAGTGGCAGGACTGGTTGATCGTGACGCTCCGCTTATTACAAAGCGTCCGTTTCGCGCACCGCACCATACCATCTCACCCGCCGGCCTTTCAGGCGGAGGAACGACAGTACGGCCGGGAGAAATTTCGCTTGCACATAACGGCGTTTTATTTTTGGACGAGCTTCCCGAGTTTTCACGCACGGCAATGGAAGTGCTTCGACAACCGTTGGAAGACGGACATGTAACAATTTCGCGCGTATCGGGAACGGTAACCTATCCATGTACCATGATGGTTGTAGCGGCAATGAATCCGTGTCCGTGTGGATATTATGGGCATCCGACAAAATCGTGTACTTGTACTCCAAAACGCGTGGAGCAATATCTTTCTCGGATTTCCGGACCGCTGCTCGATCGTTTGGATTTACATATTGACGTGCTGCCTGTTTCATTTGATGAAATTTCATCATCAGCGTCGGCAGAATCAAGCGCTGCGATAAAAAAACGAGTGGATCGAGCACGTGCAATTCAGCATGCGCGGTTTTATGGGACGGATATCGCTTCAAATGCAAAAATCCCGCCTGCAAGACTGCATCAGGATTGTCATATGACGGATGCGGCACAAGCGTTAGTCAAAAAAGCATTTGATAAGTTAGGACTTTCCGCACGGGCATACGATCGGATTTTAAAGGTTTCACGTACCATCGCCGATTTATCTGGGGATGATGTGATCGACACGCGTCATGTGGCGGAGGCGATCCAGTACCGGAGCCTTGATCGAAAATATTTTGGAAAGAAAAGCTGAAAGGGCTTGTCTTGTGTGATATGATAAGGATAGAAAGGGGGATCTCCATGGAAGAGATTTATACGTTTTTAAAAGAATGTGGTACATATTATTTGGCGACCGTTGAAGACGATCAGCCTCGGGTCCGTCCGTTTGGAACCATCGATCAGTTTGACGGACGACTGACGATTCAGACTGGCCGGAGTAAGCCAGTTTCTGCGCAAATGCACAAAAATCCCAAGATTGAAATTTGTGCATTTAACGGGACGAAGTGGCTGCGTGTTTGTGCATGTGTAGAGGAAGATCCGCGTATTGAAGCACAGGAACACATGCTAAATGCATATCCGTCACTTCGCGGTGCGTATACGCCAGGTGATGGAAATACAGAAGTTTTTGCACTGGTCAGCGGTACCGCAACATTTTCTTCATTTACAGAGGAACCTCGTACCATAAAATTTTAAGCCATATGAAACAAAAAGGACGAAGCAATTTGCTTCGTCCTTTTGTTTCTCTTTTATTTTGCATCTTCACCGGAAAATAGCGGGGTTGAAAGGTAACGATCACCTGTGTCCGGTAACAAAACCACAATGCGTTTTCCGCGGTTTTCCTCTTGTTTTGCAAGTGATGTTGCTGCTGCAAGCGCTGCGCCCGATGAGATTCCCGCCAGCACGCCTTCTGTTTTGGCAAGCAGCCTTGCCGCCTTAAAGGCTTCCTCTGTCTTGACGGTCATGACTTTGTCATATGCTTTTTTATCAAGGAGGCATGGTACAAAGTTTGCGCCGATGCCCTGAAGTTTGTGCGGTCCTGCACGCCGTTCGCTTAAAAGCGGCGAGTCAAACGGTTCGACTGCAATGATTTTAACACCCGGGCAATGTTCTTTTAAAAATCGTCCGCATCCTGTAATCGTTCCGCCTGTGCCGACACCTGCAACGAAAAAGTCGATGTTTCCGTTTGTGTCAGAAAAAATTTCAGGTGCAGTCGTTTCATAATGCGCCCGGGCATTTGATTCATTGGCAAATTGTCCCGGGATCCATGCGCCGGGAATTTCTTTTGCAAGTGAATTTGCGCGGTCAACAGCGCCCTGCATTCCTTCTGATGCGGGTGTGAGTACAATCTCTGCGCCGTATGCGGCGAGAAGCATTCTTCGCTCTACGCTCATGGACTCTGGCATCGTAAGAATGACACGATAGCCGCGAGGAACGCCGATGCTGGCAAGACCAATACCGGTATTGCCGGAGGTCGGCTCAATGAGTGTATCGCCCGGACGGATACGACCTGCTGCTTCTGCATCTTTGATCATATAATAGGCTGCACGGTCTTTGACGCTTCCTGCTGGATTTAAATATTCAAGTTTTGCAGCGATCTCAGCTGCTGCACCAACACTTTTTTGATAGTTTGTGAGTAAAAGCAGCGGTGTTTTGCCAACTGCTTCGGTTAATGAACGGATCATTGCCATAAAAATTCCTCCCAGTCTTTATCTTACCCGATATTCGCTGTTTTGGTCAAGAAACAGACTGTGAATCTTTAATGATTTTGATATGGACGAATTTTTTTGGCATAATCTTTGCAGGTATTCGTACATTCTTTCAAAAATTGATCCGCATCAAATGATTCACTGCGGAATGTATCGGTGCCTAATAATAAGTCGATAAACGGCGGATTGTGTTCCTTAACCGGCGGCAAAAACGCAAAGTCTGCATGCGTCTTTCGGATATAGTCAAACAGCCGGATTGCCGTTTCAAATGGTGAAAATGTATCACGATCTGTGATATGGAGCGCAATGCCCTGACAGAGTTCTCCTGCGTGTTTTGAAAAGGTCGGTGTAAAATAGCAGGTACGCAGCTTTACACCCGGCAAATTCATTTCATTCAGTGCCTCTGCTACTTGTTTTGCACAAAGCCACGGTGCACCGATGAGCTCAAACGGTTTCGTTGTGCCGCGTCCTTCAGAGAGGTTCGTTCCTTCGGCGAGACATGTACCAATATAGCAAAGGCAGGAGTCGATTGTCGGCAGATTTGGTGACGGCATCACCCAGGCAAGATCGGTTTCATCATAATAACTTCCGTCCCATCCATCCGCAGAAACGACGGAAAGATCGCAGCCAATGTGTTGGGAATCGTTAATATATCGAGCGTATTCACCAATCGTCATGCCGTAGCGTGTGGCAATTGGAAATCGCCCGACGAATGAACGAAATGCCGGATCAAGCACAGTTCCCTCGATTTTGCGTCCAATCGGATTGATTCGATCAAATACAACGAGACGTTTTCCAGCTTTCGCACAGTCGGCCATTGCATAGGATAAGGTATAGAGATAGGTGTAAAACCGCGCGCCGACGTCCTGGATGTCAAACACAATCACGTCAAGCGTTGAGAGGATCGCATCCGGAATATGCGGGGAATCACCGTAGAGGCTGTAAACTGGTAATGCAGTGGATTCGTCGATATAAGAATCGACATGGTCCCCTGCTTGCTTCTCCCCGCGAACACCATGCTCCGGAGAAAACAAACAGCACAATTTACAAGCGGAGGAAAGCCGGTCGATTGTCGCACGAAAATTTCGGTCAATGCCGGTTGGATTGGTGATCAGTCCGACACGTGCATTTTCTAACAGAGGCTTCCAGATATCAAAACGGTCAATACCACAAAAGACAGTGCGTTTCATTTATATTCCTCCATTGCTTTGACTGCGGCATTGTGAAACCGCCGTCTAAACGAAACAATGTTTTGATTTTCCCGGCCGTAATGCACGCGATTCGTCAGCAGAATAAAGTAGATTCCTGTTTTGCGGTCGACAAACAGCGATGTGCCTGTAAATCCTGTATGGCCAAAGCTGCCGGGTGATAATAATTCACCGCCCGGATATGGTTTTCCCGGGGAATACAGATAGAATCCAAGTCCACGGCTCTCGGTACATTTCGGTGTAAAATCATGAAGTGCAAGGGAAAAGATGCTTTTTGACAGATATTCTTTTCCTTCGTTTACGAGCATGTGTGCAAACGTTGTTAAGTCGTCCATTGTTGCAAAGATTCCTGCATTTCCAGAAACACCGTTTAAAAAGCGCGCGTTTTCATCGTGCACTTCACCACAGATGTAGCGGTTTGTTACAGGGTCAAATTCAGTTGCTGCAAATGGGAAAGCACCGTTTGGACAATAGCTTGTATTTTTCATACCGAGCGGGTCAAACACCTCCTGCTTAACGATTTTGTCAAGCGGCATGTCATAGACCTGCTCGAGTATTTTTCCGAGAAGGATATATCCCATACAGCTATAAATGGTCTGTTCCCCACATTTGCAGACAGGAGCAGAACGCAAAATGGTATCGACAGCTTTGTCAGGAGTGATCTGCATCGTGTAAAGCGGCAGATGTGCGGCAATACCAGAGGTATGGGTCATCAGTGCAACGACCGGGATGTCTTCTCTTCCATAACAGGGGGAAAAGAACTCCCCCAAAGTATCGTATAGTGAAAGCTTACCTTGATCGATCGCGCGCAGCGTGGCCATTGTTGTTCCCAATACTTTTGAAAGAGAGGCAAGGTCAAACCGCGTATCGGAAGTCATAGGGAGTTCTTCCGGAAATTTCTGACGCATACCGCCATACGATGTGAATACGGTACCATGTTTTGTGCCAATTGCAGCACAATACCCTGGATATACCTGGTTAGACAATCCTTTATCCAATAAGGATTGAATGGGATCAAAACACATAAAGACGCCCCTTTTAAAATTCGGTACGGTAGACGCGGCGATCCATTTCCTCACGGGCAAACGCCTGTGCATATGTCTTGCGCATTTCGATGCCGCGCACACGCATCAGATGGGTGTAATAGTCTTTGTATTTAAAATCTTTGGAGTTGACTGTAAACCAATGGTGCGAAATTGCTTTTTCCCAGAGCGCAAATCCTTCTTCGCTCACTTCAAAATAGATATCGCGTGCGAAATTGTACGGATCTTCCCAGTTTTCACAGTAGTAAAGTTCTTTTGCAAACTGTGCAGGATACTCGCGCTCAACAGAGGGCAGTCCGGCCAGTAATTGTGCGTCAAATACGAGCTGTTGGGTGGAAATATGATCTTTGTGGATTGAACCTTTCCAGTGCGTTAACAGAACATCTGCCTTATATTTGCGGATTTCATCGCACAGTTTAAACCGTGTTTCGTCGTTTACGGGCAATTCACAATCCGGGTAGTCCCATACAACACTTTCGCCGCCCAGCATTTCGGCAAAAATACGAGCCTCTTCCACTTTTTGTTTGCGATATTCCGGTACAGTCAGGTGCGGCGGGCATCCACGCTCTCCTGCGGTAAGGGCTACTGTAACGATCTTATAGCCTTTTAACGCCATTGTCGCAAGAACGCCGCCTGCGGTCAGTTCCATATCACCAATATGACCGCCAATCGCCATAATTACTTTTTTGTTTCCATCCATCTCTAAAAATCCCCTTTCAATTTGTTTTGTCTATTTGATTTTTTTCTCCATATCTGCCCAGGTCTTTACGATTTTAAAACCTGCAGACTGATAGATATACCGTGCCGGATTGGTTTCTCCGGTAAACAGTGTCATGTAGGAAGCGCCGATTTCCTTTAACGACCGGCACAGCACGGAAAACAGCACGCTGCCAAGTCCATAAGCGCGGTATTCTGAGTGAATGCCGATACCGGCGAAATAGCCACGGCCGCTTTCCTGTACGTGAATTGGACCGGTGAATCCAACAGCCTTTCCGTTGTGGTGTGCAATAATGACTGGATCGCCGCCATCTTCACGCGCAATGTTTCCTAAAATTTCAGTTTTCCAAAGCTCACTGCCCAAATCATCAAATAATTCTTCCATGCCAAAATGACGCTCTTTGTCATAATACCCGACTGCCAGATCGTGTTCGCGCAAGCCGTCGATTCGCGCCTGAATTTTTGGTTTTACTGCAAACTGGGAAAGCGGCTGATAGAATGAATTTTGATATACAGTATCTAAGTAGCCGTTGTTCTTAAAGAACAAATAGCCGTCCGAAGCGACGTCAATGCCCGGTGCGTTCGGATGGTCGTGTCCGGGAGTACCGGGGACAATCCATGTGAGGTTCACCGGATTGAAGAATGTGATCTCATAGGATTGGATTGGTGCTGCTTTGTGCAGTTCTGCTTCCAATGCTGCGAGCAATTTTGTGCCGATACCATCACGGCGATGTGCACGATCAACAACGATCATCGTGATGTAGCCAACAGCTTTTCCGGAATTGATACACCCGCTTGCAAATCCGATGACAACATCATTTTCTTTTTCGCAAAGATTTATTTTGGTGATCGTATCAGTGCTCTTGATGAATGTGTCATAAAAGTCGTCTTCCGACAGCGGACGATAAACTGTTTCACCGCCGGTTGTACGCGCAAATAATGCAGCAGCTTGTGCCGCATCTTCACGTAAAATAAGTGGTTCAATCATAGAAAATCCTCCTTTTTAAAAATGTGATTGCGTTTTAAATAAATTGTAAGCGCCGACGCGGGCGTCAAATGGTTCGTTGATAATCTGAACGTCGTCGATTTCTTCATTCAGTTTTTGCGCAAAGCGTTTAAAAACGGGTTTGCATTTTGTAAGTACACTCCCGGAAACAGCGACAGTATGTAAATCGTTTTGACGGCATAGTAAAATTGCCAGATCAGCGAGTGCATCAGCTGCATCATTTAAAATAGATTGACACACAGTGTCCCCCTCGTTTGCAAGCTGTTCAATCAGCGGCATCAATGCAGCGATTTCTCCTTTTGTACTTTTGTACGTAAAATCAATCAGCGATCGAAGTTCTGTGATATTGAGCGCGTCAAATACGGCATGGACCAACGGGGTATCGGAATGCCGTTCATCAAATGCCCGTGTGATTCGCGTAAATGCGTCAATCACGATCGAATATCCGCTTCCTTTGTCTGACAAAAGATGTCCCCAGCCACCTGCACGATAGGTTTCTTTTCCGACCTTTGCATAGCCGATCGAACCGGTTCCTGCAATGACCAGAACACCGTCTTCACCTTTTAATGCACCGTACAGCGCGAGGACGGCATCATTCGTGACGAATACAGAAATATCCGGATAGTGGGCGTTTAACGCCGCTTGCATCCGCGCTTTTTTATCCCCTGTTTCTACACCGGCACAGCCGACGCACAAAAAGATACAGGTTCCGTCTGTCTGCGCAATGAGTGCATCCGTTGTTTCAATGATATGTGCAAGTCCTCTGTCGAAATCAACGGTTACATTGCCAAAATCACCGACTGTAACGGAAAGCGGTGTACCGTTGGAAGCTAAAAATGCCTGTGCTGTTGTTTTTGTGCCGCCTGCGTCTACACCTATCACATAACGGTTCATGATTCAATCGCCTTTCTGACAAAGCCGTCTGCATCTAACAAGAGCATAGCCGCTTCCTTTTCATCTACACCGCGCTTGATCATAACGATTGCTGTTTTTGGATGATGATTGCACTTTGAAAGTGCTGCTTCAGCCTCATCTTCGGAAACACCGGTTGCAAGCATGACAATACGGCGTGTACGTGCCACAAGCTTTTCATTTGTTGGCTGCACATCTACCATGAGGTTTTCATATACTTTTCCAAGCTTGATCATTACGCCTGTTGAAAGCATGTTGAGCACCAGTTTCTGTGCTGTACCGGCTTTCATGCGTGTTGAACCGGTCACAACCTCTGGCCCAACAATCGGTGAAATTGCGATATCCGCTTCGGCTGCCATTTGACTTTTTTCATTGCAGGTCAATGAAATCACCGGAGCGCCGCAAGCTTTGGCATAGCGCATGCCGCCTAATACATATGGTGTGCGGCCGCTTGCCGCAATACCGACAAGGACATCGTCTTTTGAGAAATCATGTGCGCGCAGGTCAGCTTCACAAAGTGAAAAATCATCTTCTGCACCTTCTCTTGCATTTAACAGCGCTTCTTTTCCGCCCGCAATCAGTGGGATAACCAAATCAGGCGAAACACCGTATGTTGGCGGACACTCACTGGCATCGAGTACGCCGAGCCGGCCTGAAGTACCGGCACCGCAGTAAAACAGCCGTCCGCCTTTTTTTAATTGTTCTGTGATCACATCAATTGCCTTGGCGATCGAGTCAAGCTCTTTCTCGACTGCCAAAGCCACAGTTTTGTCTTCGTTATTGATACGCCGTACCATATCAATCGTAGACAAAGTGTCAATTTCCATTGTGTTAGGGTTGCGTTGTTCCGTTGCCATGGAAGAAAAATCAATATTCATCCAAAGACCTCCTCATTCTCTTCCGCTTTTTCTTTGGTTTCATTATACCGTTCCACTTCCCTGTTTTCAATAGAGAATGAGAAAAATGGTCTGGAATTTTAATGAAGTTGCACAAATATTTAAAAGACAGAAAAATCGTATCCTCTTGCACCAGGCAAAACTTATGATATAATGAAATCGAGTACCGTGTTTTACACGGTTTGATTGTGTCGAGGGAGGATTTTAAAAATGATGCAATATCGTAAATTCGGTAATACCGGTGTTTCAATTTCAGCACTTGGTTTTGGCTGCATGCGCCTGCCGGAAGTAGAGGAAAATGGAACATTCCATGTGGATTATGAAAAATCGAACGAGATGCTGCGCCGTGCGGCAGAACTCGGTGTAAACTATTTTGACACTGCTTATTTTTATTGTCATGCTGATTCGGAAGTCGCTGTCGGCAAAGCATTAAAGCCCATCCGTGACAAGGTTTATATTTCTACCAAATGTCCGATGGAAAATGTGCACTCACGTGAGGATTACCGCCGGCTGCTTGAGGACAGCTTAAAAAAGCTTGACACCGACTATATTGATTTTTATCACTTCTGGGCAATCAATAAAAAGGTGTTTGATGAAAAAATTATGGGATTGTCGCTGATTGACGAAGCGCTCAAAGCAAAAGCAGAGGGCAAAATTCGTCATATCTCGTTTTCGTTCCATGACGATCCATCGGTGATTCAGTATATCCTTGAAAAAGCGCCTGAGATGGAAACGATGCTTGTACAATACAACATGCTCGACCGCAAAAATGAAGAGATGATTGCGTTTGCAGCAAGCCGCGGTGTCGGCGTTGTCGCAATGGGACCGGTCGGCGGCGGACGATTGGCAGCACCGACTGCGCTCGGTGAAAAGATTGCGAACAATGCGTCGCTTTCGACATATGAGCTGGCATTTCGGTTTGTGCTTGGAAACCCGAATATTTCCTGTGCGCTTTCAGGAATGCAGACGCTTTCGATGGTGGAGCAGAATGTTGCAGTTGCTGAACAAAGCGGAGATTTGACTAAAGAAGATTTTGATAAGATGACAAAGGCGCTCGAAGAACTTCACAAGTTCTCTGAACTTTATTGCACTGGTTGCGGCTATTGCCAGCCATGTCCCAAAGGAATCAATATTCCGCGGATTTTTGCCGATTATACTTACTACAATGTATATGGATTGTCCGAAACGGCGAAAAAAGATTTCACAGCGTATGAAAACGGCTCGGAAGAGCAAGCGCCTGGCGCAACATCCAAAGACTGCGTAAACTGTGGATATTGTGAGCGCAAATGTCCGCAGCACCTGTCCATTCGCAGTGAGCTCAAACGTGTGGAAGAAGTACTTCGTTCGTTATAAGTTATAAAATAAAAAAACAGACGCATATGCGTCTGTTTTTTATTGTTTCTTGTCAGCTTCATCATCGTAAACGGAAAGAACAGGTTTTACTGATTCCTGTTTAAATCGCCGTGCGATATAGTTTTTTGTGATTTTTATGACTTTTGGAGACAGCAGCAATACACCAATTAGGTTTGGAAGCGCCATCAACCCGTTAAAAGTATCGGACAAGTCCCAGACGAGCTGAACCGTTGAGATAGAGCCGATCACGATTACGCCGATGAATAGGATTTGATAGATGATGACAGCTTTTGACCCAAACAGATACTCGACTGCGCGTTGCCCATAATAAGACCAGCCCAATGCAGTTGTAAAAGCGAACAATAGAATTGCTAAAGAGAGAAAAATGCCGCCGAAAGAACCAAACCCGTTTGTAAACGCATTCATGGTAATTTCAGCACCTTCGCCTCCGATGTCAAGTGCTCCGGTACATAAAATAACCAAGGCGGTCAGAGTGCAGACAATAATCGTATCGACAAAAACTTCAAAAATTCCCCAAAGGCCTTGTTTCACCGGTTCTTTTACATCTGCGGCGGAGTGAACCATGACGGATGAGCCAAGACCCGCTTCGTTTGAAAATACACCGCGTGCGACGCCGTAGCGAATAGCCAGTGAAATACCATATCCCATAATACCGCCGCCAATGGATTCAAACGAAAAAGCACTTTTAAAAATAGAAGCAAACGCTGCGGGAATCTGCGGCGCATTCATACCAATGATGATGAGTGCACCGAGAATATAGACAAGCGCCATAAACGGAACCAATTTTTCAGCAACTGCTGCGATGCGTTTGAGACCGCCGATTAAAATGATTGCCATAACGGCAGCCAGTACGATTCCTGTTACAATAGGCGGAATGGAAAGCGATGTTTCAAGTGAAGTTGAAATGGAGTTGATCTGCGCAATATTACCAATGCCAAAGGAAGCAAACAAACAAAATACGGAAAATAAAACCGCAAGCCATTTGCAGTGAAGACCTTTTTCAATGTAGATCATTGCACCGCCGCACCACTCGCCTTTTTGGTTTTTGTGGCGGTAAAAGATTCCCAGAACATTTTCGGCAAAGTGTGTCATCATGCCAAAGAAGGCACTCACCCACATCCAAAACACAGCGCCAGGACCACCGGCAGCCATTGCAGTGGCGACACCAACAATATTTCCCGTGCCGATCGTAGAAGCGAGTGCGGTAGACAGCGCTTGAAATTGGGTGATTGCACGATGATTTTTCGGCTCGTTTGGCTGCTTTTTTGAAAAAGTGGAGCAGATGGTTTCTTTAAATACATGACCGAACCGCCGAATTTGAAAAAAGCGCAAACGAATGGAAAAATAGATTCCGACAAATAACAATAATAAAAGCATTGGCGGACCCCATACAAAATCGTTCACGACATCATTCGCTTGCTTAATTGCGTTTAAAATCGCTTCCATACACACCCTCCATAAACAAAAGCAAAATTTGTTCGCCACACGAAAACAAATGTGCGCGATATAAAGCTATTATATCAGAAGCTTTAAAAAAACGCAAGAAAAAACAGATGTCCATCGGACATCTGTTTTTTTATCTTTGAGTTTATTATTTTGAAGAGTATCCTGCATTGTTGTCTTTCAGCACAACGTCATGTGCGCCGCCCTCCACGATACTGGTGGACGAAACGAGCGTCAGTTTTGCGTTTTTCTGCAAATCCGGAATGTTTAATACGCCACAGTTGCACATGGTCGAACGTACTTTTGCGAGCGACTGGCCGACGTTGTCTTTTAACGAGCCTGCATACGGTACGTAGGAGTCAACACCCTCTTCAAACGACAGTTTTTTGTCGCCGCCGAGGTCATAACGCTGCCAGTTTCTTGCACGGCTGGAGCCTTCGCCCCAGTACTCTTTCATATAGTTGCCGTTGATAATGACTTTGTTGGTCGGGCTCTCGTCAAAGCGGGAGAAGTAACGGCCGAGCATGAGGAAGTCTGCGCCCATTGCCAGTGCCAGTGTCATGTGATAGTCGTGAACGATGCCGCCGTCGGAGCATACCGGAATGTAGATGCCGGTTTCTTCGAAATACTCGTCGCGTGCTTTTGCCACTTCGATGAGTGCGGTTGCCTGTCCGCGGCCGATGCCCTTCTGCTCACGGGTGATGCAGATCGAGCCGCCGCCGATGCCGACTTTGATAAAGTCTGCGCCTGCTTTAGCAAGGAACAAAAAGCCTTCGCGGTCAACGACGTTGCCGGCGCCGACTTTAACGGTGTCGCCGTATTTTTCGCGGATCCAAGCGAGTGTGCGGGACTGCCACTCCGAAAAGCCCTCGGAGGAGTCGATGCACAGCACGTCTGCGCCTGCTTCAACAAGTGCCGGAACGCGCTCTGCGTAGTCTCTTGTGTTGATGCCGGCGCCGACCATATAGCGTTTGGAAGCGTCGAGCAGTTCGTTTACGTTTTCTTTGTGTGTCGAATAGTCTTTGCGGAACACCATGTATTTTAAACGGCCCTCGCTGTCAACGAGCGGCAGGGAGTTTAATTTGTGATCCCAGATGATGTCGTTTGCCTCTTTGAGGGTGGTGGTGTCCGGTGCGCAGACGAGTTTTTCAAGCGGTGTCATGAACGAGGACACTTTCTCGTCGAGCGACATGCGGCTCACGCGGTAGTCACGGCTTGTGACAATGCCGACCAGACGGCCGTTTGCAGTGCCGTCCTCTGTGACAGCGACGGTGGAGTGACCGGTTTTTTCTTTGAGTGCCAGGATGTCTGCGAGAGTTGCATCGGGACGGATGTTCGAATCCGATGTAACAAATCCGGCTTTATACGCTTTGACGCGTGCAACCATTGCCGCCTCGTCTTTGACCGACTGCGAACCGTAGATAAACGAGATGCCGCCTTCTTTTGCGAGTGCGATTGCCATTTCTTCGCCAGAAACCGACTGCATGATCGCGGAAACAAGCGGAATGTTCATCGTGATGGCAGAGGTTTCACCTTTTTTAAATTTGACAACCGGTGTTTTTAAGCTCACGTTTGCCGGAATGCACTCAGCGGAAGAGTAGCCCGGCACCAGCAGATATTCTCCGAATGTGCGGGACGGTTCCTCAAAGTAAAATGCCATAGTCATCGCTCCTTATTCGACATGTTTTTGCACAATATATTACGCTCTTTTTTGTCTAAAGTCAAGAAATCTGTATTTTGCCGGCGTACAATTCGGCAAAACGCTCAGATTTCAAAATATCCACTCAGGTTTTGTTCGCCATATTGCAGACGATGCCGCGTTCTGCGTCGAGGGTGACGTTTGTGCCCGAACGCAGGATTTCGGTTGCACCTTTTGCGCCGACGAGCACCGGTTTGTTGAGTGCAAGTCCGACGATTGCCGCATGAGAGTTTGCGCCGTCCTGTTCGGTGATGATGCCGGCACAGTCTTTGATCAAATCCAAAATGGCATTCGAGGTCTTTTTGATGACGAGGATTTGACCCGGCTTAAAAAGCAAGCGTGCCTCTTCTTCCGATTCGCAGACGCAGAGGTCCGCGTGCACCTGATTTTCGGTGATGCCGGTGCCGGTGATTAAGATATCGCCGACAATGTGCACGCGCATCATGTTGGTCGTGCCCGAAATGCCCAGCGGAACGCCTGCCGTGATGCAGACCAAGTCGCCGTCCACGATGAGGCCGTGCTGTTTTGCGCAGTCGACTGCGTGGGAGAAAAGCTCCTCTTCCTGGTGTTTTTCTTCTAAGAGAATCGGTGTGACACCCCACGAGAGGTTCAGCTGACGGCAAGCCTGTTCATTCGGTGTGCCTGCAATGATCGGGCACTGCGGACGGTATTTCGAGAGCATCCGTGCCGTCTGTCCTGCGGTGGTGACGGTCAAGATTGCCGCCGCTTTCAAATCCATCGCGGTGGTAACGGTTGCGTGGGAAATTGCGTTTGTGATGTTCGGCAGTTCGCTCATCTCTCTTGCGCGGAACCGTTTTTCATAGTCGATTTCGCGTTCTGCGCGCTCTGCGATCATTGCCATTGTTTTTAATGCCTCAACCGGATAAAGGCCGGCCGCCGTTTCACCCGACAGCATGATGGCGCTTGTCCCGTCGTAGATTGCGTTTGCAACGTCGGTCGTTTCCGCACGGGTCGGGCGCGGGTTTTTAATCATGGAATCGAGCATCTGGGTTGCAGTGATGACCTGTTTGCCGGCATTGAATGCTTTTTTGATGAGTTTTTTCTGAATGCCCGGCAGTTCTTCAAACGGAATCTCGACGCCCATGTCGCCGCGGGCAACCATGATGCCGTCTGCCACGCGCAGAATCTCGTCGATGTTTTTGACACCCTCTGCGTTTTCGATTTTTGCAATGATGCGGATGTTCTTTCTGTCGACGGTGCTCAAAATGGTGCGGACATCTTCGATGTCCTCTGCGCTTCTGACAAACGAAGCGGCGATGAAGTCAAAGCCTGTCTCTGCGCCGAACAGGATGTCCCGGCGGTCCTGCTCGCTGATATACGGCATCGACAGACGCACGCCCGGGACGTTTACGCCTTTGCGGTTTGATACTGGGCCGCCGTTGTCAACGTGGCAGACGATATCCGTGTCGGTATGAGAGAGCACGTGCATTTCGATCAAACCGTCGTCAATCAAAATGCGGCATCCGTCATAAATATCAAATGGAAGTTGTTTATAGGAAATCGAAACGATTTCGTTTGTACCCATGACATCACGTGTTGTAAGGGTGAAATGATCGCCTTTTTTCAAGGTGATACGGTCGTTCTCAAACAAGCCAATGCGAATTTCTGGGCCTTTTGTATCAAGTAACATAGCAACCGGCAGACCAAGTTCACGACGGATACGATCGACCTGATCATACCGTTTTTTATGCTCTGCATGAGTTGAGTGGGAAAAGTTAAAACGTGCGACGTTCATACCCGAGAGCATCAGTTCCCGAACAATTTCATCGGAAGCGGATGCTGGACCTAATGTGCAAATAATTTTCGTCTTTCTCAAAGCGGGAAACCTCCTTGTGATTTGAGCGTTTTTTTATATATTCTTACCTATTAAAATTTCTACTGCTATTCTACACTATTTTTGATTCATATTCCAGTAGTTTTGTCAAAAAACAGAGACATCAACGTTAAATTTAAGTAAAGCGCATAACAATCAATATGCGTGTTTATAAGTGCACGTTTATATGGCACTGGTTATCCGCGCGGAAACAAAAAAGCCAGCAGAGAGAAAATGCCGTAAACAACCGGCTGATGCAAAAGATAGATCACCAATGTGTGCCGGCCGATCAATGCGAGCGGGCGGCAGTGCACTTTGTAGAAGAAGGCAGGACAGCGATTTTCTTTTACAATCCGTCCGAACGATACACCCGCTAAAAAAGCGAAAATCCATGGGATTAGAGGGAAATAGTCAGACGAGAAAAACGTGCTGTTCGGCAGACCAAGCCAGAAAAGAAACGGTGTATCGTAGCATGCATGCGGTATAGCAAAGGTCAAGGAAAACAGTCCGATTTGTCCTTGCGGCAATGAATAGAGTAAGAAAAACAAAACAAGTGAAACCGGAATGAGTACGATTGGCCGAATTTTTTTGGCGAGTGATAAAAATAACGGAGAAAGCATCATGCACACACCTAAGCAATGGAGAATGCCGAACGCAATAAACTGACTGGGCATGACAATCCATGTACCGATTGTAAGCACCATACCAAGCAAAAAGCAGATCGCACCGCGTTTTAGATTTGAATGTGAATAGTTTGCGGCTGTGCCGGAGATGAAGATAAAAAGTCCTGCAAACAATGGCTGAAGGAAATTTTGCATCACCGGTGAAAAAAATAACGGAATGGATACGCCGAACAATGCAACAAGATCATAGGCGGCGTGATAAACAACCATACATAAAATAGAAAATCCACGCACTTCATCAATCAGATGCACGCGGTTGGAAAGATCTTTCTTGATCAAAGGAATGTCCCCCTTTTTTTCAGCATAAAAGTATCGTACACGAAACTGGGTGCTTTGTCAAAGAATTTTGCGGAAAACGTGTGTCATCCAGACAGGCTTTTTCCTTTACAAACTGCACAGATTGTATTATACTTTTCCTATAAAGAGAACAGCCGCATCGTTGCGGGAAACGGAGGATCAGTATGAACCGGATTAAGATTATCCTGGCAGGAAAAGAATATGCCATCCAAACAGAAGAAAGTGTAAGTTATGTAAAACAGCTCGCAGAGTCCCTGAACACGAAAATAGAAGAATTCATGCAGCAAAATGAAGCGCTTTCCATGACAAGCGCAAGCATGCTTGTAGCGCTTGGCTTAATGGACGATTGCATTAAAGCTGCGAGCGATAAAGATAATTTAAGAAAACAAGTCATTGATTATCTTGAAGAGGCAACACGTTCGCGTACGGAAATTACCGAACTGAAAAAAGAGATCGAGTCACTTCGTCAAAAAAATGCAATGCTTGAAATGAAACTGATGACATTTGAGCAAAAAGAACCGGAAAACGGAGGATCGTATGACGAATAAACCGGAGCTTTTGCTGCCTGCCGGCGATATGGAATCCGTAAAGGCTGCTGTATTAAACGGCGCGGATGCCGTATATCTTGGGGCAAAGTTGTTTTCGGCACGGCAAAATGCTGCAAATTTCGATAAAACGCACCTGGCTGAGGCGGTGCGCTATGCAAAAGTACGGGGTGTTAAGGTGTATCAAACGCTTAACACCTTGCTTTTTGACAGGGAGCTTTCCACCGCTGCCCGCGTGATTGCAGACGGATGTGAAGCTGGGATTGACGCTTTTATTGTGCAGGACTGGGGTGTTGTATCGCTGATTCGATCCATTTCATCGGATGTACGCATTCATGGTTCAACACAGATGTCCGTTCATACGAAAAAAGGAGCAGAAGCCCTTTTGTCTATGGGCCTTTCCCGTGTTGTGCTCTCAAGAGAACTTTCACTTGCAGAAATTTCTCAGATTGCAAAAAGTGTCCCAATCGAAACGGAAGTATTTGTGCACGGAGCACTTTGCATGTCAATGTCCGGACAGTGTTATATCAGTGGAATGATCGGTGGTAGAAGCGGAAACCGCGGAAGCTGTGCAGGTACTTGCCGTCTGCCGTTTTCACATCGGAGAAATAAAGAGGATTACGATTTGTCACTCAAAGATCTATGTGCGCTTTCGCATTTAGAGGAGCTGTCTGCGGCCGGAGTGACCTCGTTTAAAATAGAAGGACGGATGAAGCGTCCGGAATATGTAGCGGCTTGTGCACAGGTGTACCGCGCAAAACTTGATGGCGGTACCGCGGATGAAACGCTTTTGCGTGATGTATTTGCGCGCAGCGGATTTACCGATGGCTATTTGACCGGAAAACGTGGCGCCGCGATGTTTGGTGTGCGAAGCCGGGATGACGTCGTGCGCGCCACACCAAAACTTTTGCGTTCACTTGAACATTCTTATCAGTCGGAGAAAGGACGTATTCCCCTGTCTTTTTCGCTTTCTGTACAGAAAGATATGCCCGTTTCACTCTCTGGAACGGATGTCGATGGGAATACAGCCGTGTGCCAATCTGATCCGCCGGAGATCGCACGTGAAAAAGCATTTTCGGTAGAAGCAGGCGAACGAATTTTAAAGAAACTTGGCGGTACGATTTTTGTACCGGATCAAATTCACGTTTCATGCGATGACGGGCTCATGGTTCCGGTATCCAAATTAAACGAGCTGCGGCGGTCTGTTTGTGAAGCGATTGAAGAGCAGCGCGGTGTCATTCCTCCGGTGAAAATCCATAGACCAGAACCCGTTGAGGAAAATAAGAAACCGGTAAAGCGTACAAGCGGAAAAGAACCGTTTTTATTTGCACGCTTTGAATCTATTTCACAAGTACCGTTTTCGCAAATGGAGCATATTGGGCTGTTCTCACTTCCCTTTTTAGAAGTGGCGGCGCATATTGATGTATTAAAACCGTATGGCAGTCGTTTGCTGATTGAATTGCCGCGTATGATGGCTTCACGTGAAGATGAAGTGGAGCAAACACTCAAAATGCTTCATGAACAGGGGCTTTCTCGTGTTGTTTGTGAAAATATTGCGCATGTGCGGATGGCGAATGATCTTGGGATGGAACCAGCGGGCGGCGTGTTTTTAAATGTGACGAACAGTGAAAGCGCACGTATGCTTTGTGAAATGGGCGTTTCCCATGTGACGCTGTCTTTTGAGATTGCGGCGCAGGACGCGGTGCGCATCAATGTACCGGTTCCATGCGGTGCGGTTGTCTATGGCTATTTGCCGCTGATGCTTGTTCGGAATTGTCCGGTTCAAGCAAAGACGGGATGCGCGTCCTGCGATGGATGGCCGACATTGACGGATCGGCGTAACACACCGTTTTATGTGATGTGCCGCCGTCCATACGGTGCAGAAATTTTAAACGGTACACCGCTTTGGATGGCCGATCGAATGCAGGAACTTTCTTCCCTTTCTTATGGACTTTTGTATTTTACACGGGAGGATATGCAGACGTGCGCCTCGGTCATTCGCGCGTATTGTCAAAAAACATCGTCGGAGCAGCCGTATACGCGAGGACTGTATTATCGCAGTGTGTGACTTTACAAAAATAGGAGAAAACAAAATGGAATCAATACAAGTGAAACGGGTAAGCGATACGGCGCGTCTTCCTGCACGTGCAACACAGGGCAGTGCGGGATATGATTTGTATGCGGATTGTTTTGCTGAAATTTTACCTGGTGAAATTGTACGGGTGAAAACAGGAATTGCGATCGCAATTCCTGCAAACGACGTGGCGGCGTTTATCTATGCACGCAGTGGAATCGCAGCTTCATTCGGTGTGTCTCCTGCGAATTGTGTTGGGGTTGTTGACAGTGATTATCGCGGCGAAATCATTGTGCCGCTTTTTAATCATGGTGATACGCCGTTTTTAGTCGAACCCGGTGATCGAATTGCCCAAATGGTATTTGCGCCTGTTTTTTTGCCAAAACTCGTTGAATGCGATACCCTGGATGAGACAGCGCGCGGAAACGGTGGATTCGGTTCAACAGGAAAAGGAGTGCCGCACAATGAATTTTAAAAAGACATTGGTGTTCATTTTACTGTTGTTGGGCGGTGTTGTGCTGGGTGCACTTCTGACGACGGTATGTGCAGCAGTACCATGGCTGTCGTTTTTGACTGCCGGACAGACGATTGGCGTGGGTTCCCCCAATCCGATTACGATTGATATTGGAATTGCGGCAGTGTCGTTTGGATTCTCGATTGATGTGAATATTATTAAAATTTTAAGCATTTTGCTCTGTTTGTGGCTTTATAAAATTTTTTCAAAGGGGCTTTGAATGGGATGAATCTTGTTTTAGCGTCAAAATCCCCGCGGCGAATTGAATTGCTGCGTGCGACGGGACTCTTGTTTTCGATTCGTCCGGCAGATATTGATGAGCGTACTGTTTCGGCGCCGTCTCCCTGTGCACTTGCCAAGGTGCTTGCACAACAAAAAGCGCGTGCTGCATTTTTGGATGCATCTGAAACGGTGATTGGATGTGACACAGTTGTTGCTGTCGGAAATGAAGCACTTGGAAAACCAAAAGATTATGATGATGCTGTCCGGATACTTACGATGTTGAGCGGCAGACGGCACAGCGTGTTTACTGGTGTTTGTATCAAAACGGCACAGGAAGAAAAAACGTTTGTATGTGAAACAGGTGTATGGTTTTATCCGTTATCCGAAGAAGAGATCGCTTCCTATGCAAAGACAGACGAGCCGTATGATAAAGCCGGAGCCTATGGCATTCAAGGAAAAGGCGGTCTGTTTGTAGAAAAGATCGAAGGAGACTATAATAATGTCGTTGGACTCCCTGTTTCAAGGCTTGTGCGTGTGTTAGGATCTTACGAAAATGAAAAAACACGAAAAAAGTCGGAAAATTCACAATTTAACGGTTGAGAAACGCGCAAAGTGCGGGTATAATAAGTAAGAATGAATGAAATCATTCGCAAAGACAGAATCTCTGCCTTTGCGTAACAATAAAAAAGTTTTGAAAAGTAGTACGGAGGGTTTTATGTTTTTTACAAAGGATATTGGTATCGACCTCGGAACAGCAAACACACTCGTTTACATGAAAGGAAAAGGAATTATCATTCGTGAGCCGTCTGTTGTGGCAGTAGATATTAAAAATGACGTGGTCAAAAGCGTCGGTCAGGCGGCAAAAGATGTTGTTGGCAGAACACCTGGTTCTATTGTAACAGTGCGTCCGTTAAAAGATGGTGTAATTGCAGATTTTGATATTACGACAAGTATGCTTCAGGAGTTTATTCGTAAAGCGCTCGGCAACTCGATGCTGACAAAAGCACGCGTTGTCATTTGTATTCCATCTGGCGTTACAGAAGTGGAGCGCCGTGCAGTCAAAGAATCGGCAGAACGTGCCGGTGCAAAACGTGTCATCATTGTTGAAGAGCCAATGGCTGCTGCAATTGGCGCAGGATTGCCTGTTGCAGAACCGACCGGCAGTATCGTTGTTGATATCGGCGGCGGTACAACAGAAGTTGCTGTCATTTCATTGGGCGGCATTGTTGCTGCAAAATCAGTGCGTGTCGGCGGCGATAAATTTGACGTGGATATTATCAACTATATCAAAAAGAAATACAATCTTTTGATCGGTGAACGTACAGCAGAGGATATCAAAATCAATGTAGGTAATGCGTTCCCGCTTGATGAAGAATTGACCACAGAGATTAAAGGACGTAACCTGTTGACCGGTTTGCCGGAAAATATTGTAGTTACTTCTACAGAAATCCGTGAGGCACTCATTGATACGTTACAGGAAGTTCTTGAGGCAGTTCGTGTAACACTTGAAAAAACACCGCCGGAGCTTGCAGCGGATATTATTGACCAGGGTATTGTGCTGACTGGCGGCGGTGCGCTTTTACGCGGACTTGATAAACTGATTGCACAGGAAACCGGTATGGAAGTTTATGCTGCAAATGATCCGCTTGACTGCGTGGCACTCGGCACGGGTGAAATTCTTGAGCATATGGATAAGCTTGCAAGTGTTGTTTCAAGCGATGATGTAAAATATTAAAAAGGCGCATACAGGATGCGCTTGACAAAAGTTCCGCTTTTCCCTTTTTTCAAAGCGGCAAGGGGAAAAATGGAGCTTTTTGTTTTTTTGCATACACAGTGAAGAAATAAGACAAAACAGTCAGGCGGAGGTGTCCCATGGGGGAATTTTTTAAAAGTAAAAAATTTAAAATTATCCTTGCGGTGGCAGCTGTGATGTTCGGTATGATGCTTTATTCTGCTTCAACGGACGGAATTGCCAATATTCCGCGGAATCTTTTGCAGATGGTTACGACACCGTTTCAAAAAGCGGGAGCATTTATAAGCAACACGGTTGGTGGATGGTTTGATCCGCTTGTGAATGCGCGTGAAAACGCAGAGGAGAACGAACAGCTCAAAGAGAAAATTGCAGAATTGAATCAACAGATGATCGATTATGAAGCGCTGAAAGATGAAAATGAACGATTGAAAGAAGCGGCACAGATTAAGGAAGTCAATGAGGACTTTGAATTGATGCCGGCACAGGTGGTAAGCCGTGATTCGGCGGATCGCGCGGGATCGTTTATCATTGATCGCGGATCGCTTCATGGCATCGGAAAAAATGACCCGGTGATTACATCTGAGGGACTTGTAGGAATTGTAAGTGACGTAGGACCGGTGAGTGCGCGGGTAAAAACGATTTTGAGCCCGGAAATTGATGTGAGTGCAATTGAACTTACAACAGAACAATTGGGCGTTGTAAGCGGCGATTATACATTGGCGCAGGATGGAAAGACGAAGCTTTCGATCTTGTCTGAAGATGTAACGATGGAGGCCGGCGGCATGATTATCACTGCTGGTTCATCAGGGCTCTATCCAAAGGGAATTGCGATTGGTGAAATTGAGTCTATTGAAACAGAGGCACATGGAATCACGCGCTATGCGGTCATTCGTCCTTATGTTGACATTGAATCGGTTTCTACCGTGCAGGTGATTACTTCGTTTTTAGGGCAAGGCAGCCGCCTTGATGATTATGCAGATGGTGAATAAGCAAGAGAGGTGTTATCAATGAAAAACAGACATCTCCATACAGTGTTTAAATGGGTTTGCTATTCCCTTCTGTTGCTTTTGGCGTACTTGCTTCAGACGATACCGGGATTTTTAACATTTTTCGGAATAAAGCCTGTATTTTTAGTAGCGGTAGCTGTCGGTGTTTCCATGTATGAAAATGTGGTATCATCCGGAATTTTTTGCGGCGTCGCTGGACTCTTATGGGATATTTCATCTGATCGATTGTTTGGATTCAACGGATTGATCTTGCTGCTTTGCGGCGTGACCATTTCTATCCTATGCGTTTATTTTTTGCACACCCGTATGTTGAATGCAATCGCATTCTGTGCGGCAACGCTTTTATTCCAGGGAGTGCTTGACTATTTGTTTTGTTATTTGATTTGGCGATATCCTGGGGCATATTCTGTAATTTATCGTCAGATTCTTCCTTGTGCAGTTTATACACTCGTTGTGTTTCCGCTGTTTTACCTTCTCATACGAAAAATTGCATTTTCATTCCATCATGCGCCGCGCGCATGAACAGTAAGAAAGGAGATTCCCATGACCGTTTCTGACGCAAAAACACATCGGGTGCGTACTGCCATTCTGATTGGATTGTGTGTTGTAATGTGCGTAGCAGCATCCATTCGTGTATTTGAATATCAGATTGTGGATGGGGCGGGGTATTTAAAACAAGCGAAAAGCGGAACAACGACTGAAATCGAGGTTCCTGCTGCAAGAGGCAAGATCGTAGATCGAAATGGCGTGGTTTTGGTTGATAATGCTGCGTCATATAATATCGAATTCGATTTTTTGGCAATGGAGAAAGAGAATCGTTTGACGCTGGATAACGATGCAACAAATAAACTCATATACACATTGATCCGACTGTTTGAAGATCTTTCTGAAATATGGGAAGATAGTTTGCCTGTTACATTAGAAACGCCGTATGAATTCTTACCTGACAGCGACACAGAGATCGCAAGACTTAAGAAGAAAGTCGGTGTCAATGATTATGCAACCGCGGAAAATTGCATGGAATGGCTTTTTCAGGAAACAGGTATCAAAAAATATCGCGATGAAGACGGAAACTGTACCCACTGCGGCGAACCATATGATAGTTGTACCTATGAGGGATATAGCGAGGAATATGCGAGAAAAATCGCCGGTGTGCGATATATGATGTTGTCTTCAGATTTTTCTGCGTATAATACACGATATACATTTGCGAAGGACGTTTCTGCGTCAACCGTAGCGCTTTTGCGGGAACTTTCTGACGATCTTCCGGGTGTCACGGTTTCAGAGACGAGCGAGCGTGTTTATTTAAACGGTGATGTAGCGTCCAACTTGCTCGGAAATGTCACAAAAATTTACGACGGCGAATATGAGACAAAATATAAAGATCAGTTTTCTGATAATCCGGGAAAACAATATAAACTGGATGATGTTGTAGGACGCGGCGGAATTGAAGAGGCATTTGAAGAAGAACTGCGTGGTACACGCGGAACGATGACTGTGACGCAAAATGCGCAAGGTGACATTATTGAAGTGCAGGAAAGCAGTGCGCCGATTGCGGGACAGACAGTACAGCTTACCATTGATTATGCGCTGCAAAAAGAATTACAGACAATTTTTGCCGAATATATTGACTGGTATAACAGTACAAGTGATAAACATTCTACAAACGGTGCAATGGTGCTTTTAGATGCAAAAACCGGCGGTGTGCTCACAAGTATCTCCTACCCGTATTATGATATGGAGACATATTTGACCGATTACAAGGCAGTGGAATCGGCCGAGGGCAGTCCGTTAAACAATCTGGCACTTTCCGGTTTGTTCCGCCCTGGTTCGACATTTAAACCGATTGTGGCAGTTGCCGGTTTGGAAGAAGGATATATTACACCGGATACAACCTTTTATTGCAACGGCGACTACTACACATATTATGCGCCGGACTGGACGCCGAATTGTGTGGGTACGCGTCATAAGGGCGGTGCCTATTTGGATGCGTCTACCGCGCTGTATGATTCATGCAACTCGTTTTTCTATGATTTAGGGCGCCGTATGGGTGTTGATTTGTTCAATAAATATGCGGAAGGCTTTGGCCTTGGCGTATCCACTGGAATCGAGGTGTCAAATGCAGAGGCAAGCAGCTGCCTTTCGCACACAGACGATCCAAACTGGCAGGCAGGTAACGCCATTCAGGCAGCAATCGGCCAGATGAATACACAAGTTACACCGCTTCAGATGGCAGTGGAAGCAATGACACTTGCCAATAAGGGAAAACGGTATCAGGTGCATTTGCTTGATTCTCTTCTTGATGAAAGCGGCAATGTGGTAGAAGAGTATGAGCCATCTGTCCTTTCTGAGATTTCCATGTCGGAATCGACTTATAATGAAGTTTCAGAAGGTATGAACCGGTTGGCGGAAAGCTTTCCTTCCCCGTATCAGATTACGGATTTAGAAGAGCTTGGCTACGAGGTATATGCAAAAACCGGTACACCACAGGTGACATCAACACGGACGCATCATTGCTTTATTGCTTATGTGTTAAAAGATGGCGAGCCGGAATTTGCAGTTTCCGTACTTGTTTATGATGGTTCGACAACGCAGAGACTTTTACGCGATATTATTTTGGCGTATGATAAAGCAACCTATCCGGAAAATTATCCTGAGGAAGAGTCGGAAACCGAACAAGCTGAGGAACAATCTGCTACAGAATCGAGCACAGTTTCGGAAAACGCAGGAAATTAGTTCGAAAAAACAGTCATAAACACAAAAAGTTTTTATTTAACTCTTGCGTTGACTGTGTATGATTGATATAATATATTTAGATTCATAGCGATTTTCGCAAAAACAGGAGATATGGATGGCAAAGATCATTTCTGTTCTTTCCGGTAAAGGCGGCACCGGAAAGTCAACCGTAACAGTAATGTTAGGGATTGCCGCAGCAAGAGCAGGAAAACGCGTTTTACTGGCTGATTTTGATGCACCGCTTTGTTCCCTTGACTTAATGCTTTCAATGCAGGATCAAATGGTATTTCATTTAGGCGATGTGATGTCAGGAAAATGTCGAATGCAAAGTGCGGTCTATTCTCATCCCGACATTGATGGGCTTTCCCTTTGCTGTGCGCATGAAGAGAGCGGACAAACAAATGCTGCATTGATAAAACAAGCAGCACTTCTTCGCGGAGTCGAAAACAGATATGATCTGATTCTGCTGGATCTTCCGGCAGGGCTTTTTAACAGTGCAGACATTGCAAATAGTGTTTCGAATGAAGCTGTGGTGGTACTGACGCCCGACATCGTCTGTGCGCGGGATGTGCAGAAGCTTGCACCGATGCTCAGTGTTCCTGCGCGGCTTGTATTCAACAAGGTGGACCGTGATGCAGTCAAAAGCGGCGGGCTTGTGGATCTGGATGAAGCGATGGACCTGTGCGGAACGGCACTGCTGGGTGTGGTTCCGTTTGTAAAAAATGCTGCAGGTCTTGTCAATAAAGGCGGCGCCGGCGAAAAAAAGGTGATGCGGATTGCGGATGCGATTGTGTCGCGGTTAACCGGCTCCTATATCCCGCTGATTTTGAAAACGGTATGAGAATGGTTTTCAGGTGAGGTAAACAATCAGGAAAGGGTGTTCGGTATGACAATTGCATTGATTGCACATGATGCCAAAAAGGAGTTGATGATTCAATTTTGCATCGCATATTGCGGGATTTTGAGCAAGCATACACTGTGCGCAACGGGAACAACAGGTAAGCTCGTTTCCGAGGCAACAGGTCTTAAAGTAGAACGCTTTTTAAGCGGTGCACAAGGCGGTGATCAGCAGATTGCCGCACGTATCGCCTGCAATGAGATTGATATGGTATTGTTTTTCCGTGATCCACATACGGTCAAGGAACACGAACCGAACGAGATGACATTGCTTCGTCTGTGTGATGTTCACAACATTCCGATTGCAACGAATATTGCAACGGGTGAAATGCTCATCCACGGATTGGAGCGCGGCGATCTCGACTGGCGTTCGATTGTCCGGCGCTGAAAATTCAAAAATGAAAACAGCCTGTCAAAGTGATTTGAACAGGCTGTTTTGTTTTTTTCGTGAAAAAGGCTGTTGTGAAAAAGCCGGATGTGTTATAATAGCGATGTATGAAAAAAATTACCGGCTGTTTGCCGGCTGCGGCGGTACGATGTGCCGGCCGATAGAACAAAAAGGAGAAGTGATCCGAGTGATAAAAGCCCCAAGAGGCACGCAGGACGTTTTGCCTGCCCAGAGCTATCAATGGCAGTTTATTGAACGCACACTGCTTGAAACAGCGGCGCTGTTTGGCTTCCGCGAGATTCGTACCCCTACATTTGAAGCAATAGAACTGTTTTCGCGCGGCGTGGGTGATACCACCGATGTGGTACAGAAAGAGATGTTTGAAGTTAAGGGACAAAAAAGCCGCGATGTATTTGCATTAAAACCGGAAGGTACAGCAGGCGTTGTACGTGCAGCGCTTGAGCAGAGCCTGTTAAACGACGTGCTCCCCCTGAAAGCATGCTACATTACACCGTGTTTCCGTCACGAGCGTCCGCAGGCAGGTCGTTTGCGCGAGTTTCACCAGTTTGGCTGTGAGGTGTTCGGTGCCTCCTCCCCTGCTGCCGATGTGGAATTGATTTCGCTTGTCTGGCATATTTTAAAGCTGTTCGGTGTTAAAGGGATTACTCTGCGCATCAATTCGATTGGGTGTAAGACCTGCCGTGCAGACTATCATGCGGCGCTGCGTGCGCACTTTGAAGCACACAAGGACGAGCTGTGCGAAACATGCTTAGAGCGTCTTTCAAAAAATCCGATGCGTATCCTCGACTGCAAGGTTGATGGTGATAAAGAGTGCATCCGTACCGCACCGGTTGTGACTGACTTTTTGTGCGACGAGTGCGAAAAACACTTCACCGCCGTTAAACGCGGTCTTGATAAGCTGGGCATTCCGTATGTCGTCGATCCGAAAATTGTTCGCGGCCTTGATTATTATACGAAAACTGTGTTCGAATTTGTATCGGAAGAAATCGGCGCACAGGGTACGATTATCGGCGGTGGCCGCTATGACGGACTTGTCGAACAACTGGGCGGCAAACCGACGCCGGCGCTTGGCTTTGGTATGGGAATCGAGCGGTTTTTGCTCTTGTTAAACGCACAGGGAATTGAGCTGCCGGCTGCGCGCGGCTGTGATTTATATATTGGTGCAATTGGTGCGCCAGCACTCGAGAAAGCAATGGTACTGTGTGATAAACTCCGCAGTGAGGGCTTCTCGGTGTCGTTTGATATCATGGACCGCAGTGTCAAAGCACAGATGAAATATGCAAATAAGCTGGGTGCTTCGATGTCGATGATTTTGGGCGACAATGAGCTTGTCACCGGAAAAGCAAATATCAAAGATATGAAAACCGGCGAACAGCGTGAGATTGAATTTGAAACAGAGCTTTTAAATGTGCTGTACGACGCAGCGTTGGCGGCAGAAGCTGATGCCATCAGTGAGCAGATCGGCAGCGATGCGTTTGCCCGCATCATGCAGATGGGTCAAAACGCATAACAGAGGAGGAAATGAAAATGGCAGAATCCATGGGGAATTTGCGCCGTACACGTTATTGCGGCGAAGTGAGTGAGCAGGATGTAGGAACCAATGTAGTGGTGGCAGGTTTTGTACAGCGCCAACGCGACAAAGGAAACCTCATTTTTGTCGATCTGCGTGACCGCACCGGCATTGTACAGCTCACCTTTGATGATACGACCGACCGCGAGGTGTTCGCAAAAGCAAAATCGCTAAAAAGCGAATATGTGCTGATCGCGAAAGGTGAAGTTCGCCGCCGCGAGAGTGTTAATACTGAATTGAAAACCGGTATGGTTGAAGTATATGTGTCCGAACTTCGTATTCTGGCATCGGCACAGACTCCCCCGTTCCATGTAAACGACGACGGTAAAGTCGGCGACGAAATTGCATTAAAATATCGCTACTTAGACCTGCGCCGCGAAAAACTCCAGCGCAACATCCAGATGCGCCATAAGATCGCAAAAGTGACCCGTGACTATTTCTATGAAAACGGATTTTTGGAGATCGAAACACCGATGATGATGAAATCAACACCAGAGGGTGCGCGTGACTATCTGGTGCCATCTCGTGTGCATCCGGGCAAATTCTATGCACTGCCGCAGTCTCCGCAGATTTACAAACAGCTTCTGATGATCGCAGGCTATGACCGCTATATCCAGCTGGCACGCTGCTTCCGCGATGAGGATCTGCGCGCAGACCGTCAGCCGGAATTTACTCAGATCGACTTGGAGATGAGCTTTGTCGATGTCGAAGACATCTTAGAGATGACAGAGGGCTATATCAAACGGCTGTTTTCCGAAGTGCTTAATGTGGATATCGCACTGCCGATTCCACGAATGACATATAAAGATGCAATGGAACGGTACGGCTCCGATAAACCGGATACCCGTTTCGGTATGGAAATCGTTGACTGCTCTGAACTCGTGAAAGACTGCGGCTTTGGTGTGTTCTCCGGTGCAGTGGCAGCGGGCGGCAGTGTTCGTGCAATTGTTGCGAAAAACGGCGCAAAGGTGCTCACTCGTAAAGAGATCGATAAACTGACCGAGCAGGCACGCGGCATTGGCGCGAAAGGCTTGGCATTTGTTCGCTGGGTTGAGGACGCACCATCGTGCTCCTTCTCGAAATTTATGAGTGAGGAAGAACTTTCTGCGCTGCTTGCCCACATCGGCTGTGAAAAAGGCGACGTTGCACTGTTCTGTGCAGACCGCGACCGTGTTACCCTGCCGACCTTGGGTCAGATTCGGTTGACTGTTGCGAAAAAATTAGACATCATTCCTGAGCAGTTCAACTTTGTTTGGATCACAGAGTTCCCATTCTTTGAATATGACGAGGAAAACGATACCTGGCTTGCGATGCATCATCCGTTTACAATGCCGCTTGATGAGTGTTTGCCTTACCTTGACAGCGATCCGGGTTCTGTGCGTGCAAAAGCATATGATTTGGTATTAAACGGTACCGAGCTGTCGAGCGGGTCGATGCGTATTACCGATTTTGAGCTTCAGCAGAAAATGTTTGAGTCGTTGGGCCTTACTGACGAGGAAATCGAAGCAAAATTTGGCTTCTTAGTCAACGCATATCGCTATGGCGCACCACCGCACGGCGGTATGGGTATCGGCCTTGATCGTCTTTCGATGATCATGTGCGGTGCCGACAGCCTGCGTGACGTCATTGCATTCCCGAAAGTTCAGAATGCAAGTGAGCTCATGAGTGAATGTCCGTCTGTTGTGGACAGCGAACAGCTCAAAGAACTTCATATTGCATCAGTTTTAGAGGAAGAAGCTGAATAATCTGACTGCTTCATTGCAATAACAAAGAGGAGGCGTTTTGTGATGGATCCATCTGTGATTTTTATTAGTGTCATTCCGTTTTTCATCGTGTTGGGAATTTTTTTAGCATTGCCGATTACGTCCTATATTTTAGGTGCGATCGGCGTACAGAAAATTGCACAGCGGCGAGGTGCGCAGGGGCTGTGGCGTGCATGGGTACCGATTGCAAGACAGCAGCTGTTGGGTGAGCTTTCTGATTGGATGCCCGAAAAACAACCGGCTTGCCGCAAATATTCGTGGCGTAAATGGTATCCGCTTGCAATAGCAGTTATCATCGGCGGCGAGGTGCTTTTGATTGTGCTAGCGATTGCGCTGTATTTGATTCCGCTGATCCAAACAATCGCACTGTATGGTGCGACCAATTCGGAACGGCTTTTAGCTGCGGTTCTCCCTGCACAGTTTTTTCTGAGTATTTTATCTCTTCTCCTTTCGGCGGTGCAGATTGGATATCGGGTGCTTGAAGGTTTTATCCTTTATCCCGTTTATATGCGCTATGCCAGAAAAGGTGCAATGGCATTGGCAATTTGCGGTTCCATTTTTGGTATCCACTCGTTTTTCCTATTTGCAATTCGTAACCGTATGGAGGAACCGTTTTTTCCTCCTTATACTATGAGAGGATAACATATTTACATATAGAAGAAGAGGAGGTGCTGTATGAAGTTTCGATGGAACCCGAAATATTTATATGCGGGGATCACTGCTTTTTTAGTAATTGTTGCGAGCATTTTATTTTATCTTTTGCTTAATCGAATGGATGTTGTATTGGACACAATCAATTTCCTGACAGCAATCATTATGCCTTTTTTAATTGGATTTGTTACCGCATATTTGCTGAATCCAATTATGGAGTTTTTTGAAAAGCGTTGTTTTGGACCAATCATTTCGCGAACAAAATGGAAAGTACATCCGAAACTTGCGCGTGTATTTGCACTGATTGTTACTTTCATACTGGCATTTGCGGTTGTTGCTGCACTTGGTTTCATGGTATTTCCACAGCTGTTTGAAAGCATCAGCGGTATTATTGGAAATCTGTCAACTTATTTTGCGCGGATTGAAAAATGGATACTCGGTTTTGCGTCTGAAAATCAAGAGATTGTGGATATGCTTGAGACACAATTTGATAATATCAGTAAAACAGTAACCAATTGGGCAACAAATGATCTTCTTCCCCAGCTCACGAACTTGGCAGGTGGCTTGACAGTTGGTTTGATTGGATTGGTACAGACAGTTGTCAACATTTGTGTGGGCGTGATTGTATCGGTATATATTCTATTTAGCAAAGAAAAGTTTTTTGCACAAACAAAAAAGACGTGTTATGCGATTTTTTCGATTAAAGCAACCAATCAAATGCTGCGTGTTACACGGCGGGCAGATCGTGTATTTGGTTCGTTTATCAAAGGAAAATTGATTGAAGCGGTCATTGTATGGGGCGTGATGTTCCTTGGAATGTCAGTATTTAATATGCCGTTTGCGATGCTTATTTCTGTAATTGTCGCGGTTACAAATATCATTCCTTTTTTTGGACCATTTATCGGTGTGATCCCTTCTGCGGTGTTGATTCTCGTAGTGAATCCAATGACCGCACTCTATTTTGTGATTTTTGCATTTATTATTTTGCAGATTGATGCAAACTTTGTGGGACCAAAGGTCGTTGGCGGTTCGACTGGTTTGTCTGCGTTTTGGGTAATCTTTTCAATCATGGTATTTGGCGGATTCTTTGGCCTTGGTGGTATGATTATTGGTGTGCCGTTGTTTGCACTTATTTATTCGTTGGCAGCAGAGGTTGCTAAGAATCGGCTGACACAACGTGATATGCCGGTGAGTACGACAGTGTACGAATCCATTGATCATATTACACCAGATGAAAAAGTGATTTATTGGCCTAGCAGCGGAATTCCCGAAGATGGTGCACCAGAACCACCGATGGAAAAAGAAACAAAAGAATAGGAATATGCTCTCCTGCTTGTTTGGTTTGCAAGCAGGAGAGCATATTTTTTTGAAAAATAAAGTATTATAAAAAATCATGTTGTTAAGTGTCATTTTTATTCAAAATAACATTTTCGGCATAAACGTATGTATATATTATATTATTTTTTTTAATCAGTAATTGATATTTTAGTCAAGATATGATATGATTTTAGTATATGAAATTGCAGTGACTGGCGAACTGCAATGAGTATGATCATAGGAAGAAAAGATTACTAAGAAAGAGAGGAGAATGTAAGAATGCGAAACAGGAAACTGAAGCGTATCGGCTCTGGTGTTCTGGCAGCAGCGATAGCAATGTCTACATATGTAGGAACAGCGCTTCCCGCGATGGCAGCAGCAGTCGGAAATGACGGTTCAGCTGAAATGAATGAAGCGTATGCAGCGCATGAGTCATTGATGCCGATTGGTCCGTCTTTTAATGTTGATACGCTTCTCGAGTGGACGCCTGAGTCTGATCCGGATGCGCGCTACAGCAAAGCAAGCGTTGCGCTTGAAAACCGCACAGGTGGCTTTGTTGTGAATCCCAAAGCGAACCCGGAAGCCAAATTGATGCTCTGCTCCCTTGCCAACTCTGCACATGACACAACAAGTGCACAAGGTACGGAAGACTTTATGAGCTGGTCGTTCAATTACTGGCAATACGTCGATTCATTCGTGTACTGGTCTGGTTCTGAGGAAGGACTTATTTGCTGTCCGACTGGTGAGTTTACAGATGCAGCGCACAAAAACGGTGTGCCGGTTGTTGCTACATTAGGATTTCCATGGGGCACTGGTGCCGGCTATGTCGAGGAAGTCAGTGATTTTTGCCAAAAAGCGGAAGATGGAAGCTTTCCGGTGGCAGACAAGCTGCTTGAGGTCATGGAATACTACGGATTTGATGGCTATTTCTTTAATCAGGAATCGTATGGATGCACTGCTGAAATTGCAGCACGTATGAATGAAATGATCAAGTATATGCGTCAAAAATGTCCGGATATTCTGATCAGTTGGTATGATTCCATGCTTCCGAGCGGCAGCGTGTATTATCAGAATGCAGTAAATACTTCTAATCAGGCGTGGATGGAACCGGATGAAAGTGGAAATTATTGTGTGGATGAGTTCTTTATGAACTATAACTGGTATGAAGGCCAGGTTTCTACAACGATTTCTACGATGAATTCCATTGGACGCAGTCCGTTCCAAGCATTTGCGGGCCTTGATGTACAGCAAAACTGTATGAATACGGAATTCCGCGATCATGTGCTCCTTGATGAAAACGGTAAGATGAAATTGTCGTTGGCGTTGTATTGTTCGAACTCTACATTGGGTATTTCCTCTTCGGGAGAGAATTTCCATCAGAACGAGCGGACATTCTACGTCAACAGTGCATCCGATCCGCGTGTGGAAACATCCGATCCGACGAGTTCAACAAACGAGGAATGGGTTGGTATGTCCCGTTTCTTCGCGGATAAGACACCGATTACCAGTGCACCGTTTGTAACAAACTTTAATTCCGGCCATGGTCGTGGATACTGGGTAGACGGCGTGTTGTCCCGTGATGCAGAGTGGAGTTATCAATCCAATCAAGATGTAATGCCGACGTGGACTTGGATTATTGATTCGGAAGGTTCGAAACTTTCAGGTGAATATGACTTTACCGATGCGTATAACGGCGGTAACTCTATCAAATTTGAAGGTGCGCTTGATGCCAATAAACCAAATGATATTATGCTTTACAGCACCGATATTACGGTCACAGATGGCATGCAGATGAGTCTGACCTATAAAAATGATGACGGTAAAATGCAGCTTGTTGGTTATTATGGTGATGACGAAACGACAAGCTATGAAGATTGCACCAAAGTTTATTACAATTTGACTGCAGGTGAAGCAGATACATGGACAACCACATCGGTTGATATTTCTGCACAGGCAGGCAAAAAACTTTATGCAATCGGTATGCAGATCGAGAGCGATACTGCAGTTTCTGATTATCAGGTAAATCTTGGTCAGCTTACAATTACTGAGCAAGAGAGAGCAGCTTTGTCCGCAACGACATCTATTACACTGGATGATATTTTGTATCATGACGCATATGATGCAGAAATCAGATTGTATTGGGACGAAGTGGAAGGCGCTTCCTCTTATGAAGTATACAAAGTAAATAGTGATGGCACTTCCAATTTGCTGATGGCAACACCGAACACAGCGCTGTATCTGCCAACGGTTATTCGCGAAGCAGATGAGCAGGATGTGACGTTGAAAGTTGTTGCAATCAACGAAAATGGTGTGCGCGGTGAAGCAAAAACAATCGCTCTGAATTGGTTGTACAGCAATGATGATTCGGAAAAATATGAAGCAGTAGAATTTGAAAATGTTTGCTTAAATGCTGAAGTAACCTATGTTTCAAATGAAAACTCCGGTGAACCGGCGGTAAAAGCAATTGACGGTACTTCTGCAAACGGTTCAAAATGGTGTGCGACCAACATTTATCAGGGCTATATGGACATTGATATCGGCCGTGAAGTGACAGTCAAACGTTGGCGTGTCGAGCATGCGGAATACGGCGGCGAGTCGAATGACATGAACACACTTGATTTTGCACTTGAGTACAAGGATGCAGGAGGAAACTGGGTTCAGGCCAAACGTATTCAAAACAATCACCTTGCTGTAACAGATGTGCTGCTTGATACACCAATTACTGCACAGGAATGGCGTTTGCGCATTTATGATGATGGATCTTCTCAATGGGGCGGTATTCGCATTTATGAATGGCAGATGTTTGAAAGCGATCAGTTCCCGCAGACAGAAGCAGTCATGATGCATTTTGCAACTGCACAAAACAATCCGGGTGCAACGGATACATTTACATTGACGCATGTTCCAGTGGGTCAAACTGTGAAGGTATATACCAAATCTGGTGATACATACACAGAGATCGCTTCTGCCGTTGCAGAGGATTCAACTGTAACATTTACAGATCTGGATTTCGGCACTGCAGAGGCTGGACGCATTTATTATACGACCACAGCAGTTGGTTCTGAGGAAAGCGTTAAACAAAGTGCTCCGTTTGAGGCGGAAAATATAGAAAAATCAGCACCTGCAACAGATGTTTCATTTGTGAAATATTCACAGGTAGGATCAACCACTTCTTCGAATGGCGATGATATTTTCACAACCATGACAGTAAATGGACTGTCTGAAGGTGATGTTGTTTATGTTTATGAAGCTGATTCTGAAACATGGACAAAAATGTCGCAGCCGGTTGCAGAAGGTGAAACCTCTGTTACGATTGATGGTGTGAAAGTAGTGCGTGCAGGTGGCAAACTGACACTTCAGGTAAAACGTGTAGGACAGTTAATCTCTGATAAATACACAGTGGATACACCTGAATTTGCAGAGCCAACAGCACAACTTGAATTGAAGGCATTTACAAAAGCAGGATTGTCGTTGACGGGTGTTGTATACGGTGTATACAATGCTTCTGGCGATCGTGTAGCTGAAGTAAGTACAGAAACACCTGCGACAGTAACACTGGGTACATATACACTCAAATGTGAATCTGTACCGGAAGGATATCGTGTAAGCAGTGAAACGGCACTTAAGATTGTTCGCACAGAAGGACAGACTTATACAGTTTCTGTTACAATTTCTTCTGACAGCGACGTTCCAACCGTTACAGATATTTCTGTTACACCGCTCCGCGCAACTGTGAAAAAGGGTGAAACCCAGCAGTTTACAGCAGTGGTTACCGGTGAAAATGATCCGAGCCAAGAAGTTACATGGAAAGTAGAGAATGCTGTTTCGGCAACTACAACGATTAGTGATACAGGATTGTTGACAGTCGGAAAAGATGAAACAGCAGAAACGCTTACTGTTACGGCTACTTCTACAGTAGATCCGACGAAATCAGCATCCGCAACAGTGACTGTTGCAAATGCTGAAAGTGAAACAGAAAATGTAGCACTTGGGGCAAACGTAATTGCATATAACGGTGATAACTTGGGCGCTGATCAAGGTCCAGAAAAACTGTTTGATGGTGATGTTGAAAATCCGGATACCGGAAAATGGTGTGTAAACGGCAATAATATGTGGGTTGCATTTGACATCGGTGAAGAGCGTGAACTCACAGAACTGAAGATGGTACACGCAGGGGCTGCTGGCGAAACGCCGGCAGGCAAGATCAACACAGCAAACTATGAGTTCTATATGTTAGACGAGAGCAAGATTTCCGTTGAGGATCTTCTTGCAAAATCGTATGAAGAGCGTTGTACACTACTTGCAGACAACAGCTATTGGAAGCTGATTACTAGCACAACAGACAATGCAAACGATATTACCACAAATGATTTGACTGGAAATTCCGGACGAATCTTTAAAATCAATATCAGCAGAACAGATACAACCGGTTGGGCAGCTTGTGTTCGCGTATACGAGCTTGAGCTTTACTCTCCTATCCCTCAGACATCCGTATTGCTTTCACAGGATGCAGATATTCTGGGTGTAAAAACGGATGGAGCGACAGCCAACGAAAAAGCAATGTATGCGTTTGATGGCGATTACAGCACAAAATGGTGTGATGCAACACCGAACTGGGTTGTATTTGACATTGGTGAAAAGGCAGTGCCGGATCGTTTGAAGGTTGTTCACGCGAATGGCGCGGATGTGCCTGAAGGTGCACAATTTAACACGGTGGCATTTGCGCTTCAAGTTCTTGATCCGGATAAGATCTCTGAGTCAGAGTTCCTTTCAAAAACTTCGGCAGAACGTCAAACCATTATGGATGACGACAGCTATTGGAAGACAATCAAATCATATGACAACAATGCACTTGATGTAACAGATGATCCGATTGAAACAACAGATGCGGCACGTCTTTATCGCTTTGTTGTGACAGATGGTGATTCACATCCGACTTGGAAAGATACCCTTCGTGTTTATGAGATTGAATTGTACGGCATGACTGTATCTGAAGAACCGGGTGATAAGACGCAACTTAACGCGCTGATTGCAGAAGTAGAGGCACTTGATGAAAGTGATTATACTGTAGCAACATGGGCTGCATTGGAAGAGAAACTGGAAGCAGCAAAAGCAGTAGCAGACGATGCAACACAGGATGTGATTGATGCAGCATATGACGCACTGTTTGAAGCCAAAAATGCGTTGGTAGAACGCGGAGATAAAGCTGAACTCAATGCGTTGATTGCAGAAGTAGAAGCATTGAATCAAGATGAATATACTTCTACAACATGGGCTGTATTGGGTGAAAAACTGGAAGCAGCAAAAGCAGTAGCAGATGATGCAACACAGGATGTGATTGATGCAGCATATGATGCATTGCTTGAAGCAAAAGGTGCGTTGGTAAAACGCGGAGATAAAACTGAGCTTGCAGATGAGGTTGAGAGGGTCGATATCGATCCGTCAACTCTCCCAGAAGACTTCCCGCTTACGACCGCATTCATGGATGCGCTCAATAAAGCAAAAGAAGTGCTTGCAAATGTAGATGCAACACAGGACGAAGTTGATGCAGCATATGAGGCGTTGGTAGCCGCAGAAGATTGCCAGGCAAATGCAGCAATTCTGTATACAATGCTTACGATTGTTGATGAAGCAATCGCAGAAGGCGAAGATCAAGAAATGACAGCAGCATCATGGGCAGAAGTAATGAATGTTTATAATGCAGCAAAAGCATTGCTTGAAAACGTTGATGAAGCTACAGCAGAAGAGCTTGATGCACAAATTACAGCATTGACTGCAGCAGTAGAGGCACTGGTTCCTGCAGGTGATCAGAGCGCAGCAAAAGGTTTGTTGGAAACAGCAAAACAAGAAGATCTGAGCAAATATACCGAGGAAAGTGCACAGGCGATCTTGGCAGCGATTGAAAAGATGGAAGCAGTCATCGCTGAACGTGGTTCACAAGAAGAAATTGATGCGGCATATGCAGCACTTGAAAAAGCGCTGAGTGAAGCGGAACTTCTTCCGACTGAGCCGACGACACCTGAAGAGCCAGAAACATCTCCGGATACTGGTGATTCGACACCGTTTATGATGCCGATCGTATTCATGGCTTTGGCAGGAGCATTCTTGTTCTTTAAAAAAAGAAGAGATGCACGTTAAAATAACAAAACCATTATGAGTGGTTGAGTTAAAAAGGAGTGGCACAATGATCTGTGCCACTCCTTTTATTGTGTCAATATGAAATGAAGATGTAAGTAAGATCAACAATAGAAATAAATCGTAAAAGGATAATATCGCGCTAATCTTCTATTTTTCTCTGGCTTTTTCTTTTTTTCAGGATTATAATCAAAAATAAAAACAGGACGAAATCAAAAGAAAGGAGTCATTTATGAAGCAAGTACCTCTTCCCCATTATGTTGGAAAAATTCATCCAAACTGTGACTATGTACATGGACAGATTCCCCCTGTACGAGGTGTGAAATGCTATCAAGTCACACGTGCAAACGCGCGGCATCCCGAATGGGATGACAACACAGGATATACGTATAAGCACGCGCCGGATCTGTGTCTGTTTCATGGCAGATATTATATCCAGTATCTATGCAATCCGGAAAGTGAACATGTGGGTGCAGGACAGTCAATTCTCGCATCTTCAGCGGACGGTGTGCACTGGGATCATTTTGTTGTATCGTTTCCGCCGTATCAAATCCCTGCCTGTACGCTTACGGATTGTGACGGAGTAACAACAGAATTTTCAGGTGATACATTTGCCGTCATGCATCAGCGTATGAGTTTTTATCAAACAAAGTCCGGACGAATGCTTATTTCTGGATTTTATGGATTTACACCTGAAGCGTGGATCTGTCCTTGGGATCGGCGTGGAATTGGACGGGTGGTACGGGAACTGTATCCAGATGGAACACTTTCAGATATCTATTTCATCTATCCCACTTGGCAGGCTGGGTGGAAACGTGAACAGCTATTATACCCACTCTATGATGAGTGTTCGGATGATGGATTCCGTGCCGCCTGTGAAGAATTGCTTGCTGACCGGCTGGCCACTCAGCAATGGGCGGAGGAAAATGGCGATCATGATGATATCATTACAATAAAACACGGAAAGAATCAATCTTATCAGGCCTTTTGCTGGTATCACATTGGACCTGAAACCGTAATTGGACTGTTTAAGCATTCGTTTTGTGCCCGTAGTGACGATAATGGGAAAACGTGGTCCCCTGTTCAAAAATCGTACTCTCTTGTTATGAGCGGCCAAAAAGTATGGGGCTGCCGTACACCAGACGGAAAATATGCGATGGTATATGATCCAACACTTGAAACACAACACCGCTATCCGCTGTGTATCACTACTTCTTCAGATGGACTCGCTTTCGATCAGATGCGCCTTGTGTGTGGTGATTTAACGCCCAAACGATACCCCGGCCTTTTTAAAGATTTTGGGTTTCAGTATATGCGAGGCATTTGTGAGGGAATGGATCAACCAAACAACCGCTTGCTTATTACCTATTCTGTGAATAAAGAAGATATTTGGATTGCACATATTCCGACACCGGTTTGCGGTGAGGAAACAGAGTCTGTCCTGCATGAATGCCTTTCGCATCCTGATGTACTGGAGAAATGGAATCTTTACTGTCCCAAATGGGCACGTGCTGAACAAACAGCAGACGGCCTTTGTATGCACGATGCAGATCCTGTTGACTATTGCCGGGCAGAACGGCTCCTGATTCCTTCGACACGTTTTCACGCCACCATTTCTCTCACGCCGAAGCAGACAACGCACGGTTGTTTGTATTTGACGCTATGTAATGCACAAGGTGCGGATGTTATCCGGATTGTATTGCGCGATGATGGGACAATCTATCTGCGCACGACAACCGAAATTCCTGTTGGCGTTTACCACGCAGATGAGCTACTTTCACTTACAGTGCACGCTGATTGTCAAACATTTTTCTGCACACTCGAAATAAACGGCAAACCTCTGTGCGAATCAGACGGATCAATTCGACAGTTTCGGTTTATGCGCGCAGCAAACAGTATTTCCCGTTTTGTGCTGCGTACCGGTGCGTATCCGCATACGCCTACACTCGATATGGATCCGGAAGAATATCCAAAAGAGGTGTTACCATGCAGCGATACACCGGTGACCGAAGCTTGCTATACGATTCACCGATTCGACTTTTCAACAACAGATAAGTAAGTACACAATCAAATATCGAAAGGACTGTTTTAGCCATGTTTGATTTGAAATCGATTGCATCACAGTTTCAGGTGAAAGGGACATTCATCTTCGGTGAATCGTTTGGCTGTGGACATATCAACGATACTTATGCTTGCTATTTTAAGCGCAAATTTGAACACCCGCTGCGCTATATCGTTCAGCGCATCAATCATCAAATTTTCAAAGATGTCCCTGCGCTCATGCAGAATATTGACGCCGTTACATCGTTTTTGGCGAAAAAGGTCGCTGAATTAGGCGGTGATCCTGCCCGTGAGGTACTCCAGATTGTCAAAACAACTGACGATCAGCTGTTTTACCGCGATGAGGACGGAAGCTATTATCGTGCCTATGTGTTTGTCGATGATGCCGTCTGTTTGCAGCACATCGAACAGCCGGAACATTTTTATCAGTCCGCCAAAGCATTCGGACGGTTTCAAAAGCTATTGAGCGATTTTCCGGCTGATACACTGACTGAAACAATTCCCGCTTTTCACAATACACGTGCGCGCTATGAGGCTTTTCTTGCGGCGATTGACGCCGATCTTGTGGGACGGCGTGCTTTGGTACAGCAGGAAATTGATTTTATCAAAGCCCGTGAACAGGACGCTGGCATTTTGCTCCATTTATTAGAGTCAGGAAAGATTCCGCTTCGCGTCACTCACAGCGACACAAAGCTCAACAACGTTCTGCTTGATATCGCTACTGGCGAGGGAATCTGTGTGATCGATCTTGACACTGTGATGCCAGGACTTGCACACTATGATTTCGGTGACAGCATTCGTTTTGGCGCAAGCAGTGCCTCAGAGGACGAAACGGATCTGTCTAAAGTCTTTGTACGGCTCGATCTGTTTGAGGTGTTCTGTAAAGGTTTTTTAGAGGAGTGTGGAAAAAGTCTCACCCAAACAGAGATTGACTATCTGCCGTTTGGTGCAAAGCTGATGACATTTGAATGTGGTATGCGCTTTTTGACTGATTATTTAAATGGTGACACCTATTTTAAGATTCATCGCCCCGATCACAATTTAGACCGCTGCCGTACACAGTTAAAGTTAGTTGCAGACATGGAGAAAAAATATGACGAGATGATGGCAATCGTAAAACGCTGTCAGGCAAATTGTAGGTGATTTCATGGGAAACGGCGTATTGGCTGAACGGTTAAAACAGTGCAGAACTGAAAGAGGTCTTACACAAAACGAAGTTGACATCTTTTGCGATATCACAGAAAAAGCATATCAAAATTATGAACGGAATCGCCGAGAACCAAAGCTTTCTATTCTTATTCGCATTGCCGATTTTTATGACGTTTCGCTTGACTACCTTGTCGGGAGAACGAAGGAGAAACGCTGAATGTTTGGTAGAATAACAACCGCCGCCTTTTTAAAAGGCGGCGGTTATTTTATCATATAGCTATTCAGCGCATTGCTTCTTCCATTGCGATTTTTGCCCATCGGGTGAGGCGTTCCGGTTTTCGGTTGACAGTAGAAATATCCTTTTGAATCAGTTCTACGTTGACGCCATACCGTTTGGCAATGTCCATCGTCTCACGCAAGTCTTTACGAATGACATCTTCGTCGTATGCAGCCGACAAAAATGCCGGATTCGGTTTATTCGACATGATAAGTCCTCTGCCCTGAAGTTGCTGGGCAAACGATTCCTTTTTGCTCCATGGACTGCACGAAAGCTTTTTGATATTCGGAATATTAAAAATCACATCGAGCCGGTCGTCGAGCCGCTCACAGCAGCCGTAGTAGATGCTGTCGAAATAGCTTGCCATCTCCTGAATATACGGGAGCTCAAACTCTGCGGTTGTCTGCGGTGACGCCGATGAGAACAGCTGCGCCAATCCCATCGCCCAGCAGTTTTCCGATGTACTGCCAAGTCCTTTGCCGAAATCGGATAAAAGCTTGTCGGTGTAAATATACGAACAGTGGCAGGTGTTTGTGATATCGTCATGAATGCGCAGTGCATTCGCCTGCTTGATGCCGGCAATCGTTGCATCGGTGATGCGGCGCATGCATGCGTGCAGGAATTCCGGCCGGTCATAAAGATCGCAGTAAACGTTTGTGACACCCATATATTCGCTCAGACGATCCCACACACCCAGATGAAAACCAATACCATGACCAAGCACCACTGGTGCAATTCCGTCAAAAATCATGTGCGCGGTTTCCATGCGGTCACGGTTTTCGTCTTCATCGACTGTGAGTACCATATCTTTGATTTTTAAAACGTCTTCCTCGTCGTTTAACACGCTCTCAAAATGCTGCGAAAATGCGGTGGTACCTGCTTCACCAAGCAGCTCCACATCGGCTTTTAATCCGTAGCCGCTGTTTTGAATAGCGCTTGGGATTGTAATAAACGGCTCGACCACCATGTCGACCGGGAAATGACGCCATTTATAAAGCGTTGAACGCAGATTCCATTCCACCTGACGAAACAGCGGATTTTCGACCGACAGCGTAAGCTCGCCTTCGTCGTTTAATTCGTTCCACGGCAGCTGATCGATAATCACCATTGGACGGCTGCCCGGTGTGTTTGCGTTAAACGATTTCCAGAGCATCATCTTCTGGCGCTGTACGGGCAAGGATGCAACCTCCATATATTCCTTTGCAAGTTCGCGCAGAACCGCAATATCGTTTTGACTGATCTGCATAAAATCAAACGCTCCTTTTATTTTGTTACTTTTTATTGTATCTGCTTTCCCTCTTGCGAACAACCGCAGAAAGTAGTATCATATACGCAAAAAGTAAGATTTCGGGGTGTGGGTATGCTGCTTGACTTTCATAAGATCCACGTAAACCAAAATTGGTTTGTGCGCGAAACCGCTTCTCCACTGTTTGTGCGGGTGTATTATGTGCTTGATGGTACTGTGACTTACACGGATGCTCATACTCGCACCATTTTAAAGAAAAATCATGTTTACCTGTTTCCGACAGCAATCCCCTATACGATGGAGCAGGACAAGAACGACCGGCTTTTCTGCGTCTATTTACATCTCGACATTTTACCCGATCTGATCGACGAAATCGTATCATTTGATTGTCAGGCACATCCGATTGTACAGGCAGTATTTAAGGCAATCGATTCGGCGATCGTACGTGGAAAATCTTCCGCTCAACCGCTTGTGGATTCGCTGTCTGAAGTGCTTTTAACGTATGCTGATCAGTGCGGTAAAATTCGCAAAAACACCCAAGGGCTTGGACAAGCGGTTTCATATATTGCAATGCATTTTTCCGAGGAAATCACAGTTGAAAGACTTAGTACATTGTGCGGTTATCACGAAAAATATTTCATTCGCGTGTTTTCCGAGGTGTTCGGGCTTTCACCATATCAGTATTTGATTCATTATCGGTTAAATCGCTCGTGTTATCTTCTTAAAGCGGGGCTTTCCGTAACAGAAACAGCATATGCCTGCGGCTATAAAGATGCAAAATCATATTGCCGGGCGTTTCACAAAATGTTTGGGATTTCACCCGGTACATATGGCAGTTCCAAATGGATTGTTCCATGAGGATTTTCCGTTGACACACAAAAAAGTGGGTGCTATACTGCTTTTAAAAGATGTGACCGCACACAAATTCAACAGAAAAAGAGGAATGACCATGAATTTTACCATGTACACGACCACAAAAGAAACACCGTGGCAGCGTGTTGAATCAATGCCGGAAGCGCCCTGTAATACGACGCTTTCATTTACCGGAGAGACCGATCAGGTCTGGGAGGGATTCGGCGGCTGCTTTAATGAGCTTTCCCAAATCGCCATTGAAACGCTCCCGAAAGATGCACAGGAAGAAATTTATGACGCACTGTTCAAAAAAGATGCAGACGGCGTACGCTTTGATTTCTGCCGACTGCCGATTGGCGCGTCCGACTATGCAGAGCGCTGGTATTCGCACAACGAAACAGAAGGCGACTATAAAATGGAGCACTTTTCGATTGAACGAGACGAAAAGTATTTGATTCCATATATTAAAGAAGCTAAAAAACGCAACCCGGAACTTAAATTATTCGCTTCACCGTGGAGCCCGCCCACCTGGATGAAAACACACAAGGCGTGCAACTTCGGTACGCTCATTCAAACGGATGAGAACCTTTCCGCCTATGCACTCTACTTTTTGAAATTCGTGCAGGCATATAAAGAAAAAGGGTTACCGATTGCACAGGTACATGTGCAGAACGAACCGATGTCGACACAGAAATTCCCGTCCTGCATCTGGACCGGCGAGGAGTTTGCTCGGTTTATCGGCAAATACTTAGGTCCGCTGTTTGAAAAAGAGCAGGTAGATACGAAAATCTGGCTCGGTACACTCAATGGCCCGGAAGCGGATCATCGGATGCTTTATACCCGCTTTAACGATTATGCAAATCTCGTTCTCCACGATCCGGACGCTGAGCGGTTTGTCGAGGGTGTGAGTTATCAATGGGCAGGCAAAGCGGCTGTCGCACAGACACGTCGAGCTTTCCCCGAGAAAAAATACATTCAGAGTGAAAACGAATGCGGCGACGGCCAGAATACATGGGAATATGCGCGCTACATCTTCGAGATGTTTGTGCACTACATCACAAGCGGCGTGTGCGCTTACACCTATTGGAATATGGTTCTCCCGAAAGAGGGCGAGAGTACATGGGGGTGGAAGCAGAACAGCATGATTACGGTTTCAGCGGACAAAACAGTGTCGTTTGAGCATGAATATTATGTGATGAAGCATTTTTCGCGCTTTGTGACCCCAGGTGCAAAACGACTTGTATTATCGGGGCATCTCTGCTCGAGTGCGGTCGCATTCAAAAATCCGGACGGTACTGTTGTTTTAACGGTACAAAATCCGTTTGCACGGCCGCTTACATTCTCGTTTGCCGGAGAAGTATTTACTCTTTCACCTGATTCATTCAATACGATTGTATTCGATAAGGAAAGAGATATCTGAAAAAACGCAATTCAAAACAATAAAAACACCAAAAGAAACGGAGGAATTTACAATGGATGCAATGGAAAATTTGTTAACCAGAAGAAGTGTCAGAGCGTACAAGTCTGATCCGATCCCAGACGAAGTCCTTCTAAAAATTCTTGAGGCAGGGACGTATGCTGCTACAGGAATGGGCAGACAGTCACCGATCATTTTGGCAGTTACGGATAAAGCGACACGTGACAAGCTTTCAAAGATGAATGCTGCCGTGATGGGCACGGACAACGATCCGTTTTATGGTGCACCTGTCGTGCTCGTTGTGCTTGCAGACAAATCGATTGGCACATATCTGTATGACGGCAGTCTTGTGATGGGCAACTTAATGAATGCTGCACATGCGCTTGGTGTGTCAAGCTGCTGGATTCATCGTGCCAAAGAGGAGTTTGAAAGTGCAGAGGGAAAAGCATTGCTTTCCTCGCTCGGTATTACCGGCGACTATGAAGGAATTGGCCACTGCATTTTGGGCTATGCCGATGGAGATACGCCTGCACCGCGTCCGCGTAAAGACGACTATGTGCATTGGGTGAAATAGTTTGTCGTTTTGCATGTTTAGATAGGAACCGAAAGAACTTTTCTTTCGGTTCCTATCTTTTTTGTTGATCTGTCTTGGTATAAGTGCATTTGTATAGAGAAGAATATAATTCATAAAAATTATTTTTTAAAAAGGCATCTTGAATATATGGAATAACCGCTTAAAAATCATCTGAAATTTTTCGTGACAGTTGCGGATTGTGCGATCAAAATGAAAGTGATAAAATAAAATTGTTGATTTACGTATTTTTTCATGCCAAAACGCACGAAATAATTTTGTTCTGTAAGGAAGTGGTTCTGTGCGATATATCGTCAAATACATTCGTCCTTTTTTCGGATATATTGCCGTTACGCTATGTATCAAATTTATTGCATCGATTATGGAATTGCTGATTCCATCAATTCTTGCGACCATCATCGACGATATTGTTCCCACTGGTGATCGTGGCGCTATTTTTTTATGGGGTGGAGCAATGGCGGCATGTGCACTGACTGCATTGCTTGGAAATGTGATTGCAAACCGAATGGCAGCAAAATCATCAGGCAGCATTACAGAACACATCCGTCATGATTTATTCTGTAAAATTACCTTTCTCTCTGCCCGACAGCTTGATGGATTTACAATTCCCTCTGCGGTTTCACGTCTGACCACCGATACATATAATCTAAACCAGATGTTTGCCCGTATGCAGCGTCTGGGGGTGCGCGGACCGATTCTGCTGATTGGCGGAATGATTATCACGATGATTATGGACCCGGGTCTTACCATGGTTTTGCTTTTGACGCTTCCTGTGATTGCACTCCTCGTCTATGTTGTCACCAAAAAGAGTGTTCCGCTTTACACAAAACAGCAGAGTATTCTCGATCATATGGTGCGTGTGGTTCAAGAGAACATCACCGGTGCGCGCGTGATCAAAGCACTGTCCAAAACGTCGTATGAACAAAAACGATACGATCAGGTAAATAATGAACTTGCTGATATGGAACAGCATGCCGGCAATATTATGGCGGTGACGAATCCCGGATCAACATTGATTTTAAATATTGGATTGACGCTTGTCGTGGCAGTTGGTGCATTTCGTATGAATGCCGGCCAAACTTCTCCGGGTGTCATTATTGCGTTTTTGAACTATTTTACAATCATTCTAAATGCGATGCTTGGCATCACACGTATTTTTGTCATGTGTTCAAAGGGCGAGGCTTCCGCAAAGCGTGTAACGGAGGTACTCACGACTGCACCGGATTTGATTGTTACCTCATCAGATGCAGAACCATCGCCAAAGGATAACGCACATATTGTATTTGATCATGTAAGCTTTTCGTATGAGAAGGTGAAAGCCAATATCAACGATTTGAGTTTTTCATTGAAGCATGGACAAACGCTTGGCATTATCGGTGCGACAGGCAGCGGGAAAAGTACGATCATCAATTTGCTTATGCGGTTTTACGATGTGGACAGCGGACGAATTTTAATTGACGGAAAAGATATCCGCACCATACCTACAGAAGAATTGCAGAAAAAGTTCGGTGTTGTCTTTCAAAATGATTTCTTGTTCGCGGATACGATCGAAGAAAATATTCGTTATTTCCGGACGCTTTCTGATGATGAAATTGATGATGCAGCACAGACGGCACAGGCAGCGGAATTTATTCGTACGGTCGGCATGGATTATCATGTTTCCGCACGCGGAAACAATTTAAGCGGCGGACAGAAACAGCGGCTATTGATTGCACGTGCGCTTGCGGCACATCCGGAAATTTTAATTCTTGATGATGCATCTTCAGCGCTCGATTATAAAACCGATGCGGTCTTACGCCGCGAGCTGGCACACCGCCATTTCGGTACCACATCGATTATCGTTGCACAGCGTATCAGTTCCATTAAAGGTGCAGACGCCATCCTTGTACTGGAAGGCGGCAATGTAATCGGTTATGGCACACATGATGAATTGATGAAAACATGTCCGATTTATCAAGAAATTGCCGAAAGTCAAATGGGTACGGCAGAGGAGGCGGAATCAAATGGCTGAAAAACGGATGCAGAAGAAAAAGAAGACGTATCTCATCGGGCGTCTGTGGCACTATTTAAGCCGGCATAAGCTGCTGATTGTATTTGCACTTCTCTGTATGTTTACCAGTAATATCTTGGCGTTATTTGGCCCGAAGCTTTCCGGTAATGCGATTGATGCAATGGGAATCGGCGCAGGTGATGTTGATTTCCCGAAAGTATTTTACTATGTGGGTTTGATGCTTGTCTTCTACATTGTATCGGGCGTTCTGTCCTATATTCTTTCACTGCTTATGATTCGCCTGAGCCGTCATGTCATTTACGAAATGCGTAAAGACGTATTCAATAAGCTTTCCATTTTACCGGTTGGATTTTTTGACCGGTATCAGACCGGCGATATTATCAGTGTAATTTCCTATGACATTGATACGGTCAATCAGTCCTTTTCAAACGATCTGCTTCAGGTCTTGCAAAGTATTGTCATTGTGGTTTTTTCGCTTGTCATGATGTTAAGCATTGCACCCGTACTTGTATTGGTTTTTGCTGTTACGATTCCCCTTTCGATTGTATTTACAAAATTTATTACAACGCGTGTGCGTCCGCTGTTTCGCAATCGTTCAAAAAAACTTGGAGAATTAAACGGTTTTGTGGAAGAAATGATTGGCGGACAAAAAACAACAAAAGCATACGGACAGGAACAACAGGTGATCGATCGCTTCGATCGAAAAAACAAAGAAGCCGTTTCGGCATATAATAAAGCGGAATATTACGGCACACTCACCGGCCCTTCGGTCAACTTTATCAACAACCTTTCGCTTGTTTTTGTCAGTGTATTCGGTGCACTCATGTATTTAAACGGCAGCATTGGACTCGGAAATATCTCTTCGTTTGTACAGTATTCGCGTAAGTTCTCCGGTCCGATCAATGAAATTGCAAATATTATCGGAGAACTTCAGTCCGCGTTTGCGGCAGCAGAGCGTGTGTTTCGCTTGATGGATGAAATGCCGGAAACACCAGATGCAGAAGGTGCTGCGGTCTTAAGCGATGTATACGGTGAAGTGACGGCAGAGCATGTTTCATTTGGTTATGTGCCGCAAAAAACGATTATTCATGATTTTAGTATGCGTGCAAAAAAGGGCAGCCTTGTTGCCATTGTCGGGCCGACCGGCGCAGGAAAAACGACAATTATCAACCTGCTCATGCGATTCTATGACGTAGACAGCGGCGCCATTTATGTGGATGATCATAATATTCAGGAAATTACCCGCAGCAGTTTGCGCGGTGCATATTCCATGGTATTGCAGGATACATGGCTGTTCTATGGTACGATTTTTGAAAATATCGCATACGGAAAAGAAAATGCGACAACGGAAGAAGTGATTGAAGCTGCGAAAGCTGCAAAAATTCACGATTATATTGAAAGTCTGCCGCAGGGATATCAAACGGTTCTCAGCGATAATGGTATCAATATTTCGAAAGGACAAAAGCAGCTTTTAACAATCGCGCGCGCAATGCTGTTAGACTGTAATATGTTGATTCTCGATGAAGCAACTTCAAACGTGGATACCCGAACAGAACAGCAAATTCAAGCTGCGATGCGTGAATTGATGCGCAACAAGACATGTTTTGTCATTGCACATAGACTTTCTACGATTAAAAATGCAGATAATATTTTGGTGATCCGTGACGGAGATATTGAAGAACAGGGTACGCACGAGGAGCTGATGGCAAAGAACGGATTTTATGCAAAGCTTTATTATGCGCAGTTTGAAACGTATTGATGAAAAAAGAGGATTGACAAAGTATGAGAATCCACGTACAATAAAAAACACGGGAATGAAGTTCTCCCACGGGCAACCGAAACCGCTTGTTAAAGCTGATGACTTCTGTGATTTTACATGTCGCAGAAAGCATCAGCTTTTTTGCGTCTGAAGGAGGATTTCTATGTTAACATCGCTTGCACTCATCTTTTTGGTCGGACTCTCTATGGCAGGAATCTGTCAGGCACTTAAACTGCCGCGTATCATTGGAATGCTTTTTACCGGCATTCTTTTAGGCCCGTATGTGCTCGATTTTCTTGCGCCGTCTATCCTGTCGATTTCTTCTGAGCTGCGGCAGATGGCGCTCATTATCATTTTATTAAAAGCAGGACTTTCTTTAAATCTGTCTGATTTAAAAAAGGTCGGACGCCCTGCAGTGTTGATGTCGTTTGTACCGGCTTGTTTTGAAATTGCGGCATTTATTCTGTTTGCACCCTTGCTTTTGCCTGTCACACGAATAGAAGCTGCTGTGATGGGCGCTGTCCTGGGTGCTGTTTCTCCTGCCGTTGTGATCCCTCGCATGGTGCGTCTGATGGATGGAAAATACGGTACGCAGCAGAGTATTCCGCAGCTGATTATGGCAGGTGCTTCATGTGATGATATCGTTGTCATTGTGCTGTTTTCCACATTTTTAAGTATGGCACAAGGACAAGGTGCGCATCTTATGGACTTTATAAACATTCCAATTTCTATTATTCTTGGGATCGCACTTGGCGCCGGAATCGGATGGATACTTAGTATGTTCTTTGAAACAGCTTATACACATCACCGTACAATCCGCAACAGTACCAAAATGATTGTGGTGCTTGCCATTTCGTTTTTATTTCTTTCGGTGGAAACGTGGCTTACTGGGATTATCCCGATTTCGGGGCTGCTTGCGGTCATTAGTATGGCCTGTGTTTTAAAAATAAAAAGTCCTTCGTTTGTTTCTAAGCGCCTTTCTGAAAAATTCGGAAAGCTTTGGATTGCTGCTGAGGTGCTTTTGTTTGTGTTGGTTGGTGCCGCTGTGGATATCCGCTATACGTTAAGTGCTGGTATTGCCGCTGTTTTGATGATTTTCATTGCGTTGGCATTTCGTTCATTGGGCGTATCTCTTTGCTTAGTCAAAACAAAACTTTCTAAGAAGGAACGTCTTTTCTGTATGATTGCCTATCTCCCAAAGGCAACGGTACAAGCAGCAATCGGATCGGTACCGCTGGCAGCGGGTCTTGCCTGCGGAAAACTTGTTCTTTCTGTTGCAGTGCTTGCCATTTTGACTACTGCACCGCTTGGCGCAATCGGAATGGATTTGACTTACAAAAAACTGCTCACAAAAGAATCATCCCAAATGTGTGAATTGGCGGAGAAATCATAAAAATATAAAACGATGGGTATCTCACATAGGTACATCTGGGCGCTGTTATAAAAGCCCTTGATATCTGAATATAAAAAGAGGCCGTTGCAAATTTTTGCAATGGCCTCTTTTTATACGTTTAATAGCGGCTATTGGATACACGCAATAGGTGATGTAAGGAACAGTGAGATGATGTGCTTACGGAATAAACAAATTCGCTGAGTCCCCTTTTTACAAACACTTTATAGGAATAAAGCTAAATTTGACTGCTTCTATATCTTATGATTTTTTGTACTTGTTCAGCAGGTTTAATACGTTTTGTCCACGTATCAGTTCATTGGTCTTTGCGGTTTCTGCTCCTGCAGCATTCGTCATTTCATTAACAAAGGCCTGCTTTTCTGCTTCAATCTGCTCATCACGAAAATCATCGTATGTATCAGGATACACTTGTGCAACAGATTCGGATGGTGTCGATTGTACTGATTCTTCTAACTGTTTGTCTTCTTGTTCCTCATAGGTCATCGGTGTTTTCGAATCCATTACAGTAACAGAATTTTTAGACTCCTGTTGTTCTTCATGTATGACTTGGGTTTGATCTTCATGAACTTCTTTAGGCTCAGAATTTTCTTTGATTTCCTCCTGTTGTTCAGGCACATAAAAAGCCATACGTGCAGCGGACGTCTTTTCTAACTTATGGTCGGTACGTGGTACAAATGAAAAACCTTGTTGTGATTGTGCTTCTGAAGAAGTTGTTGCATCCTCTGAATATTCATGAACAAGTTCTTCGTATTTTTTCTGAAGTCCTTCAATATCGGATTTTGTTGCAGCTTTGATCTCATCAAACTTTGCATAAACCGTTTCGATTTTTTCTACATCTTCAGAAAGGTTTTCGAACCTTTGACGCAAGAAATCAGATTGGCTTTGGATCTGTGAAATAATTGTTTGAAATTCAGCAGAAATGCTCGAAAACTTTTGCTTGGCCTCAAAGAATTCGCGTTGTGCTTCCTTTGTGGCACTTTCGATATTTCCTAAAAATTGTTCTACATGTGGTTTCGGTGCATATGCAATTTCACATCCGCTTTCAAACGCTTTCAAATACAAGCGTCCAATGGATTCTGCGCTGTCCTTTTTCTGTGATTGTTCTTGCAATAAACGCCCATACTCACGTTTTATTTTTTCAACTTCTTTTTTTTGCACTGTCAATTCTCGTTCACGAAGTGAAAGTTGTTCTTCGCGCAACAAAAGCTTGTCATGCGCTTCTTTTTCTTCTTGTTTTGCCTGTGTCAGTTGATTTTCAAGTGTCTTACATTTCTCCATCCATGACGTAATCTCTGTTTCAAGTGTTTGGAGACGCGCATTTACTTCGGACACACGATAGCCTCTGAAAGATTTCTTAAAACTACTCATCTTGTACCTCCTAATAATCTATCGAAACATGGTGGTTGTGTATTCAAGGGACGATCAATTCTTCCATTCCGCGTTGGACAATAAAATAGGATTGTTTTAGTCGCGTATGGAAAGAAGATGTCGCCTTTGTTGTATAGCCAATATCGTGTAATGTAATGGAATCATTGTCTGGTGTACCTACACCTATTTTTATGTGGTCAATATCCATCACATCTACACCGCCCGCATCATAAAAATCTTGCAGGCACACGCCGCATGTGCTGTTCATAACGTTGAGTAAATACCATGGAATCCGTACTTCGATCATATTTTCGTTGCAATAGAAATCTGCCAATGAACAATATTGTTCATGATCGGGGTCCGTGATGCCGTAGGTAAGCAACCCACTTTCTACATACTGTGGCGGAATAACTTCCCCTGTTAACGGCAGTACGATTTCATTTGAAATAAATTGACGAATGGGCGTATACTGTCCGCTATGCTGCTGTTCCATCGCGTCATCTCGTTGGAATACGCCTTTTTCGTAACTGTAAGTGTAGTAAAACAGATCTTGATACGGATCGGTGAGCAGCTGCGTTTTGGTTTCACCGTTGATGACAAGTAAGAAATCAACCGCATCAGAAAACGATACATCATACGCAACGGCATTTGTACTGCCGAGGCCTGTAATTTGTACTGGGAGCAACAAAATATCACGCGAAAAGTCAAATGCAGATGTTTCAATTTTTAAATAGAGATACGCTTCATCCCACATCGTGGATACCGTATATCCATTTTCATTGACAATCGGTTTTGTTCCAGTCCACTCAGTGTCCAAGCCATCGATGAAACAAGCTGTTTGTTCACCCGGTTCCATCGCTAACAGCCCATAACTTTGTTCCGCAGATTGTACGTTCGGCGTACGTGTGGCAGGGTCATCGGGAGCATATTTGAATGTATTCCATGTCTGCTTAAACCATTCATCCTGCCATGAAAAGATGAGTGAACCCGCATAATTTTCCGAGGCAATACTTTGCATCATCGAAACAATTGCTTCTCCCTGTTCCTCTTCTGTCAATCCGCCTTGATCGATTCCCATGACAGATTGATGCGCCATAGTTCGACTGGTCGATGTGCCAAACTCGGCGATAATGACAGGAACGGTATACTGTGTACGCAGCTGTGCAAGATATGCACGATAAGGATTCACTTCGCCAGATTCAAGCGCAGTAAGATATTCAGGTTGATGATTCATAAATTCCGGATAATATGGATATGCATCAACTGCTGCAAACAATCCACAGTAATAGACATCTGTTCCGATGATGTTTTCAGTATTTACCGAAACCAGATCTTCTTCCTCAAATGGTTCATTTGTATGAGTAAGCGTGTCAGTTGTTGCCCAGTTTAAAAAAGCGACGGGAGTCTGTGCAGAATAAGTTTCTGTTTCATATGTGATCAGATAATCTCCTACTTCACACAAAAAGCTCTCAAACGGAGTTGCTGCATCTGTTGTTTTTAAATATTCACCGGCATATCCGGCGTATGCAGTCTGTGTATTTGTGCGCTGTACAAAACCAGGGTCCCATTCAAGACCTAAGATATAACCGACCACATACTGTGAAACATCATGGGAATATACTGCATTTTTGATTTCACCATAGTCAGTGTAGTCACTATTTCCATGAATGATATCAAGTGTTTCCCGCGCAGCCCGCGTAAATGATGTCACAATTCTTTCGTCATCTATGAAGGCGTGTTCTCCTTCATACATATCATTCTCATTGAACCAAATACCCTGAATCAAATATAACGGTGTTTCGGATGAAGCGTTATAATCATATAACGCAGTGTAAAACTGCGGCGGCATCACCGTAAATACACGTACTGTATTTGCGTTCATTTGTGCAATAAGGTCAAGCCATTCCATATATGTCTCATATGATACATTTGGGTTTGCAAGGTCCGTTGTTGCCTCCGTCAGCCCCATATTCACGCCTTTTAAATAGACGGGATGAAATCCGTCATCCTGTGCTGTATAAAAATATGGATTTACCGCACGAAAGCGAACGGAAACGCCGTTTGTTTGAATCAGGGGAAGGATATTGCTTTGCTGATTTTCACTCTCCGATGAAAACGATGCCGAAGGCTGACCTATCAAACGAACGATAATCCCTGCGATCACACAGACAAGCGCGATCATTGACCAAATAAGTACAGCTTTTTTTGACAAGGTTAATTCAACTCCTTCAGCGCTTCCTGCAATATCGTATAAGAAGGCTTAAGTCGTTCATGATAAGTTGGCATTTTCCAAGTATCATATGTATATGCTCCATCCAAAGAGATTCTCTGGTTTTCTTGTGTTAAAACGCCTAAACCAACGGTAAACTGCTCAAAGTCGGTCGGTGTGATATTCTGTTCGGTATAAAAATCGCTCATGATCTGTTTGGTTGAAGGGTCCATTACATTGAGAAGCTGCCATGGAATGCGGATTTCCAATGTACCATCTTGGGCATTATAAATAAAGTCCGACAGTGATTGATAATCGTCACTATTGGGATCACCGTTTCCGTAAGCGAGTTTTCCCGTTTCATAACTATTAAACGGAATCACCTGATTGCTGCCGGGAATTGTCATTTCATATCCCATACACATCATCATTTGATTAAATCGTCCGCTGTCTTTGGTTGCAATATCCGAAACCTTTGGAATCATCGCATATTGATCGCCATAAAGAAAATAGAACGAATCGTAGTATGAGTCCACAACAATCCGGGAATTGTCCCATCCGTTAATCCACAGGACAAAGTCAGCCGCACTATCAAAGGTTGTTCCTGTGTCATTCATTTTCGTATTGCCCTGTTCGCTGATCGTATCAATTGGAATTAACAAGGTATCCTTCTCAAATTGATAGTCAAAATCTTCACTGAACTGAACCATAAAGTAAACGTATCGTTCGTCGCTCATCATATAAAGATCGCCGCAGTTTCCCGAAGTAATCAAATCATCTTCGGTCCATTCTTTTGTATTGCCGTCAAGCACGCATACCGTTTGCTCTTCTCCTGGGTCAAATGCCAGAATGCCAAAGTTTTGTTCTGAAGTCTGAATATTGGACCAATAAGGACGGGCGTCTGCAATATCAAGGCTTTCATTGTTCCATGTACGTTTAAACCATTCATCCTGCCAGGTAAAAGCAATCGCTCCCGCATAGCTGCAGTCATAAATAGATTGATACATGTCAGCCAGCATATCTCCTTGTTCTGTTTCGTCAACGCCGCCCTGGTCGTACCCCATAACGCTCTGATGCGTTATACCACGGCTGGTTGGAACGCCGAACTCTGCAATGATAATCGGTACAGTATGTGCCAATTTTAGATCTTTTAAATATGCCTCGTAAGGATTTACTTTACCGTCATCATCAATATACGCAAGATAATCCGTTTGATAGTTCATTGAGTCCGGATAGTATGGATAAACGTGATAGGATGCAAACAGATTTGACTTATATGATGAACGGCTTTTGATGCTTTCTGTATTGAATGTAAGCAAATCCTCGTCTTCATGCGGTTCCTGCGGATGGGAAAGAGGATCGGTCGTTACCCAGTTTGCAAAAGCCACAGGACATTGTATCCCATAATTTTCCGTCATATAGGAGATTACTTTATCGCCTGCTTCACAGTAAAACGCTTCAAACGGCGTAGCGCCATAGGTATACAGATAAGTTCCCTCATATGTGCTTTTATCAGGATTTAAGTCGTTGGTGCTTTGAATAAATTTCGGGTCACTTTCAATGCCCAAAATCCATCCGGCAAGCCATCTGGATACATCTGCTGTGTAGGTGCCCGAAGCGAAGCCCGCTCGTTCCGGAAGAACGGCATTTCCCATTACCACATCTACGCAATTGAGTGCATCTTGTATGAATTCATTTTTAATCTTTTCGTTTTCAGCATAAACGTCGGCATATGTTGTGATGTCATCTTCATCCATCCAGACACCATGGAATAAATACAACGGATTTTCTGCGGTGCTGTTAAAGTCGTACAGCGCCTGATAAAACTGCGGCCGCATGGTAGTGTATACACGAATACAGTTGCAGTTCATCTCAGAAATATAACCAAACCAGTGCAAATAATCATCATAGCTGATTGTCAGTTCGCCTGGAAACAATCCAGGTTCGCCTGCGCCGATATTTACACCTTTCCAAAACACCTTTTCCCACTGATCATCTTCACGGGAATACTGATAAAAATATTCACCTTCCGCTTTGATCCGATAGGCTACACCGTCCTCGATTACATAGTCTTGCGTGTCAACACGATTGACCTCATCAGGACGATCGCCGCCGAAAGAGATGCGGTTAATCCCTATTATTTGAAGCCAGCCCATCTGCACCATAAAGGCGAGAATTAAGAGGGTGCTTCCAACATAAAGCAACCATTTTTTCATGCTTTTTTCCTTTCAGTCATGGTGTTAAATTCCCTACGCTTAATTTGTCCCCAACTGCTTTTATATTTGCGATACCGAACAATTCCTCCGAAGCGGAACAGTGTAATCGCCTGCCGATAACCGAAATTCTCTAAAATTGCATAAAGTGAAAGCTTCATTGCCTGACTCGAAGACATACATCCTTTTCGCGTATTCTGTTCAAGAATAATTCCGCCAACAGAAAGCATAATGCCAAGCATGACAGACAAGAAGAAATAGAGGATAAAGAAATACATGTTGAGCTCTCCCATTAAAAGGGAAAACGGAATGATGAAGTATCCGAGCGTTTCCACCACGGTTCCCAAAAATTCAAACAACCAGCTGTAGGGGATGGAGAGCAGTCCAACCGAACGAAAGCGTGGGTTTAACGTCATGATAATATGTGATTTTAATGTGTCGAATAGACCAATCTGCCAGCGACGCCGTTGGCTCTGCAAATCGGTAAAACTCATTGGCCCCTGTGTCCAACAAATTGCCTCGGGACAGAATTTCACCATATATTTTCGTTTGTGTGTGCGCATGAAACGATGGACACGCACCACAATTTCCATATCCTCACCAATGGTATTTGTTTTATATCCGCCGGCGTCGATGACGACCTGCTTATTAAACACACCAAATGCACCTGAGACAATGAGCAACGCCTTTCCCCATGAAAGTCGTCCTGCAAGGAACGAACGAAAATACTCTACGATTTGAAAACGTTCTACCATTCGTTTTGGAATATCAAATCGTTTCCATTCGCCGCCTTCAATAACGGAGCCGTTTGCAATACGCACGAAACCACCTGCCACAACAGTGGTGGTATCCTTCAAAAATTCCTCGCCCAAAATTAAAAGTGCATCGCGTTCAATACGGGAGTCAGCATCCAGACAGGCATAAAGCGGATACTGTGACTGATTGATTCCAGCATTCAGCGCATCAGATTTTCCGCCGTTTGCCTTATCAATATAATAGAGATTCGGATATTCGATATTATAATAGACATGATAAATTTCCTTTGTCGGAATTTTGATTTTCATCGCGCTCTCAATCGGATAAAGTTTGAACGCTTCAATCATTTTATCGTGTGTACTGTCTGTAGAACCGTCATTTACGACGATAACCTCGAATTGCGGATAATCAAGCTGAAGCAAATCTTTTACGTTATGGACGATGTTTTCCTGTTCGTTATGCGCAGGGACGATCAAGGAAATGGGTAAAAGATTTTTTGATGTCGCATAACGCATATGATCCTCAGAAATTTTTCTCTTTTCCTGCTTTCTCACCTTTTTTAAAGCAGTGAACAGCTGAATCAGATAGATGATACCAAGCAAAATCGTATAGGCCATACAGAAATAGTTAAAGAAACGGATAAAGCTTCGAACGATATTCAAAAAAGTCATTGCAAACCACCTCCATTCATATTGATCTGTTTATACAACGCGTTTTTCACTGCGTCTGCCGCGTATTTATCGTATCCACTGAGTACTTTTTCCACATAAACCAGTTGAAAATCAATGTGGACAATAGCTCTTGCCGCTGCAGTACGAACCCACCATTCTTCATCTTGTGTCGCGGTAACAAGCGCCTCCAATGCGGTTGGCGTTCCAATTTTCTCAAGCCCCGAAACAGCTGCCAACCGTACCACCCAGTTTTTATCATTGAGTGCAATTTCCATCTTCTGCTCATATTCTGGATTTCCAAGCTGCGCCAGTGCTTTTACACAGGCAATTTTTAAATTTGCATCTTGACTTGACATGCCGTCAATATATAATCCTGCCAACGCACCCAGACAATCTGCGGTATACGCTTTAATGACCGTGGCTTTAATATAGTTATTGCATTCTTCATCTAAACGATGTACCAATGCAACACGGTCACCAGTATAAGCTTGGAACAGCTCAAGTAACAGACGATGGGAGTAAAAACGATTGGTTTCACATTTTTTGGAGAAGATCACCACTGAATCGGTATCTCCCAATTCAGAAAGCGCCATTGCTGCGTTATATACAACATCAGCATTGCGGTTTGAAAGCAGTTTGCGGATTTCTTCTATTTTGTCAGTTGCATTAAAATCGGCAAGCCGTCTGACCGCATAACTTTTTTCATACACATTTCCATTTTGAAGACCTTGTACATAAAACGAGATTGGATCAAGTCGTTCATAAAGGCTATTGAGTGCCGTGAATTTTTCAGGAGGAATATCCTCTGCACGATGAAGCAGCTGAATAAACTGGGCAGCTGCTTCATCTTTTTTGACAGGCTCATCTCCGATATATTTGATTAACGCGTCAAATTCGACTTGTCTTGACGACTCGGTTGGTGCATACAAGAATGCTTCCATCAACGAATGGATCCGTTCATTGACCTCGTGTTTGTACAGATTCGATTCTTCGTTTTTCTTTGAAAGAATATATAACCAGAGATATTCCCCACACAGCAATACGAGGAAGCCGATAATTAGTGATGCTGCTAATATTTCGTAAGAAAACTCTGTCATTCAGTCACCCCCGTTTTTCTTACTTTACGGTTCATCTCAGGATGCCATAAAATACCGACGAATAATTCCGGTGCTCTCTTTATCGCGTATGGTGTAAGTTACATCAGAAGCTGTCCACGGTACTAAATTGAGTCGTTTATATCCAACAGACTTTTTGGATTCAGGGAAAATGTATGCTGTGTCCTTCGTCTCTTTGCTGCCAATTAGTACCGAAAAGATCATTCCGTCGGTTTCCGTTGTTTTTAATGCCCCATTTTCTTGTCCGTTGATTACAAGTGCGTTTGCTGGATCAGTAAAATTGAGCATTGCCCAAGGAATACGCAGCCGGACAGTCACACCTGCCTGATAGAAGTGTGTATTTGATTCTGTGAAGTTTCCGTAATTCAGCACGGATACCAGATCATAATCGGCGGTGTAACTTTCTTTTGATGCATAACCTCCAGTATTGCGATTGTAACTCTTGGTTACATACAGCGCAGCTGATGTTTTACTCTCAAACTTGATGATATATTCCATACCGGACTGGCTGTTTGCATAGTAATTTGCATCGTAGAAATATTCACCGTCATTACGCTGATAAGAGTCAATACCAATGATCATTTCATTGAGATCATAGTCGATATCAGCACTGAGCAGTACGGTGAGATAGAGATAAGATTCATTGTAAGAAATCTGCATCTGCTTCATGAGGCTGTTTTCGCTGTTATCATTGAGCTGCATTGCCACCTCAGACGGCAGAACCGATTCCACAGCCACTACACCGGTATTTTCTGCCCGATCGGTAGGATTCTGCCAAAGTCCATTGTTCGAAGCAGGCAGGGTATACTTTTGTGCCTCCTCAGAGGAAGCGCTCCAGTTATCATTGAGATCTGCAATCAGCATGCCCATGTATTTTTGATTGTTCGCTGCGGTAAGCATACGAACCAAGCCTTCTCCCTGCTCTCGTTCACTCAATCCATTTACAGTGCTTTCTTGCTCAAACATGTTTGAACTTGTTGAAAGGCCGGCGCGGTCAATTAAGATCGGACCACTGCAAAGAGATTTGACCTCCGCAATATATCCTCCCCAAGCAAATGCGCCTGTTGTATCCGCGTATGCCTGTGAAAAATGCGCTTCATTGTTAAGCAGTGCTGTATCATCTGAGTCGAGCGAATAGGAAGTGAAATACAATCCATTCGCTGCTTCAGAAGTTGTGAGATTGGATAGATTGTATGTCTTCTGATTCGGTTCGATCCAAGAAGCTCCTGTCAATCGCTGTGCATCTGCGCACACACTGACAGGCTGCATGCATCCATAGGTTGACTGCATAAAATCAAGTGCGTAGTCACAAAGTTCTGCTGCAAGCGCTTCTACGCCGTTCCCGGCTGCGCTGATATAGTTTCCGGCATAGTGATCACTGCCATGGACACCATTTAAGATAGTATCTGTCGATTGTGCATCGAAACGTGGGTCAATCAGGTAAGCAATCAGATATGGTGACACGTTATAGGAGTAGGACATTTCCTCACGCGTACCGTTGCCTTGAACCGTTCCCTCGCCGTGTACTGCGCGAATGGTCGCGGCAATATTTTGCTTGATTGCTGCAATATTTTCGAAACTTGCAGCAGGATCAATAACCGGCGGTGTCAAAATTCCTTGCATCAAATAGATGGGTGAATCAGCAGATTTATTGTATTCGCTGAGAGCACGATAAAATTCCGGCGGCAGTAGATCATACGTGCGAACACAGTTTCCACCCATGTTTCCGAGAGATTGCAGCAGCTGCGCATAATAGGAATAATCTCTTGTATATGTGTATTGCTCATCTCCGGGCGCTTCACCATTGATGTTAAAGCCTTTGATATCAAAATCCTGCCATTCCTCATCAACTAGCACCTGAAGGGTATCACCGTTTACTTGTGCAATCTGACGTTCCTCATATGTTTCTTGTGTTACCGGATTTTCTAAGATATCTCCCATAATGCGGCGCATCATCGGTTCATAGAAACTCCAGTAAAAATGAGTGACATCTCCGTCTCTGTCAAACGATAAAAGTTGAAAGAATATGTCAGCAAACATAAAATTGGAGATTTGCAGTTGTGTCGTGTAGTCGTTGAAATCTCCTGCAAAATAATAAGTACTTGGCGCATTTTCGGATTGAAGCCGTGTAACTGCAGCAAAAGTTGTGGTATCTGAAACTGCTGCCAGCTCTTCAGCGCCGGTGGAATTTACGTTAAATGAATAAGTCGCAATTACTTCTGTGGAACTATCGGCTTCAATCAGCTCAAACCAGTTGTAATAATTTAATGAACTGCTGCCAAATTCGCCGCGATATTCTTCCTCAATAGAAATTGTCAGTAAATCTTTACTCTGAAAATCTGTTTTTTCCTCTAATACGATAATATCACCGCTTGATGATACCAGTAAGATGCCCGGACCGGAACAATTCCATTCTTGTCCATATTTTGCCCGCCACATATCTGGCGCCCAATAGGGTACATCGGTTAAATCCTGTAAATCATAAATATACCGACCAACCCAGCCGGTCGTTGATATGCCGAATAGCTGCTCAAGCTCACCGCGGACTTTCTCATCGGTTGCAGTGGTGAGAATATCCTGTTCACCGATCACGACGGACCCCGAAGAATGACATAATGAAATCATGTTCATTTCATCTTCTGAAATTCCGTGACCGTCATAGATCTCCACGCCGTAAGTATCCGAAAGATACAGCAAATCCGGAATAGTTTCGAGTTCTGTGATAGAATTGCTGTCGATAATCTCATTATTTGCATTTAGTTTTGGACCGTAATAGTCCGTTGTATAGTCATATGCACGATCTGTTTCAGGATTTACGATCTTCATATGGTTCATAAGCCAGTAAAGGCCGATATGCTTCCGATAGTTATTGGATACATCGTCAAGATACGCAAAGCTATCTGCCGCAGTTGCCGGAACAGTTTTGTCCACAACTACTACCGAAAGTTTCCGAGACGGTGTGAGATACCAAAATAGAAAAGCAAATCCCACTAAAATCAGCAGACAAATCGGAATGAAAAAATAAGGCTTAAGAAACATTTTGATATTTAACTTTTTCATATGCTCTCATCCTCTATAATATGTGTACGCAATGCAAGCAGATCGTCTGCGCAGGAAAGGAACGCATCGACTACTGTTGGATCAAACAGCGTATTTTTTCCTTGTGCAATATAATTCTTCACTTGTTCTGCAGACCAAGCTTCCTTATAGCTTCGTTTGGAAAGCAGTGCGTCTACGACATCGATCACACGAACCAGACGTGCTTCAGGTGCGATCATGCGACCGCTCAAGCCGATATATCCACTTCCATCGAAATTTTCATGGTGCTGCTGTGCAATTGTTGCCGCCATCTCAAAGAATACGCCTTTTTGCAGGGAGAGAATATTGAAGCCGGCCTCTGTATGCTGCTTCATTTGCTCAAATTCCTCCTCTGTGAGCGGACTTTCTTTTTCAAGAATCTGCTCTGAGATAAAGATCTTTCCGATATCATGTGTCATTGCAGCTAAAGAAATCAGATTTGCCCGTTCATCACTCATGCCGAGATTCTTGCAAAGTTCATAGGAAAGTGCCGCTACGACAACAAGATGTTTTTTTGTAGAGCGATATTTTTGCTCCACAACTGTTGCAAGATTGATAAACAGTTCTTCTTGAATATCAGACACATCTTTTTCAAGATTTAGATTTTGAAAAACCGCGAGTAAATTAAGATAAACGGTTCGAATTGTATTTTCTACGCGTCTGGAAATTCCACATAAAATATTTTCAAAATGAATGATTACGCTATGGTCATTCGCTTGAAACAGCATCTCTGCGGTTGTGTTACCAATTAAAAGTTTTTGAGGCTGATCTTTCAGATGTTTATACAGTGATATGTAATCGCAATTTTCTACTGGACCATCATTAAGAATTTCAACAAACTCCGAGCCATTATAGACGCCAACACAGACATGAACATTAACAGATTCTCCTATGGCATTTAAATTCCGCTCCAGAATAGCGGACAATCCATGTGCGGTTTCAATAAGGAATGTCGTCTCATCCTTTTGTGAAAACATCTTTGTGATCAATTCGCTTACATCTTCTGCCCAAACAGTGTCCACATACAGCTGATGTTCACGTTCTAGATTTCTAATGTCCAAATACACAACTTGACGGCAATAGACTACAAACATGACAGCGCATAATAACAAAACACTGCAAGAAAACAGGTAGCCGGACAACAGTCCTATTCCTAAAAACAATGCGATTGTGTTGTAAATGCTAATGAGGGCAAAGTAAATAAGCATCCCCCGTACCACCTTGATATGTGGTACCGCTTGTGTCGTCGTATTTGCAAAAATACGGTTTGCCTTTATTGCAAGGAAAAGCTGAGCAGCTGTCATCACAACAGCAGCAGCGCGTACTGCCCATGTAGTCGCAAACAATGGAATAATAAAACTGAAAATTGCGACCGGAATGAAAACAGCCGCATTTTTAAGAGAATTTTTGCAGCACGCCGCTATGGTAATATACCCGAGCATCATCAATAACAGCTCTGAAAGTAAAAGAATAAAAAACCAATATGAAGCGGTCAGTAACATGGTAGTGTTGCTGTAGGTATAAAGAAGCGCTGTGAGTCCTGCGAAACAAACCGTAATAGACAGCAGTAATAGGCATCGAATATGACGGCTTTTGGCTGCTAAGAAAATACTGAACAAAAACATACCAATACCAAGCAGGATGACAGCAATCGATGCTCCGAATCCGATATAATAGGTGAAACTTTGCACCATTGTAATTTGAGCAGGTTCCAAATATGCCTTGATTGAAAAAGCCAGTGGCGCATATACGTACAAATCCAACGTGCGCGCATCGCCTGCCGGGAGCAGGATGCTTTGATAACTGTTTCCGGTAAATGTTTTTTCGCCATATCCGTTTTGAAGCACTTGTTCTCCGTCTACTTCCACACGAATGGGGTTATATGCCGTTTTGATAACAAGCCGCATCTCTGCACTCTGTGCCGGCAATGTATATTGCAGGCGCACATATGGTGCACCAAACTGTTTAGAGACGCGATCTCCCGCTGTTGCTTGACGATATGTGGTTAATTCTCCACTGATGGCTTGTGGATCGGTACCGCTTGAAAATCGCCAATCGGTAATTTCTCCTTGATTAGCAGGTAAAATATTGGTGGCAACAAATTGAATCAAAAAAGTGATTAAAAACAGCATAACCGCTACCACGATTGTCACTGTAGAACGACTTCCGGATTTTTTTACCTGTTCTATCGGATTCGATTTCCGTTTTTCTTTTACAGCAGCTGATTTTTTCCGCACGGTTATTTACCTCCATCTTATAAATTGGAATACTTGCGAATCATTTTGATTGCAGCATCTGTTCGATCTGCTTCATTTGCGATTTCTTGTTCTTTTCGATATTCCATTAAAATATTTCCATACTGTCTTTCAAACGTTTTAATCTGTTCAAGAATTGGTATCAATGCTGAAATTGCTTCTTCCAGTTGTTCTTTCGTTACCATAAAAATCTTCTCCTCATTCGTTTTGGATTATTGGCGCTGAAAACAAGCGTTACTGTCATAGTGATATGAAACGGCATTCTCTTTCAAAACACATATATTTGTTTGATTGTTCAGTGTTGCGATACAAAAATATATAAGAACAAAAAAGGCTGCAACTCATTCAGGAAATTCCTGAAAGTTGCAGCCAGACAGGCATAGCATAGCACCTTAGCCTCTTAAACTTTGCGTCCTTGACTTTCACCAAGTTTGCCAAATACAATACGATATAGATTGTTATACAGTATATATACACACAATACAGATATAGAATATCATTTTATTTAGCTTTATTATATTATGAACCGGATCGATTTGTCAACAGAATAATGTAAGGATTATGTACGTTCTTTCTTTATTACCTTAATACGTAAATAGAGTCTTATAAAAAGCGAACCATTCTTTTTGTGACAGCTTGATATCAAAAAATGAATGTGATATACTTTATTATATATAAACTATATATAAAACATATATTCATATATAGTTTATTACATCTATTAATAGCGCCAATTTTCCGCTGTTGTTATCACATATCAACAATCACTATTGACGAGATTTGTACGACTAGTAACATAATTTTTAGAAGACCCCTTATTATAAATTTTGCATAAAAGGGTGTGATTATTCATGACTTATCCTGTTACGCTGCAAGGTACTAATCAAAATTTTTTTGAACAAGCTGTGGTTTCCAATAGACTTGTTTTACGTACTGGTGCATTTGTCACATTATTTCTTGAGTTCTTTAACCTGATTCGCGTATTGTTCTTTTCTGGCGCTGGACTGGGAACGCTCAATAATCAAATTTATTTTGGCTTTTATCTTTTCTACTTTCTAAGCTGTGGACTTTTTCTTCTTTTTGAATTTTGCTTTCATTTTTCCGTAAAAGCTTATTATCGAATCCATATGATAGCCGGAAGTGTATTTTTATTCTGGCATACGTTTTTCAATATTTATGATATTATTCGTTCAAATGCTGTTGGTAACTTTACAATTACTACAGCACTCATGATTTTTTCTGCTCTTTTGATGATTCGCCCTTGGTTTGCACTTGTAAATCTCACACTTTCATATCTGCTGTTTGTTGTATTTCTTCATTTTATGTTTGGTTCAGGTGAGATCATCAACTTTTCTATTACCTTTTTATTATGTGTGATCATTTACTTAGTTCGATATAAACATTGGCATATTGAAATGATCCAGGCACAATCGCTGAATGCGTTGCAACAAGAGCTTTTGGATACGAAACAAGAGTTTAAACTCTCTGCGGAGCAACACGAACTCATTTTAGAAAAAGAACATTATGTCACCTTTGAATGGAATATTCAAAAAGATTGGATTCGTTTTTCGAAAGAGTGGAACGATTTATTTGGTCAGCCATGTGATATTCCGCAGTTCAGCGAGTATATTCGTTCTCTCAACGGTATTTCACAAGAACAAAAGAGCATTTTGATCGATTGTCTTAAAAATGTACAAGAAGGTGCACATTTTCAAAAATACGAGTTGTTTCTTCCATTAAAAACGGGAGGGAATAATTGGTTCGATCTGCGTGTTGTTACCCAGTCAAATAAAGACGGTATTCCCGTTTTTGGTATAGGTATGCTTTCAAATATTACCGAACAAAAGGAGAAAATCTCTCAGCTGGAACAAGAAATCCAAATGGATCAATTCACCGAGGTACTTAACAAAACAGCAATCGAACAGTATGGACAGCGCAAACTGAAATATTTGCAGGAAGATGAAATGCTTGCAGCGCTCATTCTTGATATTGATGACTTTAAAAACGTAAATGACCATTTTGGTCATCCAGCCGGCGATGCTGTTTTAAAAAATGTAGCTGCTATGATGCGACAAAAAGCACCGATGGGCGCAAGACTTGGACGAATTGGCGGCGATGAATTTATTGTGTTATTTGCCACCAAAAATCTGTCTGATTTTCTTCGCTATGGAGAAGAGTTGCTGGTTGAGCTGTGCAATGCAGAATGGAAGGGCATTTGTGTTGGAATTAGCGGCAGCATCGGGATCTCCGCCGTTGGATCTGGTTCGCACTGTTATGCTACGCTCTATGGTGAAGCCGATCATGCTCTTTATTGTGCAAAACGTATCGGGAAAAATCGAATGTGTGTTTATGAGAAACCACTCACCCAAAAATACCAAACGGAAACTGTTTTGAAATAGCTTATTTCATTCATATATTAAACGGATCGAATGTTTTTATAAGAAAGCGGGAATCGTAAATGAACGAAAATAAAATAAAAAAACAGCTTATGCAGGTCACTATCAGTGTAATTTTAGTCAGTATCATTGTCTGTGTTGCTGTTTTTATCATTTTCGGTTATGTGGTGAACGCTGTCAATGAATCAGATCGTTCGCAAATGAAAATAGAAACGCAAGAGTACAAGAATCGAATTTTTAAGCAGCTTGATGAGGATTTTCAAATCCTTACGACGTTATCGAAATCGTATGAGATAAGTCGCATTATGGATGATGAAGAGACTTTGATGACCAGTATTATTGAAACCAATAAAGCCAATGCGTTTATCAGTCTTTCCTATTTTTCAGTCAACGGTACAGGTGTTGTAGACACGCGGGATTATGGTGTTGAATATGACGTAAAATTAGAAGATTATCATCCATACGCACAGGAAGTAATCAAAAAGGCATTGCAAGGAGAAAATGCTGTATCAAAAATGTTTGATAGTGAAGTGCATCATCAGAAAGTTTTTGTTTATGCAGTTCCGGTTTATCAAGACGATGAAATCGTTGGTGTGCTCTCCGCAGGCGATACACTTGAAATATTTGAAGACATCGTAAATGGTGATACTGTAATGGGAGGACAGGGTTATATCCATTTACTTGATTCTGAGGGGGACTTTTTAGTCCGTTCGGACAATACAATTGTTCAAGAAAATGTAGAATCAATCTTTGATGGTCCATATTTAAATAATGATATGCAGCAAACGGCTTTGGAAGCACTTCAAAACCAAAATAGTATATATGGAACGTTCAACTATAAAGGGGAACAGTGCCGCTTTTATATTGAGCCACTCGAACTCAACGGTTGGTCTTTATTTTGTGCCAATCGGTTATGGGGTCCTACGCTTTCCATGGGGCAAATTGTTATTTTCACTGGCGGCTTTTTGTTCCTTATTTTAATTTTGATGTTTTTCCTTCTGTATTACGGTTACTATAAATTCCGTAAAAATTCCGCATTACTTCTCCATGTTGTTTATGTTGATGATGTGACGAAAGCGATGACTACATTGCGATTTGATCAGCGTTTGCAGGAGATTCAAAAGAAACATGAAGATTACTGTATCGCGGCGGTAAATGTGCATAATTTTAAGTGGATTAACAATCTGTTTGGAATTAACGGCGGCAACAAAGTTCTTCAATATATTAAGGACATTATTGAAAAAAATCTAAATGAAGAGGAATTCTTCTGCCGTGATTCTGCGGATCTTTTCTATATTTTTCTCCTTGAAACCGATAAGCAAATACTTGAAAACCGTCTTATGAAAATCATTACAACCATCAGCGATACAACTGCACATGCAGAATACAGTTATGAAATTTCACTTTATAGCGGTTTAAGTATATGCGGTACGCGCGAACAGGCATTGTTGGCACTAAGGAGTATCCAAAATTCACATCGCACCAGTGTTGCTTTTTATGATAGTAAAATCCATAATAAATTCCGGCAAATCAGCTTGGTTGAAAGTCAGATGCAATCGGCATTGCAAAAAAATGAATTTAAACTTTTTCTTCAACCGAAAACCGATTTAACAAATGATCGCATTGTTGGTGCTGAAGCCCTGGTGCGTTGGCAGCTTTCTGACGGAACGTTCCGTTATCCCAATGAATTTATTCCGTTATTTGAACAAAACGGATTTTGTCATAAGCTCGATATGTATATGGTAGAACAAGTCTGTAAGCAGCTTCGTTCTTGGATTGACGAAGGCCTTACACCCATTCCAATTTCCATTAACCAATCAAAACTTTTGTTTGCAAATGCAAACTATCCTGACGAGTTGATAAAAATTACGAATAAATATGATATTCCCCCTTCCCTCATTACACTTGAAATGCTTGAAGGAATTGCAACCAACGACACACAGCAAATCAACAGTCAAATTGAAGCATTGCATGCTAAGGGATTCAAAATTTCTATGGACGATTTTGGAAGTGGTTATTCTTCGCTGAATATGCTTTATTGCCTTAAAATCGATGAGTTAAAGCTGGATCGCGGTTTTATGCGTGAAGTTTCGGATAAAGACGATAACAGACGTCGGCGAATCGTATTGAAAGAGATTATTACATTCGCGAAAAAGCTCAATATTTCTACTGTTGCAGAGGGAATTGAAACACAACAAGATAAGGAATATGTCGCAGCATTACATTGTGACTACGGTCAAGGGTATTTTTATGCAAAGCCGATGAGTGCATATGATTTCAGTCAAAAATATATGTATACGGATCATTCGGAAGTGATGCAAGACGAAGTATAATGGAAATAAAACAGCATTTCCATGTTGTTTTAAAACACGCGAAATCTTATTAGTAAATAAAAAGCAGGAATTGTTTTATAAAAACAATTCCTGCTTTTCATTTTATAGGTCATACCTCAAAAAGAAATAGCGGTCAAAGACTCACTTTATAATTCATCGAAAACGATAAGGTAAGACAAATACGTACACGAAACACATCAAAAATAATGACTGATATTTAGGTGTTCCTTCCATATTGTTTTAAATTATCGATAAGATACAGCTAAACGAATACGATCATATGGTGTATCAGAGGGGATAGAGCAATCGGCACCGATCATATATCCTTTGTTTCCATTGACTTCACACAACCGCCGGATTTCAGCTTTTACTTCCTCGTCTGTTCCTTTATACAGTACACCGTTTGTCGTATTGTCCAGTCCGCCTAAAATACAGCGAACGTTTGTAAAGAATGCGCGTCCCTCATTGATATCCATTTTCTCAACGTAAACCGCCCAGTTGACTGCTGCTGCCTCATAATCTTTCCAATCCTCAAGATTGTTTTGATCGCCTGCCCAGCCGCAGCAATGCAAAATGTTTAAATCTCCAAGGGTGTTTGCATAGTCAAGTGCTGCTTTGTCAGATGGAGTGATCAGCTTGCGGTAATCCGCAACCGAAAGACGGTTTTTCTCGCCGCCTTGAACACTGTAGTAAATTCCGTCTACACCTGCATCAAACAGCGCCTTCATAAACATTTGCGTATCTTCGGTAATGACGTCAAGTGCATGAAGTACCGCTTTAGGATCTTCTTTGAGCATCTGCATCACACGTGCGTTTCCATAACCCGAACGAATCGACGAAAACGGTGCAAAAACAGTGTAGTAAACGAGCGCATCTTTCTTAACTTCTTTTGCAATCTCCCGCGCCCGCGCAATTTGTCCCGCATAGAACGGGTGATCTGTGCCAAGCGGTTTGAGTTTGTACCAATCAGCTGTTGTGTTGACTTCGATTGACGCAGCATAATCAAAGTAGCTGTCACTCATGATCTTCATCATATCACAGCCGCATTGCTTAAAATAGTCAATGTGCGCATTGATTGCATTCTGTCCCGAAGTGTTTTCTCCCGTAAAATGAAACCAAAATGCAGCGGGAATCCGATCAGGCGTTTCACCGCTCAACGCTGCTGTAACCCGGTCTCTTTTATTCATATGTCTTCTTCCTTTCTATGCGAAACAGGTTCGCTCCTTTTCTTTACGATATCACCATCAAACAGGAATGTCAACCGATTTTATGGCAGGAGAATTCTCGCTTCTTTTTAAAAATCGTTGGTTTTTTTATGTTCCCATGCTACAATGAAAATAAGGAGGGTGATTGTATGCAATATGAAATTTCAGGAGGAGTATTTCCGGTTGTTACTTGTCATCTGCAGGGCGGAGAATCGATGATTACAGAAAGTGGTTCGATGGTGTGGATGACGCCGAATATTACAATGCAAACCACAGGCGGTGGACTTGATCGGATTTTTTCCCGGGCATTTTCCGGCGAAAGTCTGTTTCAAAACATTTATACTGCACAAGGAGATGGAACAATCGCTTTTGGTGCCAGTTTTCCGGGGCGGATTATGCCAATCCAAATCAGTCCCGGATATGATATGATTCTGCAAAAGAAATCATTTCTTGCGTCTGAGATGGGTGTTGAATTGTCTGTGCATATCAACCAACGGATTGGTACCGGATTTTTTGGCGGTGAGGGCTTTATTATGCAGCGTTTATCAGGCAGTGGTATGGCATTTGCTGAAATTGACGGTGAATTAGTAGAATATATGTTGGCGCCTGGACAGCAGATTGTTGTCAGTACAGGAAACGTTGCAGGATTTGAGCCGAGTGTAGGGATAGATATCCAGCAAATCCATGGCGCGAAGAACGTTTTCTTCGGCGGAGAAGGATTATTTCATACCATCTTAACAGGACCCGGCCGAATTTGGCTGCAAACAATGCCGATCTCTGATGTTGCCGCAGCAATACGACCTTTTTTTCCCACACAGCAAAATTGAAATAGATGAATTAAAAAATAGGCATATCAATTTTGATATTGCACTTGTCAAGAGAAAGTAGACAGTAAAAAGAATATTTATCAGAAGCCCCGTTCGGTTTTAAACTGAACGGGGCTTCTGTAACCCAATGCAGCGGCCGGACGGTGGTTATTAAAAAAGTCTACATAAGCATCGAGAAGCGCCGGAACATCATGGGAGTGGGCCAGATCGAAGTCAAGATAGAGTTCTTCCTT
>CALXAM010000019.1 GCA_944386285.1 uncultured Clostridia bacterium | reverse complement strand
CCTAAGTGACTGGAGTTCAGACGTGTGCTCTTCCGATCTCTTGCCGAGGAAGCACGGAAAGCGGAAGAGGCTCGCCTTGCCGAGGAAGCACGAAAAGCGGAAGAAGCTCGTCTTGCCGAGGAGGCACGAAAAGCGGAAGAGGCTCGCCTTGCCGAGGAAGCACGAAAAGCGGAAGAAGCTCGTCTTGCTGAGGAGGCGCGGAAAGCGGAAGAGGCTCGCCTTGCCGAGGAAGCACGAAAAGCGGAAGAAGATCGTCTTGCCGAGGAAGCACGAAAAGCGGAAGAAGATCGTCTTGCCGAGGAGGCGCGGAAAGCGGAAGAAACCAGACCGGCAGTGCTCTGGTATCCGAAAACGAACGAGCGGGTGCTGCTTTCGGAATGTGTGACACGCATCGGCAAAAAGCGCGACAGCGTCGATTTCTGTATTGCGGGAAATCCGGCGGTCAGCCGCCATCATGCCGATATTGTCAGAAAAGACGGTGCATATTATCTGATTGATCAGAATTCGCTTAATAAAAGTCGGGTAAACGGTGTATTCGCATCGCCGATGCAGGAAGTTTTGCTCCATGCGGGCGATCGGATTGATCTTGCCGATGAAATTTTGATTTTTGAAGGATAATCGGCGGAAACGGAGGGGAAAACCGAATGCTAAGACGTGGAGATGTCCTTGATGGCGTTTATCAGATCATTGAGGAGATCGGTGCCGGCGGAACCGGTATTATTTATAAAGCATATCATCTCCGATTGGGACGGTATGTGGTTGTCAAAAAAATCAAAGATGAAGTGGCTGCCCGCATCAATGCGCGTACCGAAGCGGATATTTTAAAACGGTTAAAGCACACCTACCTGCCGCAGGTCTATGACTTTTTGGAGGTGGGCGGCGGCATTTATACCGTCATTGATTTTATCGAGGGACAGTCGCTCGATTATTACATCAAAAACGGTTATCGGGTCGAGCAAAAACAGCTGCTTCTTTGGGCAAAACAGCTGTGTGAAGCGCTTGTCTATCTGCACGCACAGACACCGCCGATCATCCACAGCGATATCAAGCCGCAGAATATTATGATTACGCCGCAGGGCAATGTGTGCTTGATCGACTTTAACATCTCGCTTGACGGGCAGGGGAGCAGCCAGGTCAGTGGTTTGAGTGCGGGTTATGCGCCGCCGGAGCAGTACCCGGAAAACTGGCCGCCGATGATGGGTATGGGCGGTACGCCGTATCCGATGGTGATGCCGCTGGATGCGCGGTCGGATATTTACAGCTTGGGCGCAACATTTTATCATCTGATGACCGGTGTAAAACCGGAAAAATCGACCGGCCCGGTCACACCGATTTCCGTGCGGCGTCCGCCTTACAGCCAGGCGTTTGTCGAAATTGTCGAAAAGATGATGCAGCCCGATCCGAACCGCCGCTATCAGACAGCGGCGGAACTGCTCGGTGTACTCACGAACATCCGCAGACTTGATCGTACATATATCCGCCATCGACGCAAACAGCACATCGTCACGATTGTATTTTCGATTCTGATGACGCTGTCGGTGCTCGTTTCCGTAACGGGATTTTTGAAAATGGGCACCGAACAGGAGGCGCAGTATGCGTCACTCGTCGAGCAGGGCAAAGCGGCCTGCGAAAACGGTGATTATGAATCAGGCATTTTGCTTTATGATCAGGCAATCAACCTTTACAGTACAAAGCTGCCCGCTTATTACGAAAAGCTGCTGGCGTATGTCGAGCAGGGTGAATATCTGGCGTGCGTACAGTACGGACGGCTGATTTTTACGAATCCGGGACTGACCGAGGCCATGGAAGCAGATCCTGTGGGTGCGGCAGATCTTTACTATATGATTGCAAACGCGTGGTTTGAACAGGAAAACTACGCAAAGGCAGTCGGTTATTATGAAGAAGCTGTTTTGCGAAACAGCGAAAACCCGGATTATTACCGCGACTATGCGATTTCATTGGCGCGGATGCAGCAGGTGGACGAGGCACAACAGGTGCTTTCGACTGCGAAAAACTGCGGAATGGACAACGATTCCGTCACACTTGTCGAAGCGGAACTGCTGCTCGCCGAAGGAGATTGGCAGCAGGCAAGCGAACGGTTTGAGGACGTGTTTTTAACAACGCAGAATGACACAACACGGTATCAGGCGTATCTTTTATGTGCACGGGCATACCGCACGGGCGGAAAGCTCGACGAGGAAATCGAAGTGCTCGAGCAGGCACGCGGCGCTGTGGCGTCAAACCGTGTAGGTGCGATCGTGTCAGCGCTTGCACAGGCGTATGTGCGGCGTGCGCAGTCAGCGGGCGGCAATTTGCAGGCAGACTGCGAAAAAGCGCTCGAATGTTATGAAACACTCAAAGCGCAGGGCAATGGTTCGACGGAAATGAGGCTGAATACGGCGTTTGTGAATCAGCTTCTGCACCGGTATGAGGAGGCAGAGCAGATTCTGACAGAATTACAGGCACAATCACCGGATGATTATCGTCCGTATATGCGGCTTGCATTGCTCTATGGTGCAATAGAGGATGAAAAACCGCAGGAAACGCGGGATTATACCGCAGTGCGCGAGATGTATGAAAAAGCGGTCGCGTACTATGAGCAGGCAAGAATTCAGGGCGTCAGCGATGAACAGATGCAGGTGCTTGAAACCATGATGCAGCAGATCATCGACGGCGGCTGGATTGGTTAACACAAGGAGGGAAACCCGATGACATTGGGACAATGGATGTTTTACGGGGGAATTGTCAGCTTCAGCGTTTTTTGCATTGCGCTGATTATCATAAAGATCGTACTTGCGTCAAAAGGAAAGCGATTAAAAGCGCGGTTTGATGCAGAATATGGTCCGGAAAAATGAGAGCTGAAAACGGATAGAGGGGGAAGTCTTTTTGAAGTATTGTACACGATGCGGCAGGCCGAATGATGATCAGGCGAAATTCTGTACTGCGTGCGGTGCAGCGTTTTCCGAGATGGAAAAGGTCACAGCGCCCCAGCCGACTGATATGAACCAGACGCAGGCGCCGTCTGCGCCGCAGGGCAGAGAAGAAACAGTCCTGTTACATAATAACGTGCCGCCGGTAAATGAAAGTGGCGACGAAGGCACTGTACTGCTTAATAACGTCCCGCCGGCGAATGCGAGCGGCGATGAGGGCACAGTGCTGCTTAACAATGTCGCACCGGCAAATGAGAGCGGCGACGAGGGCACAGTGCTGCTTAACAATGTCGTACCGGCAAATGAGAGCGGCGACGAGGGCACCGTGCTGCTTAATAACGTCCCGCCGGCGAATGCGAGCGGGGACGAGGGCACTGTGCTGCTTGATAACGTCCCGCCGGTGAATGCGAGCGGGGACGAGGGCACTGTGCTGCTTGATAACGTCCCGCCGGTGAATGCGAGCGGCAACGAAGGCACAGTGCCGATGAATCAGTCGCAGCAGCCGGCTTTTATCCCGCCGGTACAGCAGCCATATGAGCAAAATCCAGTATATATGCAGCCGCCGATAGCAAATAATGCACCGCAGGAAGCAGGCGCTACACCGCCGCCTGTTCCGCCGTTCATTCCGCCGCAAAACGACGGCAGCACCTTTGTTCCGCCGGAAAATAACCTGCCGCAAAAAGATCCGAACCGCAAAAAACGCGGCAAGCTGATTACACTGCTCTGTGTGATCGGCGTTGTGGTTATCGGTGTGATTGTGGGTATTGTGATCTGGCTTTCGACCAACCCGTTTGAAAGCCCTGCGGCAGAGGCACTCGCACTCGGCGACAAATATCTTGAAGAACTCGACTATGCGCATGCGGTTGCATCGTTTACAAAAGCAACCGAGATCGATCCGAACAACAAGGACGCTTATTTGGGTCTTGCGCAGTCATATAACGGCTTAGAGGAATATGCGCAGGCGGAAGCGACTTATCAGCAGCTTCTTGAGCTTGACGAAAAAAACACCGTTGCATACCGGGAGCTTGCCGAGCTGTATCTGCGTCAGCAGAAACTGACCGAGGCAAAGGAACTGTTAGAGAAAGCATCCGGACTGGTGGATGACGAGTCGATTCGTGCGCTTTACGAGGAAACCTCTCCGCAGGCACCGACGTTTTCTGTTGCGCCGGGTGCGTATGACACGCGCCAGGCGGTTTCGCTCGTGCCGGCAAAAGAAGGACACATCATCTACTATACGCTCGATGGCACAACGCCGACAATCGATTCGCTTGTTTATAACGAGCCGATCATTTTAAGAAACGGCCAGACCACAATCAAAGCAATCGCTGTCAGCAGCTATGGCTTTGTAAGCGAGGAAACGACCGGCGCATATACGATCAATCTTGAAAGTCAAGTCGTTACCTTTGAAGATCCGAATATTGAATATGCGGTGCGCAATGTGCTCAACAAGTATTTTGGCGATCTGTATGATGATGAGGTGGCACAGATTACATCGCTTTGCATCGTTGGTGATATGGTCATGGACTCATCGGATGCCGTCGTGTTTGTGGAAGACGGCTATCAATACTGGGGAAGCTCTTGGGTATATTCGGATATGGGTTCAGTCAAAACGCTCAACGATCTTCAAAAAATGCCGTTTTTAAAGAAATTCTGCATTGCATATCAGGAAGGTCTCGATATCACGGCACTTTCCTCTGCATCACAGCTTGAGGAACTGTCGCTTATCCATGTAGGTGTGAGCGATCTTTCGCCGATTGCAAACCTCACCAATTTAAAACGGCTGTGTGTCGGTTCGAATGCAGTGACCGATCTTTCGCCGGTTGCAAACCTTACCAATTTAACGAGTCTTGCATGCTGGAACAACCAGGTGAGCGATATCAGTGCAGTTTCGAATTTGAAAGAACTGACCTATCTTGATTTTGCCAAAAACAATGTAAGCGATCTTTCACCGGTCAAAGGACTTGAAAAGCTGTCGGATCTGTGGATGTATCAAAACCAGGTATCTGATTTCAGCCCGCTTGAAGATGTTTCAAGTCTGCGGGTGCTGATGATCCGCGACAATCCGATCAGCGATAAAACATCCCTGCAAAAGGTATTTCCGCGGCTGAGTCGGATTGATGTGGATGTGATTGACAGAGGAGGGGATACAGAATGACAATACTGGAATGGGTACTGATCGGCATCGGCGCCGTGCTGTTTTTAGGCGGTGCTGTGATGATGCTCATAGGATTTTTGAAAAAGAAATCTCTGATTCTGTTTAAAATCGTTCCCGGTGCGGCAGCACTCGTTGGTCTTGTGACGGCGATTGTCGTCGGTGTCGGTGCGATGCAGAGCAATATGCTTACCATGCGGGAAAATTATGTTGCATGCAGACTCATCGAGGTGGAAAGCTATCAGCCGGCACAGCTTGCGGCACAGACGGCATTTTCAAGAAAGCCGAATGTGCAGTCGGCACAGCTTGCGTCGCTGAGTTTGGCGCTTGAGAAAAAATACAGCCAGGCACAGGCGGCTGCCGAGAGGTATCAAAAACGATTTGGCGACAGCACGCTGACCGAGATTGCCGATCTTTGTAAAAGCGCAGTGGACGGAGAAGATGTCGAGGCTAAATTATTACTCATTCACAAGAAAATCAAAGCACAGATTTCTCTGTCCGAGCAGGAGAGAAGCAAAGCGGAGAGTATTGTAAATATTCAGGCACAAGTCAGTGTCGGGGAAAATAGCACGATTCAAAGCGATCTTGAAACGCTTGCCGGAGAGACCGATCCGCTGTCCTGTAAAGCGATTGCACAGGGTAATATGGCGCTTGGCAATATGACTGCCACATTTGAGATGCTTGAACAGGCAGCGCTCAATGATTCGTCGTTCCCTGCACGTGCGGCGCTTGCCCAGCTTGCAGCAAGCGGTGTGCAGAAACCATCCGAAACACCGGATACTGAACGGGAAGAACTTGAACAGAAAATTGCCAAAAAGAACGAAGAAATCGAAAACCTTCGTCAAAAGGTGAACACTGAAGCGGTAGCGAATGAGCAGGAAAAACAACGGCTGCAAAAGCAGATTTCTAAGCTTGAGGAAGAGGTCCAAACACTGTATGACGAATCGAATTCGATCTATGTCAAACGTGCGGTGAACTATATTCTTGCGCAGAATCCGTCGAGCGACGATGAAGTGGCATATAACCTCGTACTTGCACAGCTATATTTCCGTATGGGTGATATGGAAACGTCCCGCACCTATCTGGAAAAAGCGCTTTCGCAGTCGTTTACAGGCGACAATACGGGCTACCTTTCGGTTGAAATGGCGGATGTGCTCGATGCATATGACAACAGCACAAAAGCAACCTCGTTTGATGATTTTGAAGTACCTGATTATGACAGCGCCGGTACACCGGAAATCGATCAGGAAGGCGATGTGGTGATTAGCAATGATCCGGCGGCTTCGATTCAGACGCTTCTTTGGGCAATGACACAGTATACCTCTTACGGAGATGTTACATACACAGAAACTATCGAAGGTATCGAAGGCGAAGAGGAAAATGTTAAGACCACACAGTTCAGTGCATTCCTGCTCGAAACATTGCAGGATCTGCGCACCGGACTGCATATCGGAAAAGTAGATACCACAAACTATCCGGAAATTTCTGTGAGCGTCAATGTGTCCAAACGTAAAGACGACGGCACAGATTACACTGCCGGTGATTTTAAAGTATTCGATCAAGGCAAGGAAATCACCGATTTTGAACTGATACAGAGCGAAGAAAACGAACAGACAAATGTCTGTCTGGTTGTCGATCACAGCGGCAGTATGTCGGGCGACGGTCTTTTCCAGGCAAAACGTGCGGTATCAAGTTTTGTGCAGACTGCGGGTGACAGTATGAATTTGGGCCTTGCGGTGTTTGATCATGCAGCGCAGGTGATGTGTCCGATTACCGATTCAAAAGGTACGGTTCAGCATGCAATGGACACTGTGACAGCAGACGGCGGCACAAACATTTCTGAAGGACTTTTGGCAGGCATGAGCGCATTGCAGGGCAAAGACGGCAATCGGATTATCGTATTGCTTTCAGACGGCGCAGACAGCAGCGAATCTGCGGCACAAATGCGTTCGGTCATCAGTCAGCTTAACGCGCAGGGCATCGTCGTGTATGCGGTCGGCTTTGATTTTGCGGATTCGTCGTATTTAAGCGGCATCTGTGAATCGACGGGCGGAAAATTCCTGCGTGCGCAGACATCCGAAGAGCTTGCAAGCGTCTATCAGACAATTGAAAAATTCCTGACGCAGGATTATGTGATTCGTTTTACAGTCAAAGAAGACGAACAAGATTACGAACGTGAGATTCGCATTTCACTTGAAAACGGCGTGTTTGACGAAAGAGAATATTTTGTCGGCGTTGATCCGGATAAGATCGAACAGGAAGCCAATCAGCCGCCGCAGGCAAACTTCTTTGAACAGATCGGCGGTTCCGGAAAGGAGGAGAGTAATCCGTGAAAAAGTCGTTTTTTGTCGGAATCGGCGTGTGTTCACTGGCACTGATTGCATTGTTTGTATCGTTATATGCATGGTTTATGACAGGCGGTACACGATTGTTGTACGAAAATTCGACACTCGGACAGATCTGGCGGTTGTATCCATGGGGACTGCTTGCAGCTGTTCTGTTGGCGATTGCAGGATGCGTTTGTATGGTGAAAGGTTATGTCAAAAAAGCTGACCGCAAGCCCCAAATGCGTCCGGTCATGATAGGCGGAATGCCGCCGTTTACTGCACCGGAAGGAATGCAGCAGCCGACAGCACAACCGCAGGCAAATGTGGGCACAGTCTGCCCGTCATGCGGTACAGTTAATGGGGTAAACACTCCTTACTGCATTCGGTGCGGATGTATGCTCCTTTGTGAACAGTCCGCACAAAACAACGGAGAAAATGAATCGCCTGTACAGGAATAATCAGACAAAAAAAGAACCCATGCGCGCATGGGTTCTTTTTTGTTGTTCGTATATTTTATAAATAATGGATCAGTTCTTCCGGTGAAGAAATGATCGCATTTGCATGGTGTTCTTCGAGCTCTTCGCGGTCGCGAAATCCCCAGGTCACACCGACCGTGAAAATACCGGCGGCTTTTCCGGTCTGCATATCCGTTTTCGTATCGCCGACATACAAGCAGTCAACCGGCGAAACAGACAGTTCGTGAAGAAGCAAAAACACCCCGGCAGGATCGGGTTTTCGCGGTGTGCCGTCCTGCTGACCGCGGCAGGAATCGACAAAATCACCGAACAAGGCTTTGACGATTTTCTGCGTTGTGCGGTCTGGTTTATTCGAAAGCACACCGATTTTCACACCCCGCTGTTTGAGTACTTCGAGCAGCGGTAAAATCCCGTCATATGGCTTGGTGAGGTAGAGACTATCTGCGTCGTATCCGTCGTTATATAATGGGCTTACCTTGTCGAATGCTTCAGGCGTGTCGTCGCCTACGCGTGCAAGCATCCCGTGCACCAATCGTTTCGCGCCGTTTCCGACAAGATAGCGGTATTCCTCGAGCGGGATTTCTTCATAGCCGCACTGTACAAGTGCACGGTTTGCAAAAAATGCAATGCTTGAAAGCGTGTCGGCAAGGGTGCCGTCCAAGTCAAAAATGACAGCTTGTTTCATTGTAGGTCTCCTTTGTTGTCAGTCGGGGTCTGCATCATGGCAGACGAAGCGGTGAGAATTCGTTCTGGCAAAATCCGTTCAATGACATGAGCGGCTTTCATCAAAAATCCGGGGATAATGACCATTTTCCTGCGGAACATTCCAGCTACCGCAATGTGTGCGACACGGCGGCTGTCCATCCCGGGTACAAGAAAGCGCACATGCGCGCGGTCGGAAAAATTTGTATCGACCGGGCCAGGACATAAAACACTTATATGCACGCAGCTCTTTTTTCGTCGCAGTTCGTCACACACTGCCTGACTTAAACGCAGGACAAACGATTTGGTCGCATAGTATACCGCCATGTGCACACCCGGCAGAAATCCCGCTGAGGATGCAACGTTTAAGATATAGCCGTTGTTCTGTGAGTGGAATCGGCGGACAAAGTGCTTCGTGAGCAGGTAGACGGCACGGATGTTCGTTTCGATCATTTCAAGCTCGGCATTTTCGTCCGTGTCGATGAGATCACCGCATAAGCCGAATCCCGCGTTGTTCACAAGTACCTCGACGGACAGGGAAGCAGTTTTGTCGATGACTGCCTGACAGCCCTCTTTTGTCGAAAGGTCAGCGGTGATGATCGTGGCCGGTGTGGTGAGCATTTTGGCGACGTTAGAAAGCTTTTGTTCGTTTCGTCCGACTAAAACGAGTGCATAGCCGCGGGATGAAAGTTCTTTTGCGATCTGCGTGCCAATGCCCGAGCTTGCACCTGTGACGATTGCAGTTTTTTCACTCATTTTGCCGCCCCCATTGTAAACGTATAACCTTTCGGGAAATTCATGCGAATATAACATGCCATCTCGGATCGGCCGTAGATGTGTGTGGAGTGAATGTTCAGCGATTTTGGAAATTTGTTGTTTCGCACCATCCATTTGAGTACGTCGAGCCCGGTGAACCGTTCGCCGAGCGAATAATCAAGGGACACGGTATCATAGTCCTTTGTACCGAGTTCAAAAATGCAGTCCTCAAACGAGCGCACAAGTACATAGCCGCTCGGCTCGTTCCGGATATCGTCCAAAAACAGCTTCATCAAAGTTTCCTCCGTTTCTGTATGGAACACAAAAAGGCGCGAATCCGCGCCTTTTTTGTCCTTTATGTTGCTGATGCGATAAATCCGCCGCCTAACAGCCGATCGCCGTCGTATAACACGAGCGACTGACCTTTTGCGACAGCGCGCTGCGGGGTGTCAAACGTCACATGAAGCGTGCTTCCGTGTTTATTTACTGTGACCGGCACAGGAGTTGCCGCCGAACGAATTTTTGCAAGTGCCTGAAATGGGAATGTCGGAAATGCGCCTGCTGTTGCCGTCTGACCTTCCACAATTGCTTGGGTGTACGAATCGTTTTCGGCATCTGCTAAATAGATTCGGTTTGTGACCGGGTCAATTTCGCGGACAAATACCGCCCGTCCAAGCGCCACACCCAAGTGCTTGCGCTGACCGACCGTATAGTGCAGAATGCCGTTGTGCATGCCGCAGACCGATCCGTCAGGCGCAATCAGTTCACCGGCAGGGAGCTTGCCGCTCTCCTGTTCGATGAACGACGCATAGTCTTTTCCGGCAATGAAGCAGTTTTCCTGACTGTCAGGTTTATTGAACGCAGACAGCTTTGCCTCATGTGCGATCGCTCGCACCACATCCTTTTGCAGGTGAGAAAGTGGGAACATCAGCCGCGAAAGTTCGCGCTGTGTGAGCCGGTAGAGCATATACGACTGGTCACGCTGTTTCGATTCACCGCGGAGAATGTGGAACACACCGTCTTCCTCGATGATCTGCGCGTAGTGACCGGTTGCTGCAAACTGGCAGCCTTGGCGGTCAGCTTCGTCGATGAGTGCTTTGAATTTAACGGTCGGGTTGCATACAACGCACGGATTCGGCGTGATGCCCAGCCGGTAGGAGCGGACGAAATAGTCGATGACATTCGCGCGGAATTGTTCTTGAAGGTCAAGCGCAGTCAGCGGAATTTTAAGCTCCGCCGCCGCCTGCTTCGCTGCTTCGACCGTGTCGTCGTGGAGCGGCGACATCTTCATCACAACGGCCGTCACGTCGTATCCCTGTTCTTTTAAGAGATAGGCGCAGACCGAAGAATCCACACCGCCCGAAAGCGCGACTAAAACCTTAGTGCGCGCCGCAGGCATGGCAGTCACCGTCGCAGGCTACTGTGCCGACAAACGGGGTCGGATCAATGCCTTTTTTGGTGTAGTAATCGGCAAACGCTGCTTTGATCGCCTGTTCTGCCAGTACCGAGCAGTGGATTTTTGCCGGCGGCAGTCCGTCGAGCGCTTCGATGACGGCTTTGTTTGTCAGTTTGAGGGCCTCTTCAATTGGTTTGCCTTTGATCATTTCGGTTGCAATAGAACTGGTTGCGATTGCCGCACCGCAGCCGAATGTTTTGAATTTGACGTCTTTGATGATGCCGTCTTCAATTTTTAAATACATTTTCATGATGTCGCCGCATTTTGCGTTGCCGACTTCGCCGACACCGTCTGCATCCGGAATCTCGCCGACGTTGCGCGGATTTGCAAAATGATCCATGACTTTATCACTGTATAACATGAGAAAAACTTCCTTTCGTATTATTAGCCGTTCCAGATCGGACTCATCGCACGCAGGGTGATGATGACCTTCGGAACGCATTCCAAGATGTAATCGACGTCTTCGTCGGTGGTGTCTTCGTTGATGGAAAGACGCAGTGAGCCGTGTGCGATCTCGTGCGGCAGTCCGATTGCCATCAAAACGTGCGACGGATCGAGTGAACCGGAAGTGCATGCCGAGCCGGACGAGCCGCAAATGCCCATCATGTCAAGCCGGAGTAAGAGTGCTTCGCCTTCGACTGCTTCAAACGAGATGTTCACATTGCCTGCAAGACGCTTGTCCCGTCCACCGTTTAAGCGGCATTTCGGAACAGTTGCAAGAATTGTGTCGATGATGCGGTCGCGTTTTTCGCGAATAGGTGCCATGCGCGCTTCGATGTCTTTTGTTGCCTCTTCGATTGCGGTGCCGAGTCCGACGATCGATGCGACGTTTTCAGTGCCGCCGCGGCGGTTACGCTCCTGTGCGCCGCCGTCAATGAAGTTTATAAGGCGGACACCTTTTCGTACATACAGGGCACCGATACCTTTTGGTGCATGGATTTTATGACCCGAAAGTGACAGCATGTCAATGTTGTCCGCAGCCACGTCGATGTCCACATGGCCGACTGCCTGTACTGCGTCGGTGTGGAACAGTACACCCGCTTCACGGCAAACAGCACCGATTTCGCGGATCGGCTGAATGGTGCCGATTTCGTTGTTTGCATACATGATCGTCACGAGCGCCGTTTTGTCGGTGATGGCGTTTTTGACTTGCTCTGCAGACACATAGCCTTCGCTGTCGACCGGCAGATAGATGATCTCAAATCCATGCTTCTTTAGATGCTCACAGGTGTGGAGCACAGCATGGTGTTCAAAATTTGTGGTAATGATCTGATTTTTACCTTTTTGTTTTAATAATTCGGCTGTGCTTTTGATCGCCCAGTTATCGCTCTCTGTACCACAGCCGGTAAAATAAATTTCAGTCGGTTGTGCACCAATTGCCGCTGCGACTTTTTGTCTTGCCACTTCAATCGCCTTTTTGGCGTCGCGGCCAACGGAATAGATGCTCGATGGGTTGCCATAATGCGTTGTCAGATATGGAACCATTGATTCAAAAACGGATTTGCTGACATTTGTCGTTGCTGCATTATCCGCATAAACAAAACGTCCCAAAAAAAAGCCTCCCTTTGTGCTTTCGCGTAAAGTGAAAGAAAACAGGGTGCAGCCGCTAACCTGTGTTTCCTTTATCAATTACGCTTCATTTAACTCATAAATATGAAACAAGTTTATTATATACCGATTTAGTAGAAAAATCAACAGTGCGAATCGTTGATTTTTTATGAAAAAACAGATTTCATCGTAAATTTTGATAAAATGAAACGGCTAGCTCATCACAGCGCTCGTTTTCGGGGTGACCAGCATGTCCTTTGACCCAAGTGAATGTGACTTCATGGAGATCAAGCAGGTTTAAAAGTGTTTCCCACAAATCGGGATTTAACGCTTTTTCTTTTTTGTTGCGCATCCATCCTTGTGCGCGCCATTTTCTTGCCCAGCCGAGTGTAATGGCATCCACTACGTATTTTGAATCGGTTACGATATTTACGCGGCAAGGGCGGGTAAGTGCCGAAAGTCCTTTTATGACAGCAGTCAGCTCCATTCGGTTGTTTGTTGTCTGACGCTCACCGCCGGAGAGTTCTTTTTTGTGCCCCTTATATGAAAGAATTACGCCCCAGCCACCTGGTCCAGGGTTACCGCTGCATGCGCCGTCGGTGTAAATGGTTACGAGATCGTTCATTTGAAATCGCTCCTGTTTTCCTGTTTATCGTGTTATCATAGCATACAACGGAAAAGATTGCAATGCGGTTAATCTTGCGTTTCAACAAAATCACCGGAACAAATTTCCTGCTGATCAATGATCGCAGAGAGATTAGCTGTCACAAGCTGTAGAAGGTTAATGACGGTTTGCAGTTCTCGTAAAGAAAGAGAGGAGGCGAGGAGTCCCGAAAGCGTTGTTGCCGCAGCGAACAACTGCTCAGGCGTGTATGGACAATTTTTATTTTGTTTTAGACTGTCCACAAAGATACCTCCTTAACCATAACGAATGGTGCGTTGACATCAAACGTAGATCTGTTTATAATAAAAATAATAAATTTTGCTTTTAAAAGGAGTGCAGTGCACCATGGTGAATGCAAAAAGAAAAAAAACGAAAAAAGAGCCTTCTAAAATATATGCGCGTATCAATGGAATTTCTCTTTACGGCAAATTTTGTACTGTTTTGCTCACAGATACCGCAATTGAATTGCATACCACGTCTGCTTGGCTCTTTATTTTGTGTGCATGGATGGGCGTCATGATTATGATGTTCCTTGGTATTTTGATTGGAAATTATTGGGTTTTAGCAGTGCTTTCAGTCATTGGCGGAATTGGTGGCGCACTGCTTGTCTGGAATCTATATACCGGAAAATGCGTGCAAACGTTTGAATATAAAGACATTGTCAGCTTTGTACTTGATCGTGCGGACTGCACATTGAATCTAAATAATAATGAAATGCATACGCTTCGCATGATGCCGAAGCGCCAGATGAAGTTTATGGAAACATTCCATGACGTATTGGAGAAACACACCGTGTATACACTTCAAAAAAGAAGCAATTATTTTCGAGTCGAAGCGAAAAACAGCGAAAAAGAAAATTGACAGTATCTTATTTTTTGAATATAATAAAAACTTGATCAGGGGCGCTGTGAGTCATCATGGCTGAGATCGCAATGCTGCGTGTCCCTTTGACCTGATATGGATAATGCCATCGGAGGGAGATCATGCGTCGGGTGTGATTTGTTTGTACTCGACTGATTCTTCGGTCTTTTCGGCGGTATCAAGTGTTGATACCGCCTTTTTTGCGTCTTCGAGAAGTTATCCGAACTATTATTTTGGGAGGGTGTTTTGTATGACAAAAACAAACACAAAACGTTTGGTTGAAACCGCAATGCTGTTGGCGGTTGCAACTGTGTTGACCATCATTTCGGGATATATTCCGTTCCAGCTTCCGTTTGGCGGTAGCATTACCATTGTTTCTATGCTTCCGATCGTAATGATTGCGTATCGTTACGGCACCAAATGGGGATTGTTTTCCGGATTTATTTTTGCGCTGATCCAAATGCTGACTGGATTTAAAACAGTCGCAGCATTTTTTATGCCGGGAGAAGATCAAATGGTTTTCTGGATGGCAATTCTCGTATGCTTGTTTGACTATATTCTTGCGTTCACTGTTTTGGGTTTTGCGGGTGTTGTACGCAATCGCTTTTCCTCGGCAAGTGTTGCGATGTGCGTGGGCGCTGTGATCGCGATTGCACTGCGGTTTTTATGCCATACCATTTCGGGTGCACTGTTCTTTGGTTCCTATGCAGAGTGGTTCTTTACACAGGAATCTATCGCATCATTTGGCAATTGGGTGCTTGAAAATTTCTCAGGTGCTTCGCTTGCATGGTTTTATTCATTTGTCTATAATGCAACTTATATGATTCCGGAAATGATTTTGACTGCGATTGCAGCAGTGATTATCGGCCGTGTGCCAATGTTTTCGAAAAAAGCTGCATAACCATTTGATCGCTTGACGAATCTTCATTTATTCTTTATAATAACAAACGGAGCAAATTGTATGGCAGCGCGGAAGAAATCTTCCGTGAGGAAAGTCCGAGCATCACAGGACAGGATAGCTGCTAACGGCAGCCGGAGGCGACTCTAGGGCTAGTGCAACAGAAAGAAACCGCCGCATTTGCGGTAAGGATGGAAAGGCGAGGTAAGAGCTCACCGGCGTATACGAGAGTATGCGGCCATGTAAACCCTATCCGATGCAACACCGACTGGAATGGATTCGTTGGTCCGACGGTTCCGACGGGTGGCGATGAGCGTTCGGGGCGACCCGGCGCCAAGATAGATTGTCATATTTAACAGAACTCGGCTTATAGATTTGCTCTTCTTTAAAAATGTAAGGCAGACGCATGTTGCGTCTGCCTTTTTTTAATTTGAATATCGTGCTTTAATGGCGTTACAAAGAGCGGCCGTTTTAGACTCTACGACAGAAAAGTCAACTCCTGTACGGTATTCTGCCTCCAGCTCATCATGAATGGATTTTGCTTCACGCAGATGCGCGGAAGCGGCATGCATGAGAACATTTGCAGCTTTTTTTTGGAAGGTAAGCGTTTGTCGCCGCTTCCGCAACGCGTTTCGATCAAGGAACCGCGTACAGCGAATGGTGCGTGTGCAGATTGTCGGATCAAATCGCACATCCATTGATTGCGTCACAAACCCGAGCGACAGGGAAGGGATGAGTAGATGGGAAATCAGTTTGTCAGGTGCAGTCGGATCGAAGCAGACATATACATCAAGTCCTCGTTGCTTAATGTGCAGGAGAAGCCGTCGTAGGAGTCGATCTGCCGCAACACCAAAGGGGTCATCAATACAAATGACACGGTTACACAACGTTTTGACGGTATCGGTGTATGTATGAATTCCGTCTAATGTTACGGCGCTGAGCAAACGCAGATGAATTTCACCGTCACCTTTTTTCCCAGAGGGAAGTTCACACAGTGACAGTCGGTCAGCCAAGGCGTCAATTTTAGACTGTCTGATAATTGAGGAGATGAATTGACGATTGTCGGATAGAAGCGTATCTGCGCCGGCCATCAATCGTCTGGCTTTTTGATGGCAGAGTGAAATGGCATCGGAAAGCTTTGCGAAAATCGGAAGTTTTGGCGCAAGTGGTTCTTCCGAAAGTGCATCCCAGAAATTAACGACTGTCTGAAAACTTCCCGGGAATGCCGGTTCAACTGCATGCGGTGGCGTTGCATCGACAACACTGCATTTGGCATCGTGCAAAATAACACCGTCGAGTGAATCAGGATCGGATGAGCAGTGAATTCGTTCAATCAATGAATCTTGATCGGCACAGGCATCGGCAATACGTTTCATCGCAGTGGATTTTCCGTTTCCTGCACTGCCTTTGATGAGGTACCGGCGAACCCCTTCTTTGGGGGTGTCAAACGGTTCACATAATGAAAAAAAGCCGTTTGCCTTTGTGGCACATAAGAAAAAATCAACCGTTTGTGATTTCATAACTAATCTCACACTCCTTGCGGCGTATTCTATGACAAATGTTGTATGAAGGTTCCGCTTTCTGCATCAAAAATGCCGTGCATCCAATCTGGATGTACGGCATTTTTTTGTTGCCTTTAGGCTTAACAAAACCCCTGGTTCTACCAGGGGTAAATAAAAAAGCCTTGGCAAATAAATTGGTGGAAACTAGTAGTAAGGCAACATAAATGGATGTAATTTCCTCAGAAGAA